>NZ_LIRJ01000141.1 GCF_001419745.1 Streptomyces silaceus | reverse complement strand
GTGCCGGGGCGCGGCGGAATGGGGCTGCGAGGCGCCTCCGTGCTCATGCTCCCCCGTTTCCTCGCGCTCGGCCGGCCGGAGCGCTCGGTTCGGCGAGGCTCCGCGCGTGTCACTCGGCCGGGCTCCGTGCGCGTCACTCTACGGGCAGACGCAGGTCGCACGGGAACTCAGTGCGGGCCCCCGGGCGATCTGCCCGGATCATCCCCCTACCCTCGGGTAATCGTGTCTGGCAGGCTTCGGCCATGACAGCCCGCTCCGCAGACCGAGCCCGCTACGACCGGGCCACCGCACACCTCGACGCGCCTGTCGCGATCGTCGATCTGGACGCCTTCGACGCCAACGCCGACGACCTCGTGCGCCGGGCCGCGGGCAAGCCGATCCGGGTCGCGAGCAAGTCCGTGCGCTGCCGGGCGCTGCTCGAACGGGTGCTGGCCCGCGACGGCTTCGCCGGGATCATGTCGTTCACGCTCGCCGAGTCGATCTGGCTGGCCCGCTCCGGGTTCGAGGACGTGCTGCTCGCCTACCCCTCCGCGGACCGCGCCGCCTTCGCCGAGCTGACCGCCGACCCGAAGCTCGCCGCGTCGGTGACCGTGATGGTCGACGACCCGGCCCAGCTGCGCCTGATCGACGAGGCGCGGGACGGCGGCAGCGAGGAGGTACGGGTCTGCCTGGAGCTGGACACCTCCTTCAAGGTGCTCGGCGGGCGGGTGCGCGTCGGCGCGCTCCGCTCTCCGCTGCACTCCCCCGTGCAGGTCGCCTCGCTGGCCCGCGCCATCGCCCGGCGGCCCGGGTACCGGCTCGTGGGCGTCATGGCGTACGAGGGGCATGTGGCCGGGGTCGGGGACGCCGTCGAGGGGCATCCGGCGCGGTCGCGGGCGATCCGGATGATGCAGAGTGCCGCCCGCAAGGAGCTGGCCGCGCGCCGCGGGGAGACGATCGCCGCGGTGCGGGCGGTCGCGCCGGACCTGGAGTTCGTGAACGGCGGCGGGACCGGCAGCGTGCAGCACACGGCGGCCGAGCGCGCGGTGACCGAGATCGCCGCGGGGTCGGGGCTCTTCGTGCCGCGGCTCTTCGACAACTACACGTCGTTCAGCGGGCGTCCGGCCGCGCTGTTCGCGCAGCCCGTGGTGCGGCGCCCCGGCGTGGGCATCGTGACGGTGCTCGGCGGCGGCTATCCCGCCTCCGGTGTCGCGGGCCCCGACCGCTCGCCGCAGCCGTATCTGCCCGAGGGGCTGCGGTACGACCCGCAGGAGGGCGCCGGCGAGGTGCAGACGCCGCTGCACGGTCCCCCGGCGGACGATCTGCTGATCGGCGACAAGGTGTGGTTCCGGCACGCCAAGGCCGGTGAGCTGTGCGAGCGGTTCGAGACGCTGCACCTGGTGGCGGGCGACGAGGTGACGGCGAGCGTGCCGACGTATCGAGGGGAAGGGCACACCTTCCTGTAGCGGCGCCCTCATGGAGCGGCGCGCCTGCCCGGAGCGGCGCGCCGCCTGCCCGGGGATCCGTCGTGGCTACGGCGTGGGGCCCACGGTGTTCCCCACGCCCCCGCCCGTCGCGCTGTCGTCGACCGACCGGATCCCGTCGGTGATCTCGTCCATGACGGAGACGTCCGGCGCGCCCTTGCCCGCGCCGACGGTGAAGCGGACCATGACCATCGACTCCGACCCGACGCTCGACGCGAACGCGAGCGACTGGACGTAGCCGCCGTCGCCCTTCGCGGTGTGCACGCGCCAGCGCACGAAGTAGCCGGAGCGGCCCGCGACCGCGACCTGGCCCTCCTTGACCTTCTCGTGGCGCGTGATCCCGCCGTACGGCTGCCGGTCGAGCGCGTCCTTGTCGTACGCGGCGTCCGCGGCGTCCTTGATGTCGTCCAGGGCGAGGGCCTTGGGGTCGGTCTCGTCCGTGCCGGTCACGGTGCCCGAGGTGACGGTTCCCTCGCGGCACAGCCCGGAGTCGCCGGGGCAGTCGACGATGTCCGGGGTCTGGACGGTCGCGCCGCCGCCGATGGTGTCGACGTCCTTCTCCCAGCCCTCGGGCACGGGGAGCGTGATGCCGTTGAGGTCGTCGACGAGGGTGTTCGGGTCGGCGTCGGCGGTCGGGGACTGCGACTTCTTCTCCGTGGCCGACGGCTCCGCGCCGGTCTTGGCGGGCGCGGTCGGCGCGGGGCCGCCGCCCTCCGGGTCGCCGGAGTCCTCGGTGAGGGCGAAGGCGCCGGTGACGATCGCGCCGACGAGGACCACCGCAGCGACGGTCAGCGCGATGACCTTCGCGCGTCCGCCGCCCGCCGCCGCCGGGGACATCACCGCGGTCGCCGCCGGGTCGACGGGCCCGAACCCCTGCTGTGCCGTGGCCGCTTGGGGCGCCTCGGGCGTCCGGCGGTGCTCGGTCCAGGCGGTCCCGTCCCACCAGCGCTCGACGGAGGGCTGGTGGGGGTCCGGGTACCAGCCGGGCGGCGGTGTCATGCTCATCCCGGCACTCTAGGACCTGGTGCGCGGGTCAGTACACCGAGTCCAGCTGGTCGGGCACCACCGAGCCGTCCTCGCGCAGCACCGGGCCCTTGCTCCCGTCGTGCTCGTTGTACGCGGCGCTCGCGCACGGGTAGGTGCCGCTCTTCCGCGGCAGCGGCTCGATGAACATGGGGTTCACGACCCAGCGGCCGTCGGCGTTGTCGTACGCGCGGCACATGAACTCGCTCTTGTTGCGGTTCAGCACGAGGTGCGCGCCGGTCGCGTCGCCGACGAACGTCACATCGGTGTCGGCGTCGCCGCCGCCGAGGGCGATGCGGTGCCTGAAGTCCTGCTTGTCCCAGGCCGCCTTGCCCTTGATCCCGTAGATCTCCTGGTTGATCCAGCAGCGCTTGCCGTCGATGTACGGGATGGCCTCGCCCTTGTTCACGGGGACGCCGCCGCAGCCCTGGTTCCAGGTGGTGATGCGGCCCTTGCGGTCGAGGACGGAGCGGATGGCGATGGTGTGCTTCCGGTCGATTCCCACGCCCTTCGACCAGACCTCGGTGACCGGCTCGGAGCCCGCGGAGACGATGTAGACGTCGAAGCCGGCCTTCTTGAGCGTACGGATCAGGTCGCGCTGCTGGTCGTAGTAGCGGACGTAGCCGGGGATCTCGTGCGTGCCGACGGTCTGCGTGGCGCCGATGGGGGCCGCGAGGGCCTCCTTGCGGGCCTTGGCCGCGTACGACTCCAGCTCGCGGACGGTGTGCCCGGCGAAGAGCTGCGGCACCCAGGCGTACTGCGGGACGGTGTGCCGGTGGTCCCACTGACCCGCGAAGGCGGCGGCGCCGCTCATCGTCTTTCCGTCCTCGCGGACCTCGAAGATCTCGTCGGCGCAGGCGGTGTTGGTGGACGTGGGCAGCGGCTTGCCGACGGGGACCTTCGTGCCGCACGCCTTGGTGAGGGCGCGGTCGGCCTCGTCGGTCATCCACGCGCTGGTGGACTTCCAGCTCTTTGGCCGCAGGATCTTGTCGTGCCGCAGCGACCAGGCGATGGTCGCGTCGGTCACGTCGTTCTTGGTGATGGTGTTGTCCCAGTCGAACGCGGCGACCGGGCGCTTGCTCCTGCCGTGCCCGAGGTCCGGGTTGGCGCAGGTGCCGCGCTCGTCGATGGTCCGCTGGAGCTTGGCGCGGTTCTCGCCGTACCAGCTCAGCTTCTTCGACAGCTGCGGGCAGTCGCCGCCCCCGGTACGGGAGTTCGCGGAGTGCGCGGCCGTGGCGGCGGCCGCGGGGAGAGCCGTGGGCACGGCCGCCGCCAGCGAGGCGGCCGTGGCCAGGGTCAGCGCCACAATGTTTCTCTTACGCATGTGAGTGGACCGTACATCAGTCCTACGGCGCTGACGATGCCCGCGACGCCCCGTACACCGTGTCCCGCTGATCGGGGACGACCGAGCCGTCCGATCGGCGCACCGGGCCCTGGCGGCCGTCGCGTTCGGTGTAGCCGGTGGTGGCGCACGGGTAGGCGTCGGCCTTCTTGCCCTTGGGCTCGATGAACATGGGGTTGACCAGCCAGCGGCCGTCGCCGTTCTCGTAGGCGCGGCACATCAGTTCGTTCTTGTTGCGGTTCAGGACGAGCCTGAGGGCGGTCGCGTCGCGCAGGAAGGAGATGTCCGTGTCGGAGTCGCCCGCCGCGAACACCTGGCGCTTGTGGGCGGGTTGGACCTTCTCGGCGGCGGCGCCCCGCACGCCGTAGATCTCCTTGTTGATCCAGCAGCGCTTGCCGTCGATGTACGTGATCATCGAGTCGTCGCCGTCCGCGACGGTGCCGCAGCCCTTGAGGTGCGCGGTGTGCCTGCCGTGCGCGGTGACGTTGCGGATGCCGAGCGTGTGGCGGGCGTCGATGCCGACGCCCTCGGCCCAGACCTCGGCGACGGGCTCGGGCGAGGCGGAGACGACGTACACGTCGAACCCGGCCTTCTTGAGCGTGCGGATCAGGTCGCGCTGCTGGTCGTAGTAGCGGACCCAGCCGGTGACCCTGCCCGATCCGACGCGCTGTTCCGTGCCGACGGGCGCGGCGAGGTTCTCCTTGCGGGCGGCGGCCGCGAACCGCTTGACCTGGTGGGTGGACCAGCCGCGGGTGAGCTGGGCGAGCCAGGCGTACTGGGGTTCCATGCGGCGGTGGTCGAAGCCGGCGAAGGCGGCCGTGCCGGTGGTCGTGGTGCCCTCGCCGTAGACGGAGAGGATCTCGTCGGCGCAGGCGGTGTCGCGGTGGGTGGGCAGCGTGGTCCCGCTCGCCGGGCAGGCCTTCGCGAGGGCCTTGGCCGCCGGGTCGGTCAGATAGCGGCTGGTGGTGTGCCAGTCGCCCTTCTCGGGTGTGCGTATCCGTCCGTTGCGCAGCAGCCAGAACATGGTGGCGTCACCGACGTCGTTCTTGATGACGGTGTTGTCCCAGTCGAAGGTGGCCACGGGCCTCGCGCCGCCGCGGCGGTGGTGCGGCCCGCAGTCGCCGTAACGGTCGATCATCTGCTGGAGCCGGGCCTTGTTGTGGCCGTACCAGCCCGCGGAGACGGTGAGGTCGGGGCAGGCCTGAGGCCGGGCGTGGGCCTGGGGCCGGGGCTGGGTGGCTTCCGCGGTGGCCTGGACGGCGACGAGACCGGCCGAGGCGACGGCGAGCACGGCTGCGGCCGCGGTGGCGCGGCGCTTGAAGTTCACGAACACACTCCGTGTCTACGCAGGTCAGCCGGGCGTCGCGCGACGCCCGGCTGACGGGTGGGTGGCTGCTGGGTGAACTACGAGGGGGCTAGAGCGGGGTGACGTACGCCCCGGTGAGTCCGCCGTCGACGAGGAAGTCCGTGGCGTTCACGAACGAGGAGTCGTCGCTGGCGAGGAACGCGACGGCGGCGGCCATCTCCTCGGCCTCGGCGAAGCGGCCCACGGGGATGTGCACGAGGCGGCGCGCGGCGCGCTCGGGGTCCTTGGCGAACAGCTCCTGGAGCAGCGGGGTGTTGACGGGCCCCGGGCAGAGGGCGTTGACGCGGATGCCCTCGCGGGCGAACTGCACGCCCAGCTCGCGGGACATGGCGAGGACGCCGCCCTTGGAGGCGGTGTACGAGATCTGCGAGGTCGCCGCGCCCATGCGGGCCACGAAGGAGGCGGTGTTGATGATCGAGCCCTTGCCCTGGCGCCGCATGTAGGGGAGGGCGGCCTTGCAGCACAGGTACACGGAGGTCAGGTTGACCTCCTGGACCCGCTTCCAGGCCTCCAGGCCGGTGTCCAGGATGGAGTCGTCGCCGGGCGGCGAGATGCCCGCGTTGTTGAAGGCGATGTCGACGGAGCCGTAGGTGTCGAAGGCGGTCTTGAAGAGCGCCTCGACCTGCTCGGCGTCGGTCACGTCGACCTTCACGAAGATCCCGCCGACCTCCTCGGCGGCGGCCTTGCCCGCGGTCTCGTCGATGTCGCCGCAGACGACGCGGGCGCCCTCGGAGGCGAGGCGGCGCGCGGTGGCGAGGCCGATGCCGCTGCCGGCGCCGGTGATGACGGCGGTGCGGCCCACGAGACGGCGGCAGATGTTCTCTTCGGTCATGGTGCTTCAGGCCTCCGTGCTTTCCGTGCTGATGAAGACGTTCTTGGTTTCCGTGAAGGCGGTCAGGGCGTCCGGGCCGAGCTCACGGCCGAGTCCGGACTGCCCGTAGCCGCCGAAGGGGGTCCAATAGCGCACGCTGGAGTGCGAGTTGACGGAGAGGTTCCCGGCCCGCACGCCCCCCGAGACGCGCAGTGCCCGGCCGACGTCACGCGTCCAGATCGAGCCGGACAGGCCGTACTCGGTGGCGTTGGCGAGCCGGATCGCGTCGGCCTCGTCCTCGAAGGGCAGGACGACGGCGACCGGTCCGAAGACCTCCTCGACGGCGACGGGCGCGTCCGGGCCGACGTCGGTGAGCAGCGTCGGCGGGAACCAGAAGCCGGGGCCCTCGGGCGCCGATCCGTGGATCCCCGCGCCCGCGGGGACGTACGACCGCACGCGCTCCAGCTGTGCCCTGGAGATCAGCGGGCCCATCTGCGTCTTCTCGTCGGCCGGGTCGCCGACGACGACCGACTCGACCGCGGGCGTCACGAGCTCGACGAACCGGTCGTAGACCGAGCGCTGCACGAGGACGCGGGTGCGGGCGCAGCAGTCCTGGCCGGAGTTGTCGAGGTACGACATGGGGGTGGCGGCGGCCGCCGCCTCGATGTCGGCGTCGGCGAAGACGATGTTGGGGCTCTTGCCGCCGAGTTCGAGGGTCAGGCGCTTCACGCGGTCGGCGCACTTGGCCATGATCCGCTTGCCGACGCGGGTGGAGCCGGTGAAGACGATCTTCGCTACGCCGGGGTGCTCGACCAGCGCGTCGCCGGCCACGTCGCCCGCGCCGGGCAGGACCTGGAAGAGGCCCTCGGGAAGGCCCGCGGCCAGGGCGAGTTCGGCGAGTCGGAGCGCGGTGAGCGGGGTGGTCTCGGCCGGCTTGAGGAGGACCGCGTTGCCGGCCGCGAGGGCAGGTGCGGTGCCCCAGGCCGCGATCGGCATGGGGAAGTTCCAGGGGGCGATGACGCCGACGACCCCGAGGGGTTCGAGGATCGTGACGTCCAGGCCACCGGGGACCGGGATCTGACGGCCATTGAGGCGCTCCACTCCCCCGGCCGCGTACTCCAGGAGGTCGCGGGCGTTGCCGGCCTCCCAGCGGGCGTTGCCGATGAGGTGACCGGCCTCGCGGACCTCCAACTGGGCCAGCTCTTCCAGGTGTTCGTCGACCTGGTCGGCGAAGCGGCGCAGCAGGCGGGCGCGGTCGGCGGGGGCCGCGGCGGCCCACGTCACCTGCGCGGCGGCGGCGCGGGCGACGGCCGCGTCGACGCCCTGGACGGTGGTGGCGGGGACGGTCGCGACGACCTCTTCGGTCGCCGGGTTCAGTACCTGGTGCTCGTGCGCGTGCGGGTGCGCCTGCGCGTGCTCGTACGACAAGAAGGGCCTCACATGCGTTCGAAGGAGCGGCGGAGCTCCCAGTCGGTCACCGCGGAGTCGAAGGCGTCCAGCTCGACCCGCGCCATGTTGCGGTAGTGCGCGACCACCTCGTCGCCGAAGGCGGCCTTGGCGATGGGGCTGTTCTCCCAGAGCTCGGCGGCCTCGCGCAGGGTGGTGGGGACGTGTTCGTGGCCCGCGGTGTAGGCGTTGCCGGTGCACTCGTCGGGCAGTTCGAGCTTCTGCTCCATGCCGTGGAGGCCGGCGGCGATCAGTCCGGCGACCGCGAGGTGCGGGTTCACGTCGCCGCCGGGCAGCCGGTTCTCGAAGCGCAGGGAGCGGCCGTGTCCGACCACGCGCAGCGCGCAGGTGCGGTTGTCGTAGCCCCAGGCGGCGGCGGTCGGCGCGAAGGAGCCCTGCTGGAAGCGCTTATAGGAGTTGATGTTCGGCGCGTAGAGGAGGGAGAAGTCACGCAGGGCGGCGAGCTGGCCCGCGAGGAAGTGCCGCATGACGGGCGACATGCCGCCGGGGTCGTCGGCGGAGCCCGCCATGACGTTGGTGCCGTCGGCGTCCTGGAGCGAGAGGTGGATGTGACAGGAGTTGCCCTCGCGCTCGTTGTACTTGGCCATGAAGGTGAGCGAGACACCTTCCTGCGCGGCGATCTCCTTGGCGCCGGTCTTGTAGATGGCGTGCTGGTCGCAGGTGACGAGGGCCTCGTCGTAGCGGAAGACGATCTCGTGCTGGCCCGGGTTGCACTCGCCCTTGGCCGACTCGACGACGAGCCCGGCGGCCGCCATGTCGTTGCGGATGCGGCGCAGCAGCGGCTCGATGCGGCCGGTGCCGAGGACGGAGTAGTCGATGTTGTACTGGTTGGCCGGGGTGAGGTCCTTGTATCCGGCGTCCCAGGCCTGTTCGTAGGTGTCCTTGAAGACGATGAACTCCAGCTCCGTGCCGACGTGCGCGGTGTAGCCGAGCTCGGCGAGCCGGTCCAGCTGGCGGCGCAGGATCTGCCGGGGCGCGGCGACGACGGGCGAGCCGTCGTTCCAGGCGAGGTCCGCGATCAGCATCGCGGTGCCCTCGTTCCAGGGGACCCGGCGCAGGGTGGCGAGGTCGGCGTGCATGGCGAAGTCGCCGTAGCCGCGGTCCCAGGAGGACATCGCGTAGCCGTCGACGGTGTTCATGTCCGCGTCGACGGCGAGGAGGTAGTTGCAGCCCTCCGTGCCGTGTTCGAGGACCTCGTCGAGGAAGAAGCGGGCGGCGAACCGCTTGCCCTGGAGCCGCCCTTGCATGTCGGGGAAGGCCAGGACGACAGTGTCGATCTCGCCGCTCGCGACGAGGGCCTTCAGCTCCTCGACGGCGAGCGGGGGTGTGCGGTCTGCCACGGGAAAAGCCTCCTTGGGTCAGCCGGGAGCCATAAGGTATTGCGGAGAACCATTGCTTGGGAAGGGGGTACGGGCATGTCGCACACGGAAGAGGGCACGGCGGCGTCCGCGCCGCGGGAGGAGCGCCTGACGGCGGTGCTGCGCCCGGTGCGGGCGGGGAACGGCTTCGAGGAGGCCCTGGAGCAGATCCTCCAGGTCGTCCGCCTCGGCCTGGTGCCCGGCGGCGAACGCCTGCCGTCGGAGCGGGAGTTGGCCGACCTGCTCGGGATCAGCCGGGTGACGCTGCGCGAGGTCCTGAAGGTGCTGCAGGACCAGGGCCTGGTCGAGTCGCGGCGCGGGCGCTACGGCGGCACGTTCGTACGGCCGCGCCCCGAGGCGCCCGGCGAGGACGAGCTGCGCCGGCGCATCAAGGACGTCGACGTCGAGGACGCGCTGCGCTTCCGCGAGGTCCTGGAGGTCGGCGCGGCCGGGCTGTGCGCGTCCCACGGGCTGACGGACGAGCAGGCGGACCGGCTGCGCACGGCGCTCGCGCGGACCCACGACGCGCCCCTCGCGGAGTACCGCCGCCTGGACACGCTGCTGCACCTCACGCTCGCCGAGCTGTCCGGCTCGCCGACGCTCACGGCGCAGTACGCGGCGGTCCGCGCCACCGTCAACGACCTGCTCGACTGCATCCCGCTGCTCGTGCGGAACCTGGAGCACTCGCAGCGCCAGCACAGCGCGCTGGTGGAGGCCGTGCTCGACGGGGACGCGGACGGCGCGCGCGAGATGATGCGGGAGCACTGCGGGGGCACGGCGGCGCTGCTGCGGGGCTTCCTGACCTGAGCCGCGGGGCGCCCCGCACCCGCGCCACGGGGCTTCTTGACCGGAGAAGTGCCGCTCTGGGCGGAGTGGTTAACCATCACGTAACGCACGGGTCTTGCTTTCCCGCACCCCGCACCGCAAAGGTATGGATCCGTTCCAATGAGCCAGCAAGCCTCGCGCCGCCGCATAGGAGCCGTGCCATGACCGTGGAGTCCAGCAAGCCGAGCGCCGCCGAGCCGGCCGACGACTATTTGGAGCGCAGAACGCTGCGCCGCGGCAGCGCGGGCTGGCTGCTGCTCACCGGGCTCGGCGTCGCCTACGTCGTCTCCGGCGACTACTCGGGCTGGAACTTCGGCCTGGCCGAGGGCGGCTTCGGCGGCCTCGCGATCGCCATGGTGCTCATGGGCGTGATGTACGCGTGCATGGTCTTCTCGCTGGCCGAGCTGTCGTCCGTCCTGCCCACCGCGGGCGGCGGCTACGGCTTCGCGCGCCGGGCGCTCGGCCCCTGGGGCGGCTTCCTGACCGGCACGGCCATCCTCATCGAGTACATCCTGGCGCCCGCCGCGATCTCCATCTTCATCGGCGACTACGTCGAGTCGCTCGGCCTGTTCGGGCTGACCTCGGGCTGGCCGGTCTACCTCGCCTGCTTCGTGGTCTTCATCGGCATCCACCTGTGGGGCGTCGGCGAGGCGCTGCGCTTCAGCTTCGTGGTGACGGGCATCGCGGTGACGGCGCTGCTGATCTTCGCGGTCGGCGCGTTCATGGACTTCGACGCCTCCGGGCTCAACGACATCCCGGTGGACGCGGACGCGTTCGGCGCCAACTCCTGGCTGCCGATGGGCCTGCTGGGCATCTGGGCGGCGTTCCCGTTCGGCATGTGGTTCTTCCTCGGGGTCGAGGGCGTGCCGCTGGCCGCCGAGGAGACCAAGGAGCCGGCGCGCACGCTGCCGCGCGCGATCCGCTGGTCGATGGCGATCCTCGTCGTCCTCGCGCTCCTCACCTTCTTCGCCTCGGCCGGCGCGCGCGGCGCGAACGCGATCCAGGACGCGGGCAACCCGCTGGTGGAGGCGCTGCAGCCGGGCGGCAAGGCGACGACGCTCAGCCGGATCGTCAACTACGCGGGGCTCGCGGGCCTGGTGGCCTCCTTCTTCTCCCTCATCTACGCGGGCTCGCGCCAGCTCTTCGCGCTCTCCCGGGCCGGCTACCTGCCGCGCTTCCTGTCGCTCACCAGCAGCCGCAAGGCCCCCTACCTCGGTCTGCTGGTGCCGGGCGCCATCGGCTTCGCGCTGGCCGCGGCGACCGGGGACGGCGCCCGCATGCTGAACGTCGCGGTGTTCGGCGCGACCATCTCCTACGCCCTGATGTCCCTGTCGCACATCGTGCTGCGCCGCCGCGAGCCCGGCCTTGAGCGGCCCTACCGCACGCCCGGCGGCGTCCTGACGTCGTCCGTGGCCCTCGTCCTGGCCTGTGCCGCGCTGGTCGCGACGTTCCTGGTGGACGTGACGGCGGCGCTCATCGCCCTCGCGGTGTACGTGGTGGCCATCGCGTACTTCGGTCTGTACAGCCGCAAGCACCTGGTCGCCCGCGCGCCGGAGGAGGAGTTCGCGGCGCTCGCGGCGGCCGAGGCAGAGTTGGAACGCAACTGATCACCACGGTGAAGGAGAACGCAGTGAGCGGCAGGCCGCTGATCGGTGTCAGCACCTATCTGGAGTCGAAGGTGAGCTGGGGCGTGTGGGAGCTGCCCGCGGCCCTGCTGCCCGCCGGCTATCCCCGGCTCGTCCAGGCGGCGGGCGGCCTCGCCTCCATGCTGCCGCCGGACGATCCCGCGTACGCCGCCGCGGTCGTGGCCCGGCTCGACGCCGTGGTCGTCGCGGGCGGGCCGGACGTGGAGCCCGTGCGGTACGGCGCGGAGCGCGAGGAGCGCACCGGGCCGCCCGCGCGGGAGCGGGACGCCTGGGAACTCGCCCTGATCGAGGCCGCACTGGCGTCCGGCACACCGCTGCTCGGCATCTGCCGGGGCATGCAGCTCCTGAACGTGGCGCTCGGCGGGACGCTGGTCCAGCACCTGGACGGGCACACGGAGCGGGTCGGCGCGTTCGGCACGCACCCGGTGAAGCCGGTGCCCGGCACGCTCTACGCGTCGATCGTGCCGGACGCGTCCACGGACGTGCCGACCTACCACCACCAGGCGGTGGACCGCCTGGGCCGGGACCTCGTGGTGTCGGCGCACGCGGAGGACGGCACCGTCGAGGCCGTCGAACTGCCCGGCCCCGGCTGGGTCCTCGGCGTGCAGTGGCACCCGGAGATGGGCAAGGACACGCGCGTCATGGCAGCGCTGGTCCGAGCCGCGTCCTGAGCCAGTCGAGGGCCGCCGCGCCCTGGGCGCCCTGGAAGGCGCGCAGGGTCGGCAGGCCCGGCGGATCGGGCTGCAGCGATCCCCGTACGAAGTATCCGGCGAGGGCCGCGAGGGTGGCGGTCACGCCCCGCGGGTCGGCGCCGCGGGCCACCGGGTGGGCGGTGAAGACCGCCTCCGGGTCGGGCCCGCCCTGCGCCCGCACGCACGGCAGCATGACGAGCAGG
Organism: Streptomyces silaceus; assembly: GCF_001419745.1. Classification (GTDB taxonomy): domain Bacteria; phylum Actinomycetota; class Actinomycetes; order Streptomycetales; family Streptomycetaceae; genus Streptomyces; species Streptomyces silaceus. Next base: position 1,382 of record NZ_LIRJ01000141.1, on the reverse strand, counting down.
TCGAACCAGGGGGCGGCGCGCACGGCGTGCGGCCAGTCGACGAAGACGACGCGGCCCTCGGCGGTCAGGAGCATGTTGTCGGCGCGCAGGTCGCCGTGGGCGAGGGTGTCGCCGGCCGCGAACCGGGGCCAGGCGCAGGCCAGTTCGGCGAGGGACCGCAGATGGCGGCGGGCCCAGGGGTCGAGCCGCGCGTCGTCCTCGGCGCCCTCCTCGGCCAGCCGCTCCCACCCCCGGAAGCTCTCCGCCTCCGTGTCCACGACGGAGGGGGCGTCGAAGGGCGCGGGCGTCACGGCCCGCGCGAGCTCCCCCACGGCGTCCAGCACCCGGTCGAACTCCGCCGCCCGCCACGGCACTTCGGGCTGCCGTCCGTCGACGTCCTCGAAGGCGAGCGCCACCCAGGCGCCGTCGTCGTAGGAGGCGAGGAGCCGGGGCGCGGGCACGGAGTCCGGCAGGGCGGCGGCGTTGCGGGCCTCGGCGCGGTGCAGGCCGGGGCTGGCGGGGTTGGCCTCGGCACCGACGGCCTTGACGAAGGCGCGCCGCCCGTCGTCGAGCCGCACCCGGGCGGCGACCCCCGGCGAGAATCCGCCGCTCTGCGTCACCGCGTGGACCACGGGCGCGCCGAGCTCGTCCTCCAGCGCGGCCCGCACACGGGCGGGGAGCCGCTGCCAGGGGGTACGGACGCCGGTGGCCGGGGGCGCGGTGGGGATCATGACCCCATGGTGGCGACGCACTGCACCCGCCGCCAGGCATTTTCCCCCTGGCTACCCCCCCTCGGCCGCCGTCCGTGACACCAGCCGCTCGTACCGCTGGCGGGCCGCCTGCGGGGTGCCGAGCCCGAGGCCGAAGGCGACCTCCGGCCACGTCATGCCGCGCCCGCGCGCCATCTGGAGGAGCCCGGTCTCCAGCTCGTCCAACTCGCCGCGGACCAGCGGCAGCAGCGTGAGCGCGGCGGTGATGTCGGCGTGGTCCACCTCGGCCTCGCCGTCGACGGGCTTCGCGGCGCCGCTGAGCAGGAACGACACGAGCCGCACCGCCTCGTGCGGGCCGAGGACGGAGGGGTGGACCTGCCGCGCGCGCTGCGCGCCGTCGGCGCCGTGCCGCTCGGCGATGCGCATCAGCGAGGCGTAGACCCGCTGGGCGCGGGCCTGCTCCGGGTGCGGCTGCGTGAAGGGGTCGGCGGAGGCGTCGGGCACCGGGGACTGCTCGGGGTTCGTGGGCATGTGCACAGCATGGGCGACCACACGATGCGATGTCAACGCTCCATTGTGAACACTTTGTTTGCATCGAGGGCGTCGAGAGCCTCAAGGACCTCAGGATTTCTGGACCTCAGGGCCTCAGGGCCTCAGAACCTCGCTGACGGCGAGCAACGCGGCCCCCGGACC
>NZ_LIRJ01000140.1 GCF_001419745.1 Streptomyces silaceus | reverse complement strand
GTGCGGCTCACCGGGGCGGGGGAGCGGCTGCTGCCCGAGGCGCGGGCGGTGCTCGCCGCCGCCGAGCGGGCGCGCGCCGCCGTCGTGCGGCCGGCCGGACTGCGCCTCGCCACCAGCACCGGGCTCGGGGAGCACTTGGACCGGGTCCTCGCGGACTTCGCCGCACGGGCGCCCGGGGTGCCGGTGGAGCTGGTGTCGGGTCCCGTGCACGAGCGCCTCGAAGCGGTCGTCGACGGGCGCGTCGACGCCGCGTTCGTACGCGCTCCCGAGCCCTTCCCCGGCGTACGGATCGTGCCCCTGTGGGACGACCCGCTGGTCGCCGCCCTCCCGGCCGCGCACCCGCTGGCCGCACGGTCCGACGTGGCGCTCGGCGAGCTGGCCGGGATGCCGCTGGCCATCACCGCGCGGCGCGCCAACCCGGCGCTCGTGGACCTGGTCGTCGGGGCCTGCCGCGACGCGGGGTTCACGCCGGTGCCCGGCCCGGTCGGGGGTTCGCTGCACGACACCCTCGCCACGATCGGGGCGGGGGCGGTGCCGCAGTGGACGGTCGTGTACGCCTCGCACGCGCGGCTGCTGCACAGCCCGCGCGTGGCGTTCCTGCCGTTCCGCGCGCCGGGGCTCGCGCTCACCACCGGGCTGGCCGTGCGGGAGGGCGGGCCGGTGGCGCGGGACCTCGCCGGCTTCCTCGCCGTCTGCACCGCAGAGACGCCCCTGAGCTGCGACGATCACGAAAGCTGATCGCTGCGGTCGCGGGCTGCCTCTTGGTCGCGTGGCGCGGCTCGGCTGGACTGGGGTCGTACCGAGAGACCGGCACAAGCGCCCGGGAATCCGGTACCGATCAAGGGAGTTCAGCCATGCCCATCGTCACCGTCCAGCAGGGTCCCCGCGACGTCGAGCTCAAGCGGGAGCTGGTCAGGCAGATCACCGACGCGTTCGTGGACGCGTACAAGATCCCGGCCGAGACCGTGCACGTCTGGATCCACGAGACGCCCGCCGACAGCTGGGGCGTGGCGGGGAAGCTGACCGCCGACAAGTAGCCCACTCCGGGAGGCCGTGAACGGCCCGCGGACCCGCGGCGGGGCGGGGCTAGGGAAGCAGCCCCGCCCGCCGCGCCGCCACCACGGCCTCCAGCCGCGTGTGCGCGCCCAGCTTCCGCATCGCCGAGCGCAGATAGCCCTTCACGGTCTCCGGACGCAGCCCGAGCCGCTCGGCCGCCGCCGCGTTCGTCACGCCCGCGGCGACGCAGGACAGGACGTCGACCTCGCGGGGGGCGAGGGAGACGGGGCGGTCCCGTTCGCGCTCGGGGACCGTGGCCGCCGTCGCCAGCCGGCCGCACACCGCGAGGAGTTCGGCCCGCAGCGCCGGGTCGAGGACCCGCGGGGCCAGGGCGCGCAGCGCGCCGTGCGCCTCGCGGACCTGTTCCCACGCCCCGGGTCCGGCCACCGGCTCCCGGGCCGCCGCGAGCAGCGACCGCACCTCGTCGCGTACGACGAGGGACTGCTCCACGTCCCGCGCCGCGGCCACCGCCGCCGCCAGCGTCCGGTCGCCGAGCGGCTGGGCCGCGCGCAGCGCGCCGTACAGCACCCCGCGCACCCGGCGGCGCACCACGACCGGCACCGCGAGCACCGAACGCAGGCCCTCGGCCGCCACCGCCGCGTCGTACTCGTGGCTGATGTGCCGCGAGACGTGGTAGTCGGTGACCGCGCACGGCCGCGACAGGGCGACGGCCTTGCCGCCGAGCCCGTTGCCCGAGGAGATCGCGAGGCCGTTCAGGGCGCGGGTGCCCGTGCCGCTCAGCTCGCCGATCCGCACCTGGCGCGATCCTTCGAGGAGGCCGCCGAACGCCACCGGGAGGCCCGTGCCCCGGCGCAGCCGCAGCAGAGCGGCCCGCATCTCCACCGTCTCGCCGCCGTCTGCCGACACGCGCTCGTCCCTTCACCTCGCGACACCCCCGTCCGGGGGTAGTGAGACCCGCATCACGAATTACACGATGTTACGTAGCGTCCGGCAATGAGCGCGGCGGTACGCGCGACCCTGATCGCGGCGGTCGTGAGTTCGACGGCCGCGGGCGCGACGGGCGACGGCAAGAGCGGGAATCGAGTAGGGGTGCACATGACGACGACCGGGACGAGTGCCACGGAGCAGTTCCGTACCGCACGGGACTTCCTCCTGCGGCACCGAGAGGACTACGCCGCCGCGTACGAGGGCTTCGCCTGGCCCCGGCCCGAGCGGTTCAACTGGGCGCTCGACTGGTTCGACGTCATCGCCGACGGCAACGAGCGGACCGCGCTGCACATCGTCGAGGAGGACGGCACCGAGGGCCGCTTCTCCTTCGCGACCCTGGCGGCGCGCTCGAACCGCGCCGCCAACTGGCTGCGCGCGCAGGGCGTCCGGCCCGGCGACCGCATCGTCGTGATGCTCGGCAACCAGGTCGAGCTGTGGGAACTGGCACTCGCCGCGATGAAGCTGCGCGCCGTCGTCATCCCGGCGACGCCGCTGCTCGGACCCGTCGACCTGCGCGACCGCATCGAACGCGGCCGCGCCCGGCACGTGGTCGTGCGCCCCGAGGACGCCGCGAAGTTCGACGACGTGCCCGGCGCCTACACCCGGATCGTCGTCGGCGGCGGGGCGGAGCACGAGGGCTGGCTCTCGTACGACGGGGTCGACGACGCCTCCGACGCCTTCGAGCCCGAGGGCATCACCCTCGCCGACGACCCGCTGATGCTCTACTTCACCTCCGGCACGACCGCGCGCCCCAAGCTCGTCGAGCACACCCATGTGTCGTACCCGGTCGGCCACTTGGCGACGATGTACTGGATCGGGCTCAAGCCCGGCGACGTCCATCTGAACATCTCCTCGCCCGGCTGGGCCAAGCACGCCTGGTCGAACCTCTTCGCCCCGTGGAACGCCGAGGCCACCGTCTTCATCCACAACTACTCCCGCTTCGACGCGGGGCGGCTGATGGCGGAGATGGACCGCGCCGGGGTGACGTCGTTCTGCGCGCCGCCCACCGTGTGGCGCATGCTCATCCAGGCCGACCTGACGCAGCTGCGCACCCCGCCGCGCGAGGTCGTCGCCGCCGGTGAGCCGCTCAACCCCGAGGTCATCGAGCAGGTGCGGCGCGACTGGGGCGTGACCATCCGCGACGGCTTCGGGCAGACGGAGACCGCCGTGCAGGTCGCCAACTCGCCCGGCCAGGAGCTGAAGCCGGGCTCCATGGGCCGGCCCACGCCCGGCTTCGTCGTCGAGCTCCTCGACCCGGTGACCGGCGCGCCGGGCGCGGCGGAGGGCGAGATCTCCCTCGACCTGGGCGCGAACCCCGTCGGCCTGATGGTCGGCTACCACGGCGACCTGGACCGCACCGCCGAGGCCATGGCGGGCGGCTACTACCGCACCGGTGACATCGGCTCGCGCGACGCCGACGGCTACATCACCTACGTGGGCCGTGCCGACGACGTCTTCAAGGCGTCCGACTACAAGATCTCCCCGTTCGAGCTGGAGAGCGCGCTCCTGGAGCACGAGGCGGTGGCGGAGGCGGCGGTCGTGCCCGCGCCGGACACGCTGCGGCTCTCCGTGCCCAAGGCGTATGTGGTGCTCGCCGAGGGCTACGAACCGGGCCCGGACACAGCGAAGTTGCTCTTCGAGCACTCGCGCGCGGTGCTCGCGCCCTACAAGCGGCTGCGGCGCATCGAGTTCGGCGCGCTCCCCAAGACGGTGTCGGGCAAGATCCGCCGCATCGAGCTGCGCGAGGCGACCGCCAAGGGCTCCGACGCCGAGTACCGCGAGGAGGACTACCGATGAGCGCATCGCGAGGCGGGTCCGCGGCGCACGCGCCGGGAGCGGGGCCCACGGAGAGCGGGCTCTCGTACGCGCACGGGACCAGCCGCACCCCGCTGCTCGGCGACACCATCGGCCAGAACCTCGACCGGGCCGTCGCGGCCTGGCCCGACCGTGACGCGCTGGTCGACGTGCCCAGCGGCGCCCGCTGGACGTACGCCGAATTCGGCTCTGCCGTCGACCAGTTGGCGCGCGGGTTCATGGGCTCGGGCGTCGCCAAGGGCGACCGCGTGGGGATCTGGGCGGTGAACTGCGCCGAGTGGGTGCTCGTGCAGTACGCCACCGCCCGCATCGGCGCCGTCATGGTGAACATCAACCCGGCCTACCGCGCGCACGAGCTGGAGTTCGTCCTCAAGCAGGCCGGCATCTCCGTGCTCGTCGCCACCCCGGCCCACAAGAGCAGCGACTACCGCGCGCTCGTCGACGAGGTCCGGCCGCGCTGCCCCGAGCTCCGCGCCGTCCACTACATCGGCGACGGCTCGTGGGACCCGCTCCTGAACGCCGCCGCGACCGTGACGGAAGGCGAACTCGCGTCACGCGAGGCGGAGTTGAGCTGCGACGACCCGGTCAACATCCAGTACACCTCGGGCACCACGGGCTTCCCCAAGGGGGCCACGCTCTCCCACCACAACATCCTCAACAACGGCTACTGGGTGGGCCGCACGGTCGGCTACACCGAGCAGGACCGGGTCTGTCTGCCCGTGCCCTTCTACCACTGCTTCGGCATGGTGATGGGCAACCTCGGGGCCACCTCGCACGGCGCGTGCATCGTCATCCCCGCGCCGTCCTTCGACCCCGTCGCCACGCTGCACGCCGTCGAGCGGGAGCGGTGCACCTCGCTGTACGGCGTGCCGACGATGTTCATCGCGGAGCTGAACCTCGCCGACTTCGCGACGTACGACCTCAGTTCCCTGCGCACCGGCATCATGGCGGGCTCGCCCTGCCCGGTGGAGGTGATGAAGCGGGTCGTCGCCGAGATGCACATGGACGAGGTCTCCATCTGCTACGGCATGACCGAGACGTCGCCCGTCTCCACGCAGACCCGCCGCGACGACGACCTGGAGCGCCGCACGGGCACCGTCGGCCGCGTCCTGCCGCACATCGAGGTGAAGGTCGTCGACCCGGCGACGGGCGTGACGCTGCCGCGCGGCACCTCCGGCGAACTGCGCACCCGCGGCTACAGCGTGATGCTCGGCTACTGGGACGAGCCCGAGCGGACCGCCGAGGTCATCGACTCCGGACGCTGGATGCACACCGGCGACCTGGCGGTCATGCGCGAGGACGGCTACGTACAGATCGTCGGCCGCATCAAGGACATGATCATCAGGGGCGGCGAGAACATCTACCCCCGCGAGATCGAGGAGTTCCTCTACGGCCACCCGAAGGTCGCGGACGTCCAGGTGGTCGGCGTGCCCGACGAGCGGTACGGAGAGGTGCCGCTCGCCTGCGTGATCCTGCGCGACCCCCGCGACGTACTGACGCTGGAGGAGCTCCAGGCGCACTGCAAGGGGCAGTTGGCCCACTACAAGGTCCCGGCCGCCCTGCGGATCCTCGACTCCTTCCCGATGACGGTCTCCGGGAAGGTCCGCAAGATCGAGCTCAGGGAGCGGTTCGGGGCGTGACGTCGGCCGTCAGGGGACGGCGCATGCACAGGCGGGGCCACCGGTCGAGGCCGAGCTCCGCCTCGTGCGCGCGGATCGCCCGCAGGGCCGGGGTCAGCTCGTCCTCCGCCAGCGGACGGAAGCCGATCCGCGCGTAGTACGGGGCGTTCCAGGGCACGTCGGCGAACGTCGTCAGCGTGAGCGCGCCGCGGCCCTCGGCGCGGGCGAGCGTCGCGACGTGCTCGATCAGGGCGCGGCCGACGCCGCGCCGGGCGGCCCGCGGATGGACGGTGACCTGCTCGATGTGCTCCGCGTCCGCGTCCGCGACGGGCTCGCTGACGAGATACGCGACGGGCGCGTCGTCCGCGTCGACGGCGACCCATGCCCGGCCCGCCCGCCGGAACCGCTCCAGCTCCTCGACCGTCGGCGGCTCGTCGTCCGCGATCGCGGCCATGCCGAGGGCGCGGAAGGGCTCGCCCGCGGCGCGCTCGATGTCCTGGAGCGCGGGGAGTTCGGAGGCGGTGGCGGGACGGATGCGGGGCGGGGT
>NZ_LIRJ01000014.1 GCF_001419745.1 Streptomyces silaceus | reverse complement strand
GTAGCCGACGCCGCGCACGGTGCGGATGGTGTTCCGGCCGAACGGCGCGTCGATCTTCTTGCGCAGGGAGCTGACGTACACCTCGACGATGTTGGGGTCGAGGTCGGCCGGCGAGTCCCAGACCTCGTCGAGGATGTCCTGCTTGGAGACCGCGCCGCCCTCCGCGGCCAGCAGACAGCCGAGCACCTCGACCTCCCGGGCGGTCAGCTCGACCGTCTCCTCGCCGCGCTTGCAGAGCCGCGCCACGACATCGAGCGTCAGATCGCCGACCTGGAGGGTGGAGGGCCGCTCGCGCCCGGCCCGGCGGCCGAGGGCGCGCAGCCGGGCGAGCAGGACGACGAGCGAGAAGGGCTTGGTCAGATAGTCGTCGGCGCCCGCGTCGAGCCCGTCCGCCTCGTCGTACTCGCCGTCCTTGGCGGTGAGGATGAGGACGAGGGCCTGCTCGCCGAGGTTGCGCATCCGGCGGCAGACCTCCAGGCCGCTGAGGCCGGGCAGCATCAGGTCGAGCACGACCACGTCGTAGCCACCGGTCAGCGCCAGTTCCAGGCCCGTGGGCCCGTCGTGGGCGACGTCCACCCAGTGGCCGTCCGAGGAGATGGCGCGGCGCAGGGTGTCGGCGAGAGCGTGCTCGTCTTCGATGACCAGGATCTTCACGGCTCAAATATCACATACGGAGAAAAAGGGACGTCGGGTGCCTGCCCGGCCGCGCCGCCTCTCCGCGCCGGGAACGGACCTTTCACCGGGACGAGCCCTTCACGGAACACGACCCCCTCACCCTTCGGCACGGAACCTGAAGACGTCCTCAGCCTGCTCAGCTTTCCCTCAGCCACCGCCCACCAGGGTGGAGACGCGGTGCGACAAGGCGCCGCCCGAGGACCGCCGTGCGGGAGGTGACCGATGACGACGCCCTTCCTGTGTGCCGCGCTGATCGGGGTCTCGGTCGCGGCGGTCGGACTCGGCCTCGCGGGCTGGGGACCGTCCTGTCGGCGGCCGGGTGACGGCGGCCTGGGGAACGGACCCCTCTGACCATGCGTATCGCCGTCCTCGCGTTCCTCCTCGCCGTGCTGCTGGTCTTTCCGGGGCTGGTGCCGAACTCGCCGGGCCATCTGGGCAGCCTGGCCGAGACCGCGCTGCCGTGGTGCGGCCTCGGCGTGCCGCTGCTGCTGGTGTGGGCGGCGGTGCGCCGCTCGCTCAAGGGGGCGGTGGCCGTGCTGGTGCCCGCGCTCGCCTGGGCCGTCGTGTTCGGCCCCGCGTTCGCCGCCGGTCACGGCTCGGGGCGCCCCGACTTCCAGGCGCTGACCCTCAACGTCGGCGGCGACCGCACCGCTCCGGGTGACGTCGCCCGCGAGGTGAAGGCCATCGACGCCGACGTCGTGGCGCTGCAGAAAGTGCCCCGGCCCGCCATGGGGGCGTACGAGCGGGAGCTGCGGGCCGCCTATCCGCACCATGTCGTGGGCGACACGATCGGGCTGTGGTCCCGCTATCCGCTGCGCGACGTCGAGCGGCTCGACCTGGGCGGCGCCTGGCCGCACGCGCTGCGCGCCGTGGCCCGCACGCCGGTGGGCGACGCGGCGTTCTACGCGGTGCGCCTGCCGTCCGTGCGCGTCGGCGTCACCCAGGGGTTCGCCGTGGCACAGCGGGACGCGAGCGCGGCGCGGCTGGCCGAGCGCGTCGCCCGGGACCCGACTTCGCGCGTGGTGCTCCTCGGAGACCTCAACGGCAGTCTGCGCGACCGGGGGCTCGCACCGCTGACCCGGGGTCTGCGGTCCACGCGGGAACAGGCGGGCCACGGCCTCGGCTTCACCTGGCCCGCCGCGTTCCCCGTCGTCCGCATCGACCATGTCCTCGTCCGCGGCCTCACCGCGACGGGCACGGAGGTGCTCCCGGATCTCGGGAGCGACCACCGCCCGGTCCTGACCGGGTTGCGGGGCGGCGGCCGATGACTCCCGTGACGAGGCATGGAGCGGGCCCCGGTGTTCCCGTCCACGGGGCGGATCCCGCCTTGCCCAGAGGCCGAAAGTCCCGGACTTTGCGGACCTTCGCCCACCGGATCCGCCGCGGCGACCTGTGACGATCGAGTGGTGCCGAAAGATCATTTTCCGTCCCGTCAACACGCGCTCCGCCAGCGGACGTTGCGTACGGGACGCCGCACAGAAGGGTGACTCTGATGCCTCCGTCCCACGACCCGCGCACGCACGGCTTCCTGCCCTCGCGGCCGCCGGCGGCCCAGCTCTCCGGCGCCTGGACGGAGTTGGACGCCCTGGCGGTGGCCGCCGCCGCGGCACCGGCCCGGGAGGAGGCCCGCCTGCTGGTCGAACGGGCCGCGCGAGGAGGGGAGGTGGCGTTGCTGCGGGGGCGCGTCGCACGGCTGCCGCAGCATCGGGCCGAGGCCGCCGCGATGCGCGTCGCGGTCGTCGCGGCGGCCTGCGGCTGGACCGGCCTGGACCCGCAGGCGCCCCTCTCGCGCCGCGCCGCACACGAGGACTTCCTCGGTCTGTGGACGGCGCTGGCGCACCGGGCCGAGCACCAGGAGTTGGTGGCGCTGCCCACGCTGTCGCTGCTGAACTGGGCGCCGGAGCGCAAGCCGAGCCGCGGCACGTCGGTGGATCAGCTGGCCCGCTCCGAGACCCTCGTGCCCATCGTCCGGTGGGCGCCGCCGGACCAGCCGCTGTCCCGGCTCGACCGCCTCATGCTGGCGGCGGTCCGCCTGGAGGCCCACGGCATCTGGCTGTCCCGGCTCGCGGGCACCCTGGCGGGACGCGCCCCGGGCGACGAGGCGGTCGGGATCGCGCTGGGCCGCCTGACCCGCGTCCAGCGGTGCCTGCGCGGGCAACTCCACCAGGAAGAGCAGGCGTTGGCGCTCGCCCCGGCCTCCGCCCAGCAGCGCGGCGTGCTCGGGGCGCTCGCCGAGCGGGGGGCGCTGGAACCGCCCGTGCTGCTGACCGCCGACGCGGTCCTCGGGATGGGCGGCCGTCTCGGCGGCGGCAGCCGTCATCAGCTGCGCCGCCACCTCTCCGACCGGCACCGCGCCTGGCTCGCCGCGCTGGACCGTCACAGCGCGGGCGTCAGGACCCTCACGCATCGGCGGGGCCCCGACGCGGACGCCTACCGCGAGGCCCAGGAGTCGCTCGTCGCCCTGCGCCGGACGTACACGCAGCTGGTGCGGACCGCCATGGGAGCGGCGCCCGGACCAGGTGTGGCACCCGGGAGGACCGCGGCACCCGGGACGCGGCCGGGCGCGGGGGCGAGGCCCGGCGCGCCTCGGCCCCCTCACCCCCGGCGGGCCGTGCCCGCCCCCGTCGGACTCGCTCTGTGACCTGACTCACAGCGGCGGACTGTCACGGTCGGCCGGTCCCGGGTGTCTCGATGCTTGTCCGCGGGACCGAGCAGGAGAGGAGCCGGGTGTGGCCGAGGACGCCGAGGGCGCGCGGAGCGCCGGGAGCGGGCGGGAGCCGACGGGGGCGGAGGACGCCGAAGGGCCGCGGGACGCCTTCACCGAGCACCGTCCGCTGCTGTTCACCATCGCGTACGAGATGCTGGGCAGCGCCGTCGACGCCGAGGACGTGCTGCAGGAGAGCTATCTGCGCTGGAGCGCGGTCGACCCGGCCACGGTGGAGCACCCCCGCGCCTATCTGGTCCGCGTGGTCACCCGGCAGTCGCTCAACCATCTGCGGGCGGTCAAGGCGCGCCGCGAGGAGTACGTCGGCTCCTGGCTGCCCGAGCCCATCCGCACCGCGCCCGAGGTGAGCGACGACGCGATTCTCGCCGAGTCGGTGTCGATGGCGATGATGCTCGTCCTGGAGACGCTGGGCCCGACCGAGCGCGCGGTGTTCGTGCTGCACGACGTGTTCGGCTACACCCACGGCGAGATCGCCGCCTCGGTCGGCAGGACCGAGACCGCCGTCCGCCAGATCGCCCACCGGGCACGCCGGCACGTCCACGCGCGGCGCCGCCGGTTCGAGCCCGACTCCGGATCGGCCCGCGAGGTCGTCGAGCGGTTCCTGCGCGCGACGACGACCGGTGAGATCCAGGCGCTCATGGATCTGCTGGCGCCCGACGTCGTGCAGATCTCCGACGGCGGCGGCAAGGTGACCGCGGCCCGCCGCCCGATCACCGGCCGCGACGACGTCGCCCGGTTCGTGCTCGGCGTGGCCCGCACCAGCCTCACCGCGTCGACCCGCATCGAGCACGCCACGTACAACGGCATGCCCGCGGCGCGCTGCCTGACCGACGGCGCGCTCGACTGGCTGCTCGCCTTCGACGTCCACGACGGGCGGATCAGCTCTCTGTACGTCGTGCGCAACCCCGACAAGCTGCACCGCGCCGACGCGGTGCGCCCCCTCGACCGAGGAGATCACCAGCCATGGAAACCATGACCGTCGAGCGCACCGTCCACGCCCCGATCGACGACGTGTTCGCCTGGCTCACCACGACCACGCACTACACCCGCTCACCCCTGGTGGTGCGCTGCCGGCTGACCCGGCGCGGCGAGGGCGCGCCCTACGGCGTCGGCGCCGTGCGCAGTCACCTCTGGCTGATCGGCTGGTTCCGGGAGCGGATCACCCGCTACGACCCGCCGTACGCCACCGAGTACGTCGTCGACCGCAGTGTCCCGCCGGCCCGGCACGAACGTGGCCGCATGACGTTCACGGAGGTCGACGGAGGCACCCGGGTGCGCTGGACCACCCGCGCGGAGATCCCCGTACCGGTGATCGGCCCGTTCCTCACGCGGCGCATGGCCCGCCCGATCATCACGCGCACCTTCGGCAACATCCTCGACGCCGCGGACGCGGCGCTGGCCCCGCGCGGCGAGCGCTCCCTGTCACCGAGCGAGTGACGACCCGACACGGACACCCAAGACCACCTCAACTCCCCTCGCGACACCGACCGTTCACCGTGATCACACCAACGGGACGCGTTACCTCCTGGTAAGTCGTCACACGGGCACCGCACACTCCCCCTGCCCCCACTCCCCGCCCGTGAAGGAGACCTCCGTGGTCCTGTCCCGCAGAATCCGCCCGGCGGCACTCACCTCCGCCCTGGCGCTCGCGGCGCTCATCGGCGTCACCGCGCCGGCCCAGGCCGGCGCCGCTCCGGACGCCGCGCCGCCCGCCGTCACCCCTCGGGCGGAGACCCCCGCCCTGCACGACGACGCGGCGGGCGGTGACGCCGACGCGGACGACCCGGCGATCTGGCGCAACGCCGCCGATCCGGACCGCAGTCTGGTGATCGCCACCGCCAAGCAGGGCGGTCTGCGCGTGTACGACCTGGCCGCCCGCGAGGTGCAGTCCCTGCCCGCGCCCGCCGCGCCGGGACCGGACCACGCGCCCGGCCGGTTCAACAACGTCGACCTCGTCCACGGCCTGCGTCTTTCGTCGGGACGCGCGGACCTCGCGGTGACCAGCGACCGCGGCGGCGACCGGCTCCGCTTCTACCGCATCGCGCCCGACGGCCGCCACGGCCCCCTCACCGACGTCACGGACCCGGCCGCCCCGCCGGTCTTCTCCTCCTCGCAGGAGGAGATCGACGAACAGCGCACCGCGTACGGGCTCGCCACCTGGACCGACAAGGCCACCGGCCGCTCGTACGCCCTGGTCAGCCGGCGCGAGCGCACCAGCATCGCCCTGCTGGAGCTCACCCCCACGGCGAACGGCACGGTCGGCTACCGCAGGGTCCGCACCCTCGACCTGCCCGCCGACTTCCGCCTGCCGAACGGCACTTCGTGGCGGCCGTGCGCCGAGCCCGGTGAACTCCCGCAGGTCGAGGGCATGGTGGTCGACCCGGCGAACGGCACGCTGTACGCCGGCCAGGAGGACGTCGGCATCTGGCGGCTGCGCGCCGACCTGACCGGTACGCCGAAGCTCGTGGACAAGGTCCGCGAGTACGGCGTCCCCGGCACGTACGACGAGCAGACCGAGGAGTGCGTGGCGGGCGCCGACCCGGGCTACGGCGGCACCCGCCTCACGGCGGACGTCGAGGGCCTGACGCTGGTGACCGAGCGCGACGGCGACGGCCTGCTCCTGGCGTCCAGCCAGGGCGACAACACCTTCGTCGCCTACGACCGGGAGGTGTCGGACGCCAACGAGTACGAGGGCGGCTTCCGCGTCGCGCCGGCCTCGGCCGCCCTCGACGGCTCGGAGGAGTGCGACGGGGCCGCCGCGCTGGCGGCCCCGCTCGGCTCCGCGTACCCGGACGGCCTGCTGGTCGTGCAGGACGGCCACGACGCGCCCGGGGACGGTGAACGCCCGTCCACCAACTTCAAGTTCCTGGATCTGGGTGACGTGCTGGACGCCGTGGACGGCTGACGCCGGTCAGCGCGCCCTTGAGGGTGAACCCCGGTGCGGCGGCGTCATCGGGGTTCACCTCGACCCTTCTCTCCAGGAGCCGGCGGGCCGCCATGTGGTCCGTCGGCCGGTTGACGGACTCGACCGCGCACAGGTCGCCCCCGTGGAACAGCAGGACCGAGAACGCGTCGGGGTCATCGCCCCGGAGCTCCACCTCGGTGTCGTGCTCCTCGGCGACCCCGGCGATCTGCAGGGTCGTCGAGAACTGGTCGCTCCAGAACCACGGTACGTCGTCGTAGACATCGGCCGCACCGGTCAGCCGCTCGGCGACCAAGCGGGCGTGGCCGACGGCGTTCTGCACCGATTCGAGGCGCCGCCGGTTCCCGGATCGCACGTGCGGGAACGCCGCGCAGTCCCCGATCGCGGAGATGTACGGATCGCCGGTCAGCAGGCGGGAGTCGACGGTGATGCCGTCGTCGACCGGGAGCCCGGCCGCGGCGGCCAGCTCCGTGCGCGGCACGACGCCGACGCCGAGCAGGACCAGGTCGGCCGGCAGCCGCGTGCCGTCGGTCAGTTCCACCCCCGTGACGCCGCCGCGCCGGTCGCCGCGCAGAGCCGCGACACCCCGCCCGAACAGGAAGCGGGCACCCGCCCCGCGATGCAGCCGCGTGAAGTGGTCGGCGGTCCGCGCCGTGACGACCCGGGCGAGCGGGCGTTCCAGCGCCTCCACGACGGTCACGGTGCAGCCCAACTCCCTTGCCGTGGCGGCGCATTCGAGGCCGATGAACCCGGCCCCGATCACCACCGCGTGCCGGGCTCCGTGGAGGGCGGCCCGCAGCGCGGCGGCGTCACGGGCCGTGCGCAGGGTGTGCACGCCGCGCAGTCCGGCCCCCGGCACGTCGAGCGGGCGCGGCCGGGCGCCGGTGGCCAGGACGAGATGGCCGTAGTCGTACGCGGACCCGTCCTGGAGCCGCACCCTGCGGGCGGCCGGGTCGATTTCCGCCACGGCACCGTGGACCAGGTCGATGTGCTGGCGTACGTAGTAGGTCGCGGGCCTCAGCCACAGGTGCGGCTCGTCCACCTGGCCCTTGAGGTAGGTCTTCGAGAGCGGCGGGCGTTCATAAGGCAGCGCGTCCTCGTCGCTGATGAGCGTGATGCGTCCCGCGTAGCCGCGCTCGCGCAGGGACGCGGCGGTCTGATGGCCGCCCTGTCCCGCGCCCACCACGACGACGGACGCGGGCGGTGTGCCGTCCGTCATCAGTTCTGCCGTTCGGGGAGGTGGACGGTCAGGCCGTCCAGGGCGTCGGTGACGGGGAGTTGGCAGCTGAGCCTGCTGGTGGGGCGGCGCGGGCTCGCGGTGAAGTCGAGCAGGTCGTCCTCGTCCGACCGCATCGGCCCCAGGCGGTCGGCACCGTCGTCGGCGACGTAGACGTGGCAGGTGGCGCACTGCGCGTTGCCGCCGCACTGGGCGACGATGCCGTCGATGTCGTTGAAGACGGCGCCGCGCATGACGCTCGTGCCGTGGGCGACGTCGACCGTCGTCGCGGTGCCGTCGACGGCGACGTACGTGATCTTGGGCATGGCGGAACTCCTCAGGGGCAGCCGGCGGCGCGCGAGGGCGCGGCGTGCACGGATGCGGGTGAAGGTGAACGTGAAGGTGAGATGGGATCGGGGGATGCCGATGGCATCGCCCGGGGCCGACGGGGGACGCGACACCCCTTGCCGACTCACCGTCGCCCGAAGGCCGTTGGGACGCGGAACGTCCTCGGCCCGGATTGCGGCGGCGCGTCGGAACGTATCAGAGGAGCGCGCGGCGCGCTAGGAGTGATCGTGCGCGCGGTCGCGGCGCGGGTCCGGCAGATGGTGCGTCATGAACGGCCTGCTGGTGATGAACTCACGGAATCTCAGGGCCGCTTCGGACAGTTGGGTCTCGCGGTTCCACACCAGGGTGAGCACCCGGTGACAGTCGGGCGCTTCCACGTGCACCCAGGCGACCGGGACGCTCGTGTGCGTGCCGACCTGACGGGAGACCGCCGGGATGAGGCCGATGCCGAGGCCCGCACTGATCATGTTCTGGCTCGCGCCCGGCTCGTCGCCCTCGCAGGACACGAGTGGCGCGAGCCCCTCCTCCGCGAACAGCCGGTCCAGCAGGGCGCGTTGCCAGTGTCCCAGGCGAGTGGTGACGAAGGGCTCGTCGGCGATCTCGGGGATCGTCACGCTCTCCCGGCCGTCGAGCCAGTGCCCGTACGGAACCGCGAGCAGCACCTCCTCGCGGGCGAGCTCGACCGACTCCAGGTGCGTCCCGCTCAACGGCTGCGAGGCCACGCAGAAGTCGACCTCCCTGGCCCGCAGCTGACGGTCCATCTCCTCGGCCGTCGACTGGAAGAGCCGCACGTCGGCGCGGGGATGGGCGGCCCGGAAACTGCCGAGCAGAGGGGTGATCGTCAGCAGGGTCTCGGAGGCGACGCTCACCCGGCCGAGCCCCGTGTCACGGGCCTCGCGGATGGCCCGGCGGCCGTCGTCGAGCTCGCTCAGGGCGCGGTCGACGTGGCGCAAGAAGATCGCTCCGTACTGGTTGAGCCGGATGCGGCGGCCCTGCCGGTCGAACAGCGGGGAGCCGAGCTCGGCCTCCAGGCGCGCGATGGTGCGGCTGAGGGAGGGCTGGGCGACGCACAGCTCCTCGGCCGCGCGGCTCATGTGCTCGTAGCGGGCGACGGTCCGGAAGTAGCGCAACTGCAGGAGATCCACGGTCCACCTTCACTCATGCCTTCGGCGTCATCTTCACATAGCAAAACCGGTCTTGGAATGCATAAGCGATTCTCCCTACGGTCGTCAGCGAGGTCACCGCGCAGGTGACGGGCGACGGAGACGGCGCCCGCCGGCTGCACACGCGACGCGGGGACCCGCCCCTCCCCTGTCCGTTCGGCGCCGCCCCCGCGGGCGGCCCGTCCCACCGGCCACCCTTCTCCCAGGAAGGTCACACCATGAGCGCTGCGGAGCTGGCCCGACTCCAGTTCGCGGCCACGACCGGCATCCACTGGCTGTTCGTGATCCTGACCATGGGGCTCGTCCCCCTGGTGGCGGTCATGCACACCCGTGCCGCGTACACCCGCGATCCCGCCAAGCGAACCGTCCGGGAGCGCATGACGCGCTTCTGGGGCCAGCTCTACGTCATCAACTACGCGGTCGGCATCGTCACCGGCCTCGTCATGGAGTTCCAGTTCGGACTGAGCTGGAGCGGCCTGAGCACGTTCGCCGGCAACGTCTTCGGCGCCCCGCTGGCGCTGGAGACCCTGATCGCCTTCTTCGCCGAGTCCACCTTCCTCGGCATGTGGATCTTCGGCTGGGGGCGCCTGCGCAAGGGCGTGCACGTCACGCTGATCTGGCTGGTCGCCCTGACCGCATACGCCTCCGGATACTGGATCCTCGTCGCCAACGGCTTCATGCAGCACCCGGTCGGCCATGACGTGCGCGACGGCGTCGCCTACCTGACCGACTTCGGGGCGCTGCTCACCAACTCCAGCGCGCTGGTCGCCCTCGGTCACGTCGCGCTCGCCGCGCTCACGACGGGCGGCGTCTTCGTCGCCGGTGTCAGCGCCCTCCACTTCCTGCGGCGCACCGAGGAGACCGAGCTGTTCCGCGGCTCCCTGCGCCTCGGGCTGTGGGTCAGCACGGTCGCGTCGTTCTTCGTGGTCGTCGTCGGCGAGCTGCAACGGCCCGTGATCGAGCGGACCCAGCCGATGAAGGACGCGGTGCTGCGCGGCAGCGGCGTCGCCGAGGAGCAGGCACGGCTGGTCGCGGAGCACGGGCCGGGCGACTACGTGCCCTGGCAGGACACCGTGCGGCTCTCGATGGACGTGATGACGGTCATCGGCAACACGGTCTCCACCATCACGCTCATCGCGGTCGTCCTGCTCTGGAAGGACTGGGTCATCCGGTGGCGCCCCGCTCTGTACGTACTGATCGCGACGGTCCCGTTCCCCTTCGTCGCCTCCGTCGGCGGCTGGGTCGTCCGTGAGGTCGGCCGCCAACCCTGGCTGATCTACGGTGAGTTGACGGTCGAGGACGCGGTGTCCCATGTGAGCACGGCCGCTCTGGCGGTGTCCTGCACCGTGTTCGTCGCGGTCTTCCTCGCCCTGGCCGTGACCAACTGGACCCTCATCACCCGCTTCGCCGTGCGCGGCCCTGACGCCACCCAGCTCGGCGCCACCGAGCCGCTCCCCGACGACGTGCCCGAGGGGCCGGGGAGCGGGGACAGACGCAGAGGTGGAGACGGAGGCGATGAGAAGCAGCCGGTTCCGGTCCTCTGAGGCCCTGCCCCCTCGGGACCGGCCGTCCCGGAGCCCCGATTCGCCTTCCCCCAAAGAAAGTTGAGCGACATGAGTCTGGAGACTCTCTGGCTGGCCCTCCTGGGCCTGCTGCTCGCCGGGTACTTCGTGCTCGGCGGCTACGACTACGGCGTACAGATGCTGCACCCGTGGCTCGGCGGCGGGGAACGCCGGAAAGCGGCGCGCACCGGCCGCAATGCCGCCCTCGACGCCATCGCGCCCTTCTTCCTGGGCAACGAGGTCTGGCTGGTCGCCTTCACCGGCGTCCTGTTCGGCGCGTTCCCGCACTTGGAGGGGACCCTGCTGTCCGGCCTGTATCCGCTGATCGTGGCCATCCTCGTCGGCCTGGTCCTCGGCAACGCGGCGATCCAGCTGCGCGGACGTGCCCGTGGCGAGCGGGGCCGGCGGGTGTGGGACGCCCTGATCGTGGGCGGCGGCGCCCTGCCCGCCCTGTGCTGGGGGCTGGTCGTCGGGCTGCTGCTCCACGGCGTGCCCCGGCGTGCCGACGGGAGCTTCCACATCGGTTTCGGCGACGTGTTCTCGCCGTTCGTGCTGGCCTGCGGGGTGACCACCGCGCTGCTCTTCGCGGCGCACGGCGCGGGGTTCGTCGCCCTGCGCGCGACGCCCGACATCAGCGCGCGGGCACGTGAGGTGGGCACCGACCTGTTGAGCGGCGCCGCGGCCGTGGGCGCCCTCGCGCTGCTCCTGACACTGTTCGGCGCGGGCGCCTCGATGACGAATCGCGGGACGTCGGCGGTCGTCGCCGGCCTCTTCGCTGCGGCGCTCGCCGCCGCCTGGTGGTGCTTCACGCGCGGCCGTCACGTCCCGGCGTTCGTGGCGACGTGCTGCGCGACCGCGCTGCCCGTGGCGCTCGTGGGAGCGGGTCACTACCCGTACGTCCTGATCAGCTCGGCGGGCACGGGGCTGACCGTCGGCCACGCCGTCACCGACGACGCCACCTTGCGCATCCTGAGCGCCTTCGGGGTTCTGGTGGTGCCGGTGATCCTCGCGTACCAGGCGTGGAGCTGGTGGGTCTTCCGCGGGCCGACGGGCCGCCGCCACCCCCGCTACTTCTGAGCGTGCCGTGCCGCCGCGCTCCCCTTCAGGTTCAGGTCGAAGAGAGGCCCCAGGATGAAGCCGGTCGAACGGCGCCTGCTGCGTGAACTCCCCGTGTTGCGCCGCCACATGACGTACTCCACCGCGCTGGCGCTGATCGGCGCCGTGCTCGTCGTCGCACAGGCGGCCCTGCTCGCAACGGTCCTCGCGGAGGGTTTCGCCGGGCACCCCCTCCGGTCCGGTCAGCTGCTCGCGCTCGGCGCCGTCATGGCGCTGCGCGCGGTCCTGGCCTGGGCCCGCGGGGTGCTCGCCCGGCACGCCGCGGCCGGCACCAAGCGCGCGCTGCGCGAGCGGATCACTGGGACGCTGGGGCGCACCGGCCCGCTGCGCCTCGCGGCCCACCGCCACGGCGAGACGGCGACCCTGCTCACCCGCGGCCTCGACGCGCTCGATCCCTACGTCGTCGGGTACGTACCCACGCTGGCGGCCACCGCGGTGGTACCCCTGACCGTGGTCGGCTGGCTGGTGCTCACGGACTGGACGTCGGCGCTGATCGTCGTCGTGACGCTGCCGCTCATCCCCGTGTTCGGGGCGCTCGTCGGGATGCACACGGCCCGGCGCACGGCACGCCAGTGGCGGTTGCTGGCACGGCTGGGCGGTCACTTCATGGACGTGGTGTCCGGGCTGCCGACACTGCGCGCGTTCGGCCGCGAGCGGCATCAGGCCCGGGTGGTGGGAGCGATGGCGGAGGCGCACCGCCGTGCCACCATGCGGACGCTGCGCGTGGCGTTCCTCTCCTCCTTCGTCCTGGAGACGGTCGCCACGCTCTCCGTCGCGCTGGTCGCGGTGCCGGTCGGGCTGCGGCTGCTCGGCGGCGAGGTGGACCTGCGTACGGCGCTGACGGTCCTGTTCCTCGCTCCCGAGGCGTACCTCCCGCTGCGTGCGATGGGTGCGGCCTTCCATGAAAGCGCCGAGGGGATCGCCGTGGCCGAGCAGGTCTTCGCGATCCTTGACCCGGAGGAGGACGGGGGACGCAGGGGTGCCCGTGCCCCGGGCACGGGTGACCGCGCCCCGGAGGCAGGTCACCGCACCCCGGACCCAGCTGACCGCGCACCGGCTCCCGACGCCCGCCGGGCCCATCTGTGCCTGGCGGAGGTGACCGTCCACCACCCGGGCCGCGCCGAGCCCGCGCTCCAGGACGCCTCCCTCTCCGTACGCCCCGGCGAGCACGTGGCCCTGGTCGGCCCGAGCGGTGCGGGCAAGTCGACGCTGCTCGCGCTG
>NZ_LIRJ01000139.1 GCF_001419745.1 Streptomyces silaceus | reverse complement strand
GGTTCACGGTGCTGGGGCTGGGGTTGTGTGTGATCGTTCCGCAGACGTTCGCGGCGGCGGGGCGGATGTTCCCGGGGGCTTCGGACGCGGCCGTCGCACGGCTCAACATCTTCAACTATGTGGGCTTTTTGATCGGTTCGCCGCTGGTGGGCGGGCTCGGGGACGCGTGGAACTACCGCGGGGCCATGCTCGTTCCCATGGTGTTGGTGCTCGTGACCTTGTTGTACGCCCGTTCCTTCGCCCCGGGGACGGACCGATACGGTGACGGGCATGAGCGGCCGCGCACAGCTGATGTGGGACGAGGCAGTAACGGGCTATGACTTCGGCCCGGGTCACCCCATGGACCCGGTCAGGCTCGGGCTGACCCGAAGTCTCATCGGTGCCTTCGGTCTTGACCAGGAGCTGGATGTGGTCGCGGGCAAGCGTGCCGGTGATTCCACGCTGCGGCTCGTGCACCGCCAGGACTATGTGGACGCGGTCAAGGCCGCTTCCGCCGATCCCGCGTCCGCGCGCGGGGAGTACGGCCTCGGGACGGAGGACGATCCGGCCTTCGCGGGGATGCACGAGGTGTCGGCGCTGATCGCCGGGCAGTCGGTCGGTGCGGCCGAGGCGGTGTGGCGCGGGGGCGCGCTGCACGCCGTGAACTTCGCGGGCGGGCTGCACCACGCGATGCCGGGCGCCGCTTCGGGATTCTGTGTGTACAACGACGCGGCGCTGGCCATCGCGCGGCTGCTCGAACTGGGCGCCGAGCGCGTGGCGTACGTCGATGTCGACGTGCATCACGGGGACGGTGTGCAGGCCGCGTTCTGGGAGGATCCGCGGGTTCTGACGATCTCGCTGCACGAGCATCCGAGGACGCTGTTCCCGCAGACCGGGTGGCCCGAGGAGACGGGTGCGGACGGTGCGGGCGAGGGGTCCGCCGCGAATGTCGCGCTGCCGGCGGGCACCGGGGACGCGGGGTGGGTGCGGGCCTTCCACGCCGTGGTGCCCGAGCTGCTCGCGGAGTTCAGGCCGCAGGTCCTGGTCACACAGCACGGGGCGGACACGCACTTCGAGGATCCGCTCGCGCATCTGGCCGTGTCGCTGGACGCGCAGCGTGCCGTGCAGGTCGCCTGCCACGAGCTGGCCCATGAGTACGCCGAGGGGCGTTGGGTGGCTCTCGGGGGCGGTGGGTACGCCGTGGTGGATGTGGTGCCGAGGTCGTGGACGCACCTGGTCGGGATCGCGGCGGGGCGTCCCGTGGAGCCGACGGCGGTGATCCCGGAGGCGTGGCGGCAGGAAGTCTTCGCGCGGACCCGGCAGTTGGGGCCGGGGCGGATGACGGACGGGCGGTGGCCCGTGGAGTGGAAGGGCTGGGAGTCGGGGTACGACCCGGCGGACCGCCTCGATCAGGCGGTGCTCGCGGCGCGGCGTGCGGCGTTCCCGTTGCGGGGGCTGCTCGCGTAGGGCGTAGAGGCGCGTGCGCGTCCGGAGGACGGGGTGTGTCACGGGTCCGTGTGTGCGTGTCCGGGGCTGGGGTGCGTCACGGGTCCGTGTGTGCCAGGAGTCCATGTGAGCCGGGGGCTGTGCCTCAGGGGCCTGTGCGCGAGGTGTGGGGCGAGGGGCCCGATTATGCCCGCGTTAGCCCAACTGTGGGGGTTTTCCGGGGTTTTTGAGGTTCGCCGTGCCCCGATGCGCCAGCATCGGCAGGGTGTTGAGCACCGGCGCCCTGCGTGCGCATCTGTTGGCGGCCCGGTTGGCCGGGCCGGTGGCCACCTCGCGGGAAGAGAGTCTGCGGAGCTACCGGCTCTTCGCGGCCCGTGACCCACGGATACTGCTCGGGCTCGACCCGGAGTGGAGCTGGGGGCCCGGTGATCTGCTGGGTCTGATGGCGGACAAGTGCGGGGTGTCCGCCGACCCCCGGCACACCTCGGGGGTCGACGTCATCGATCCGGAACGGACGCTGTCGGCGCTCGACGCCTTCGCGGAGCGGCTCGCGGAGGCCGCGCGGAAGCGGCTTCCGGTGCTCTTCGGGACGGGTCATCCGCACCGGCTTCTCGGGTTCTACGCCGCGTTGGCGGACGCGTTGTCGGCGGCCGGATGCACCGTCCTCACCCCCGCGCAGGGCAACAGTGTCGACATAACGACCCGGTTCGGCCTACGTACGTACAACCTTGACTACGTACAAGGAGTCGCGCTGGTGCGCGAACCCGGCGCGCGTCCCACGGGGAGTGAGACCGGCGCACACACCCACTCACCACTGCCGGTTCGGGCCGTCCTGGACGCCGCCGCGGAGGCCGGCGGACCGCTTCCCGGGCTCGTCGTCGGCGACCACGGCTGGGTCTGCGGAGCAGGTCAGCTGGGGTTTGAGGCGATCGGTCTGGCGGATACGGACGATCCCGCGCTGTTCGTCGGAGAGGCCGAGGGGCAGGTGTCCGTCGTCGTTCCGCTTGATGACGCTGTGCGGTCTGATTACTACCGACCGCTTACTCGCTATGTACTCAATCGAGCGTGTCTGTCACAGTAGGCGGCCGATGGCTACTCCTCTTCCCCACTCGCATCATCCGCCCCTAGTCTGGGGAGTGAGCGCACAGCGACGAAGCGTCACCGGAAGGGGAAGCCGGTGCCCGTCATGTGCGGAAGGTTCAGGTGGGGTGTCATGGCTGCAGACCAGAGGCCGCTGAACGAGGTTCAGTTTCTGACCGTGGCGGAAGTCGCCTCGGTGATGCGAGTGTCCAAGATGACCGTGTACCGCTTGGTGCACAGCGGTCATCTGCCCGCCATCCGGGTCGGGAGGTCCTTCCGGGTCCCGGAGCAGGCGGTTCACGAGTACCTCCGCGAGTCCTACGTGGGGGTGGAAGCAGGTTGAGCGAAGGGCCTCCGGCCCCTCGCGCAGGGGTCATGGCCCCTCGATTACGTCCCTCACGCGGGGACGGGTAGGCTAGGCCGACGTAGGTCGTGTGGGCCCAGTCTGCTGCCCCGCACCGAGTGAAGAGAAGTGAGCGAGGGTAGTCGTGGGCTCTGTTATCAAGAAGCGGCGTAAGCGGATGGCCAAGAAGAAGCACCGCAAGCTGCTGAAGCGCACTCGCGTTCAGCGTCGCAACAAGAAGTAAGCGACGCTGCGACAGCGCGTATCGAAGCCCTCCCACCGGTCGGTGGGAGGGCTTCGGCTGTTCTCGGAGGGGCCGCACGGCACCCGCGGGACGGGCGGTACTTGAGGGGCGGGCGGTTGGTCCGTACGTACTCCTGTGTCCGTCGTCACTTCCCGCAGCGCACGGTCATCACAGCGCAACATCCACCCGCTAGCGTGGGCCGGGACACAGTCGACGGTGAGCGGCGAGGGTTGGGGAAAGGCAGGCGCTGATCTTGGGCAAGGTCGTGCTCGTGACCGGGGTGGCCCGACAGCTGGGCGGACGGTTCGTCCGGCGCGTCCAGCGAGATCCCGACGTCGACCGCGTGGTCGCCGTCGACGCGGTCCCGCCCGAGCACCATCTGGGCGGCGCCGACTTCGTCCAGGCCGACATCCGGCAGCCCGCGATCGCCAAGGTGCTCGCCGAGTTCGGCGTGGACACCGTCGTGCACATGGACGTGACGGCCACCGCGCTCGGCGGCCGCGGCGGCCGGGGCGGACGCGGCTCGGTCAAGGAGACCAACGTCATCGGCACCATGCAGCTGCTCGGTGCCTGCCAGAAGTCGCCGACCGTGAAGCGGCTCGTGGTGAAGTCGAGCACCAGCGTGTACGGCTCCGCGCCCAAGGACCCCGCGGTCTTCACCGAGACCACCCCGCCCAAGTCGCTGCCCAGCGGCGGCTTCGCCAAGGACACCGTCGAGGTCGAGGGCTACGTGCGCGGCTTCGCGCGCCGCCGCCCGGACGTCGCGGTGTGCGTGCTGCGCTTCGCGAACATCCTGGGGCCCGCCGCCGACTCCCCGCTCGCCGAGTACTTCTCGCTGCCGGTCCTGCCGACCGTGTTCGGCTACGACCCGCGCCTGCAGTTCGTCCACGAGGACGACGCGGTCGAGGTGCTGCGACTCGCCTCGCACGACCCGCAGCGCGGGACGCTCAACAGCGGCACGTTCAACATCGCGGGCGACGGCCAGCTGCTGCTCTCGCAGTGCTCGCGGCGGCTCGGCCGCCCCACCGTGCCCGTGTTCCTGCCGGCCGTCACCTGGGTCGGCTCGGCGATGCGCACGGTCGGCATGACGGACTTCTCGCCGGAGCAGATCCGGCTGCTCACGCACGGCAGAGTCGTGGCCACCCGGCAGATGCGCGAGACACTGGGGTTCGTGCCCAAGTACACGACCGCGGAGACCTTCGCGGACTTCGTGCGCAGCCGGGGTCCGGGACTGCTGCCGCCAGGTGCCCTCGCGGGGGCAGTCGACCGGATCGCCGCGCTGCCCTTCGCGGGTGGCAACCAGAGCGCCAACTGAGGAGAGCGTCAACGATGGCGGACGCCAAGGTCATTCCGTTCGACGACGACCGGTCGCGCGCGGGCGCGCAGCGCACGTCGCGCCGCAGGCCCGCGCCCCGGCGCAAGGGCGACCCCGTGGCCGGGGTCAAGGCACTGCCCGGACAGCAGGACGGACCACGGGAGGGGGAGCCGCGGGCGGAGCGCACGGAAGCGGCGGCGCCGGCGCCCGAGCCGCGCGGCTCGGGCGGCTGGGACCGGCGCATCGCGGGCGGCCTGGCCTTTCTGCGCCGGCGCCTGACGGGTGAGTACGAGGTCGACGACTTCGGTTACGACGAGGAGCTCACCGACCAGGTCCTGATGTCGCTGCTGCGCCCGTTCTACGAGAAGTACTTCCGGGTGGAGGTGAAGGGCATCGAGAACATCCCCGCCGACGGCGGGGCGCTGATCGTCGCCAACCACTCCGGGACGCTGCCGCTGGACGGCCTGATGATGCAGGTCGCGGTGCACGACAACCATCCGCAGGGCCGGCATCTGCGGCTGCTCGCCGCCGATCTCGTCTTCATGCTGCCGGTCATCAACGAGCTCGCCCGCAAGGCCGGGCACACCCTGGCGTGCGCGGAGGACGCGGAGCGCCTCCTGGAGCGGGGCGAGCTGGTGGGGGTGATGCCGGAAGGCTTCAAGGGCATCGGGAAGCCCTTCAGCGACCGCTACAAGCTGCAGCGGTTCGGCCGCGGCGGCTTCGTCTCGACGGCGCTGCGGACGGGGTCGCCGATCGTGCCGTGCTCGATCGTCGGGGCGGAGGAGATCTACCCGATGATCGGCAATGCGAAGACGCTGGCGCGGGTGCTCGGTTTCCCGTACTTCCCGATCACGCCGACGTTCCCGTGGCTGGGGCCGCTGGGCGCGGTGCCGCTGCCGACGAAGTGGACGATCCAGTTCGGCGAGCCGATCCCGACGGACGGCTATCCGCCGGAGGCGGCGGAGGACCCGATGCTGATGTTCAACCTGACGGATCAGGTGCGGGAGCAGATCCAGCACTCGCTGTACAAGCTGCTGGTGCAGCGGCGGTCGGTGTTCTTCTAGGTTCTTCTAGGTTCTTCTAGGCGTGTTTCCGCCGTGTTCTTCCCGCGGCGCTCGTCCCACGCGTCGGGGGCGCTCTCCTCATGAGGAGAGCGCCCCCGACCACGTACCCGGGAGGACTACTTCACGTCCTCGCCGTCGATGCCCAGCTCCGGGAGCAGACCGGGCAGCAGCGGCGGCAGGGTGACGTCCGGCTCGGCCGAGTCGTTGCCCCCCTGGCCGGGCTTGCTCTTGCCGTCCGAGGGCGCCGGGGACGTCTTCTCGTCCGGCGGGTCGAGCAGGCCGCCCGAGGTGCCGCCGAGGAGTCCCTCGTCCTGGCTGCGCGAGGTGGACGGCTTCGGCTTGCTGTCGGTGCCGGTCCCGCCGTCGTGCGAACCGCCTCCGCCGCCCGAGGGGCGGGAGGAGTGCCGGCCGGTGTCCTGGGAGCCGGTGGGCCCCTGAGAGCTCCGGCCGCCGGTGCCGCCGCCCTTCTGGGGGGCGCGCGGCAGCAGGGAGCGCAGCGGGTCGACCTCTTGGTCTATGGCGTCGAAGACCGAGTCCACCTGCTCGCGCACGTCGCCCAGCTGCACGGGGAGGCGGCCCTGGAGGTCGCTCCAGCTCTCCCGGTGCGACTGGGAGAACGCGGACAGCGCCTGGATGGGGCCGAGGGAGCCGTCGCGCTGGTAGGCCTCGTAGAGCAGGCGGTGCGCTTCGGTGGCGTCGTGCCGCACGCCGGACAGGGCGCGTCTGATCTCACCGAGGGACTCGTGGTCGAGGGTGCCCGAGCGCCCGCGCTCCATGAGTCTGCGCGCCTCGTTCAGCCGGGTCGACGCCTGGTCGAGGTAGATCTGGCCCCGGTCGGCGTCGTCGTCGGCCATGCCCAGCTTGAGGTCTTCCATGCCGCGCTTGAGCCCGTACAACGAGTCGCCCGGGAGGGCGTCGGAGCTGGCGGCGGCGACTCCGCTGAACGCGCCCGCGGCGACGCCGACGGTCAGACCGCCCGCCGCGATGCCCTTGGACAGGCGCGAACGCGGCCGCAACTTCCGCAAGGAGGCCGCGCGGTGGGCGCCCTTGCGGGAGCGCTGCTCGGGCACCGACGGACTGCCGCCCTCCTGGAACATGGCTTCCATCGCGGCCACGAGCTGGGCGCGCTGGACGACCTTGACCTCGGGGTCGAGGGCGGGCTTGGGCAGCGCGTCGAGACCTTCCGCCAGGGCCAGCATGCGGCTCTGCTCGGTGGGTTCGCCGCGGGCCGCGGTGGTTTCGGGGGACTCCACGGATGCGGCCGCGGCCGCGGGTGTGGACGCGGAGTCCTCGGACTGCTCGGCCGCCGGGTCCTGGTCGGAAAGCTCCTCCAGGGCCTGGGCGAAGGCGTTCGCCCGCCGGTGGGCCGATACGTTCGCGATCACTGGCGGCACCTCCTCTCGTCATGACGGTCGACTCCCCAGGGGGTCCTGAGGGTTGCATCTCCTGAACATTTCCACACGATCGGGTGAGCGAGTGGAGTCTCCCCTGCTCATTAAGGGCCAGGGGAACATCAGGTAGCGACCACAGGGAGCCTGCATCCCGCACAACGAGCGTCGCGGCACTTGGGTTACGGACGAAAGATGATCGGACCGCGAAGAATCGGCGAACCGCCGTGACGGCCATCTGGCCGCCACGGAAGGTGAGTTGGGCACTACTCCCCGCTAGCGGGCGTCGTCCGGGAGGAGTCGTGCGAGCGTGCGCACCGCGCGGTACTGGAGGGTCTTGATCGCGCCCTCGTTCTTGCCCATGACCCGGGCGGTCTCGGCGACGGAGAGGCCCTGGAGGAAGCGCAGGGTGACGCACTCCTGCTGCTGGGGGTTGAGGCGGCGGACGGCTTCGAGGAGCGCCGCGTTCGAGAGGGACTCCAGGACGGAGTCCTCGGGGCTGCGCTCGACCTCGTTGGCGTCGAGCATTTCGCCGGTGGTCACTTCGAGGCGGAAGCGGCTCGACTTGAAGTGGTCGGCGACGAGATTGCGGGCGATCGTGACCAGCCAGGCGCCGAAGTCGCGGCCCTGC
Organism: Streptomyces silaceus; assembly: GCF_001419745.1. Lineage (GTDB taxonomy): Bacteria > Actinomycetota > Actinomycetes > Streptomycetales > Streptomycetaceae > Streptomyces > Streptomyces silaceus. The sequence continues at coordinate 28,086 of NZ_LIRJ01000139.1, read as the reverse complement.
CACGTGAAGGTGCCGATGCGGCGCAGGGCGCGCAGAAAGGTCTCGCTGGTGAGGTCCTCGGCGGTCGCCTTGCCGCCCACGCGGTAGTAGATGTAGCGGTAGACGGTGTCGCTGTACTGGTCGTAGAGGCGGCCGAAGGCGTCGGACTCGCCCGCCTGGGCGCGCTCGACGAGGTCCATCATGCGGGCGCTGTCGCTGTCCGCGGCGGGACGGCGGGGGGCGGGGGCCGAGGCGGCGGCGGTGGTGCCGCCGGAGCGAGCTCGTCTGCTCACCGTCGCACCGCCGTCCGCCAGGGCATAGCAGGGCCCCGCGGGCGCAGGGGCGGCGAAGGAGGCGACGGCGGGGACGGCGTACGCGGTGGGGACGAAGCCGCGCAAGCGGTCGATGACCGTTGCGCGCAGCGTAGCCAGGCCCGAGGCGTCAACCCCGACGTGTGGGTACACGGGACTCCCAGAGGCAGAGCTTCCATCACGTGCAGTGCGGGACCGTTCACCCGTCGTAGCGACGTGCGGGGTCCTTTATGCGTCTGAGGAGAATAACGCTTCGTACAGGCAGCGCTACACCCAGTTGCTCAAATCATCGATTACGTCGCTTCTGTTACCGATTGAAGCCCGATCAAGTACCGGAGAGTGAACGGTTGTTGATCGGATTAGTTCGCATTCCGGCGTGGCGCGGGGCGTGTTGTGGCCGAGTTCAACCAACGTGACTGGCGGGAGGCAGGGCGGGGTAGGACCGAGAGAATGTTCAGTGCCTGCCGCACTCAGTGACGGCACCCGGCGCGATCGGTCACGGTGTCCGGCACGGGCGGTGACGGGGCCGGCTGCCGCCGGTCCCGGTGTCGGGCGCGGCCGCCGGCCGCGTGCGCGGCGGTCAGTGACGGCGGCGGTGCAGGGCGATCGCCGCGGCGGTGCCGCCCGCGAGCGCGCCGACTCCCGCGGCGGCCGGAATGCCGACCTTCGCAGCCTTGCGGCCCGTGCGGTAGTCCCGCAGCCGCCAGTCCCGCTCGCGCGCGTGCTTGCGCAGCTTGGCGTCGGGATTGATCGCGTACGGATGTCCCACGAGCGAGAGCATCGGGATGTCGTTGTGCGAGTCGCTGTACGCGGCGCAGCGGCCGAGGTCCAGGCCCTCCGCGGCGGCCAGGGCGCGCACGGCCTCGGCCTTCGCGGGGCCGTGCAGGGGTTCGCCGACGAGCTTGCCGGTGTAGACGCCGCCGACGGACTCGGCGACGGTGCCGAGGGCGCCGGTCAGGCCGAGGCGGCGGGCGATGACCGTGGCGATCTCCACCGGGGCCGCGGTGACCAGCCAGACCTTCTGGCCGGCGTCGAGGTGGGCCTGGGCGAGGGCGCGGGTGCCGGGCCAGATGCGCTCGGCCATGTACTCGTCGTAGATCTCCTCGCCGATGGACATCAGCTCGGCGACGCGGTGGCCCTTGACGATGGACAGCGCGCTGTCGCGGGCGTCCTGCATGTGCTCGGGGTCCTCGACGCCGGCGAGCCTGAACCACGCCTGCTGCCAGGCGAATCGGAACAGCTCCTGGCGCTCGAAGAACTTCCGCTTGTACAGGCCGCGGCCGAAGTGGAAGATCGAGGCGCCCTGCATCACGGTGTTGTCGAGGTCGAAGAAGGCGGCGGCCTTGTCGTCGCCGACGACGGGGAACTCCGGTTCCTTGGGCTCCTCGTCGGGCGCGGCCCGTTCCGCGAGTTCCTCCAGCTCCTGGGAGGACTTGCGCGCTGCCTCAGCCGAGGCCTCGCCTGCCAACACGCTCCGCGCCGTGGCGGAGCGCCTACGGGGGGTGAGCCATCCGAGAGCGGCCATGCGGTGAGCATAGCTAGTTCGTTCGGTCGTTCCGGAGTCGGTGGGATTCCACCCTGTGAACTCTCCGCGACCGCACCGTTAAACAGCGCTCACACGCGGTGCCCGCCGGGCGCGTCGGCGGGGCGAGAATAGGGGGCATGAGCCCGATTTTTCGCCGTACGGAGAAGAAGAAGCCCGCGGAGCGGACGGTCACCTTGATCGGAAAGCCCGGCTGTCATCTGTGTGATGACGCACAGCTGGTGATCGAGAAGGTCTGCGGCGAGCTGGGGGCCGCGTGGGAGAAGAAGGACATCACACAGGACGAGGAGTTGCATCGGGCCTACTGGGAGCAGATCCCGGTCGTCCTGGTGGACGGGGAGCAGCACACCTTCTGGCGCGTGGACGAGGAGCGGCTGCGGCGGGAGCTGGCGGGGTAGCGCGATCGCGTACTGACCGGCCAGTCCAAAGTGCTCGCGAATTCGTTTACGCTTTGGGGCGGTTTTGGTCTCGGGGGCGATGATCGTGAGGAGTGTGTCCGGTTTTGCCCCCGTCAGTTGAGCGACGCCACCGTGTGCGCGCCGGTTCCACGATCGTGCGCCGGGGGCGCGTGACCCCGGTCACGTTGGCCGGGCAAATCGGACACCATCTTTGTGCACGCGTTCACAAAGACATAGCCTGCATTCGACGGGGCGGTCTGGGGACGAGTGACCGCCTGCAGCCCCGCTCTACCCGCAGGAGCACCGTGGCAACTGGCCGAACTCACCGACCGGCGACCCGCAGCCGAGGAATTCCCGAGGCCACCGTCGCCAGGCTTCCGCTGTACCTCCGAGCCCTCACCGCTCTGTCGGAGCGCTCGGTGCCCACGGTCTCCTCCGAGGAGCTCGCGGCCGCCGCGGGGGTCAACTCCGCGAAGCTGCGCAAGGACTTCTCGTACCTCGGCTCGTACGGGACGCGTGGCGTCGGTTACGACGTCGAGTATCTCGTGTACCAGATCTCCCGCGAACTCGGCCTGACCCAGGATTGGCCGGTTGTCATCGTCGGCATCGGTAACCTCGGGGCCGCGCTGGCCAATTACGGCGGCTTCGCCTCGCGTGGTTTCCGGGTCGCGGCGCTGATCGACGCCGATCCGGCAATGGCCGGAAAGCCCGTCGCCGGAATGCCCGTGCAGCACACCGACGACCTCGAGAAGATCATCGAGGACAACGGCGTCTCCATCGGCGTCATCGCGACCCCGGCCGGGGCCGCCCAGCAGGTCTGCGAGCGGCTCGTCGCCGCCGGTGTGACCTCCATCCTGAACTTCGCGCCGACCGTCCTGTCCGTGCCGGACGGCGTCGACGTGCGCAAGGTCGACCTCTCCATCGAGCTGCAGATCCTCGCCTTCCACGAGCAGCGCAAGGCGGGGGAGGACGCGGCCCCCGAGGGCGCCGTGCCGCCCGCGCCGGGCAGGCAGCAGCGCAAGGGACCCGACGGGGACGTCCCCGCCGTGATGCCGGCATGAGTCTCCTGGTCGTCGGACTGAGTCACCGCAGCGCTCCGGTGAGCGTCCTGGAGCGCGCCGCGCTGTCCGTGGACGCGCAGGCCAAGCTGTTGCAGGACACCGTCGCCGCCGAGCCCGCCGCCGAGGCCGCGGTGCTCGCCACGTGCAACCGCATCGAGCTCTACGCCGACGTGGACAAGTTCCACGCGGGCGTCGCCGAGCTGTCCACGCTGCTCGCGCAGCACAGCGGCGTCGGCCTGGAGGAGCTCACCCCTTATCTGTACGTCCACTACGAGGACCGTGCCGTCCACCACTTCTTCTCGGTGGCGTGCGGGCTCGACTCGATGGTCGTCGGCGAGGGGCAGATCCTCGGCCAGATCAAGGACGCCCTGGCGCGCGCGCAGGAACTGCACACCGCGGGCAAGCTCCTCAACGACCTCTTCCAGCAGGCCCTCCGGGTCGGCAAGCGCGCGCACTCCGAGACCGGCATCGACCGGGCCGGGCAGTCGCTCGTGACCTTCGGCCTCGAACAGCTCGCCGCGCGCGAGCCGGTGGAGGCCTGGGCCAAGGGCAAGCGCGCCCTGGTCATCGGCGCGGGCTCCATGTCCTCGCTCGCCGCGGCGACGCTCGCGCGGGCCGGGGTCGCCGAGGTCGTCGTCGCCAACCGCACGCTGGAGCGCGCGCTGCGCCTCGCCGAGATCCTGACGGAGTCCGGCACGGGCGTGACCGCCCGCGCCGTCCCCATGGACGACGTGGCGGAAGAACTGACACGTGCCGATGTGGCCGTCTCCTGCACGGGCGCGACCGGCCTCGTGCTGACCGCGGACGCCGTCGCCGAGGCCGTCGCGGGCCGGCTGCCCGCCGCGGGCCGCCGCGCCGCGGACGTACCGGCGCAGGCCACGAGCGCCCCGGCGGACCAGGCCGCGCGGCCGGCCGCCGGTGACGACGGCTGCCCCGTCGACCTGTCCGAGCTGTCCGCCGCGCGCGGTTTCTCCGTCGCCGGTGACGCCGCCGTCGCCGGGATGGACGCCGCGACCCTGGAACAGCACGGCGCCTGGGTGGACAACGCCCCGGCCGAGCGCCGTACGCCCGCCGACCCGCAGGCCGACGCCGAGGCCATCGCCGCGCTGGTGGCGGCCGCGCGCGTCACCGGACGGCTGCCCGAGCGGCGCCGCGCCCCCGGCCCGTCGGCCTCGGCCGGCGCGGCCCGTACCGCCGTGCTCGCGCTCCTCGACCTCGCCATGCCCCGTGACATCGACGCCGCGGTGCACCGCCTCGAAGGGGTGCGGCTCGTCGACATCGAGTCGCTCGCCGAGGCGTCCGCGGACGCGCCGATGGCCGACGACGTGGAGAAGGTGCGCGGCATCGTCTCCGACGAGGTCGCCGCCTTCGGTGCCGCGCAGCGGGCCGCGCACATCACGCCGACCGTGGTCGCCCTGCGCACCATGGCCGCCGATGTGGTGGCCGGTGAGATCGCCCGGCTCGAAGGGCGGCTCCCGGGCCTTGAGGACAAGCAGCGCGCGGAGATCACCCAGACCGTGCGCCGTGTGGTCGACAAGCTGCTGCACGCGCCGACGGTGCGGGTCAAGCAGCTCGCGAGCGAGCCCGGCGGCACCGGGTACGCGGACGCCCTGCGCACGCTGTTCGACCTCGACCCGCAGACGGTCGCGGAGGTCAGCAGGGCCGACCACCTGAACAACGAGAACGACGACCCGAATCGAGGCCGGGCATGACCGACAAGGCTCTCAGGCTCGGGACCAGGCGCAGCAAGCTGGCCATGGCCCAGTCCGGCCAGGTGGCCGAAGCCGTACGGCAGGTGACGGGGCGACCCGTCGAGCTCGTGGAGATCACGACGTACGGCGACACCTCGCGCGAGCACCTGGCGCAGATCGGCGGCACCGGTGTGTTCGTCGCCGCGCTGCGCGAGGCGCTGGCCCGCGACGAGGTCGACTTCGCCGTGCACTCGCTCAAGGACCTGCCCACCGCGCAGCCGGCGGAGCTCACGCTCGCCGCGGTGCCGGTGCGCGAGGACCCGCGGGACGTGCTGGTCGCCCGGGACGGGCTGACGTTCTCCGAGCTGCCCGACGGCGCCCGCGTGGGCACCGGTTCGCCGCGCCGCATGGCGCAGCTGAACGCCTACGCGCGTGACCACGGCATGACCATCGAGACCGTCCCGATCCGGGGCAACGTCGACACCCGCATCGGGTACGTGCACAAGGGGGAGCTCGACGCCGTCGTGCTCGCCGCCGCCGGACTCAACCGTGTCGGCAGGATCGACGCGGTGACCGACTTCCTGTCGGTCGACACCGTTCTGCCCGCCCCCGGCCAGGGGGCACTGGCGATCGAGTGTGCCGCGCACAACGCGTCACTCGCCGCCGCGCTCGCGGAGCTCGACGACCCGTTCACGCGGGTCGCCGTCACCGCCGAGCGGTCCCTGCTCGCCGCCCTGGAGGCCGGCTGCAGCGCACCCGTGGGAGCGCTGGCCGACCTTCTGGCCGACGGACAGGTTGTCAAGGAAATGCGCCTGCGGGGCGTCGTCGGCAAGACCGACGGCTCCACGCTGGTGCAGCTGTCCACCACCGGTCCCGTGCCCGAGACGGAGACCCAAGCCATGGAGCTGGGCCGCGAACTCGCGGCCGAGATGCTCACCAAGGGCGCGGCCGGTCTGATGGGGGAGCGAGCACTTTGAGCCCCACCTCGAACCTTCCAGGCCTTCCCGCATGCGGGCACGTCACCTTCCTGGGTGCCGGACCCGGAGATCCGGGACTGCTGACACTGCGCGCCGTCGAGGCGCTGGCCCGAGCGGATGTGCTGATCGCCGAGCCGGATGTGCTCGACGTCGTCCGCGTGCATGCCAGGGGGGGTGTGGACACACCGCAGCCGGCGGTTGCTGACGATGCGTCAGCGGCCGTGGGAGCGCCCTCTTTGCGGGCCGCGGCCAATCTTGTCATGGAGGCCGCGCGGGGCGGCAGGCGGGTCGTGCGTGCGGTGGGCGGCGACCCCGGCCTCGACACGGACGCGGCCGAGGAGATGCTCGCCTGCGCCGCCGAGGGCATCCCCTTCGAGGTGGTGCCCGGCATCGCGGCCGCCGTCGGCGTGCCCGCGTACGCCGGTGTGCCGCTGCGGGACGCGCAGGGCACCGATGTCCGGTTCGTCGACGCGCGTACCGCGTCGGACCGCTGCTGGAGCGAGGTCGGCGCCTCCGACGGGACCGTCGTGGTCTCGACGGCGCTGGACTCCGTCGCGGCCGCCGCCGGTGAGCTGGTGACCGCGGGCCGCAAGCCGGACACCCCGATGACCGTGACCATCGCCGGTACGACGACGCGCCAGCGCACCTGGTCCGCGACGCTCGGCACCGTCGCGCAGGTCCTCAAGCAGGCCAAGGTGCTCCCGTCGCCGGACGGCGGCCAGCCCGTCATAGCCGTCGTCGGCGAGCGTTCCGCCGCCGCCCGCCGCGACCAGCTGTCGTGGTTCGAGTCGAAGCCGCTCTTCGGCTGGCGCGTGCTCGTGCCGCGTACGAAGGAACAGGCGGCCTCGCTCTCCGACCAGCTGCGCTCCTACGGCGCCGTGCCGCACGAGGTCCCGACCATCGCGGTCGAGCCGCCGCGCACGCCCCAGCAGATGGAGCGCGCGGTCAAGGGCCTGGTCACCGGGCGGTACGAGTGGATCGCCTTCACCTCGGTCAACGCGGTCAAGGCCGTCCGGGAGAAGTTCGAGGAGTACGGGCTCGACGCGCGTGCCTTCGCCGGGATCAAGGTCGCGGCCGTCGGCGAGCAGACCGCCGCCGCGCTGATCGCCTTCGGCGTGAAGCCCGACCTGGTGCCCAGCGGCGAGCAGTCGGCCGCCGGTCTCCTGGAGGACTGGCCGCCCTACGACCCCGTCTTCGACCCGATCGACCGGGTCTTCCTGCCGCGGGCCGACATCGCCACGGAGACGCTGGTCGCCGGGCTCATCGACCTGGGCTGGGAGGTCGACGACGTCACGGCCTACCGGACCGTGCGCGCCTCGCCGCCGCCGGCCGAGACGCGCGAGGCGATCAAGGGCGGCGGCTTCGACGCCGTGCTCTTCACGTCGTCCTCGACCGTGCGCAACCTCGTCGGCATCGCCGGCAAGCCGCACAACGTCACCGTGATCGCGTGCATCGGTCCGGCGACCGCCAAGACCGCCGAGGAGCACGGGCTGCGCGTCGACGTGATGGCTCCGGAGCCGTCGGTGCACAAGCTCGCCGAGGCGCTGGCGGAGTTCGGCGCGGCCCGGCGTGCCGCCGCGCTGGACGCCGGGGACCCTGTGACGCGGCCCAGTGAGCGTCGGCCGGGGTCCCGTCGGCGGCGTGTCGCCCCGTAGGTACCTTTGGGTGGGCGCCACCCCTTTTGGTGCTCCGCACCGGGGGTCGTGCCCACCCGTGCCGCCCTGCGGCACGCCTGCCCACAACAGGGCGCCCAGCGGTGAGAGGTGAGGGTTTCAGTGACGAAGTACGGGTCTTTCCCCGGCGCGCGGCCGCGGCGGTTGCGCACGACTCCCGCGATGCGGCGCATGGTCGCCGAGACGCGGCTGCATCCCGCCGACCTGATCCTGCCCGCGTTCGTGCGCGAGGGGATCAGCGAGCCGGTGGAGATCGGGGCGATGCCCGGCGTCTTCCAGCACACCCGCGACACCCTCAAGAAGGCCGCCGTCGAGGCGCTGGAGGCCGGTGTCTCCGGGATCATGCTCTTCGGCGTGCCGGAGGACTCCAAGAAGGACGCGCTCGGCACGCCCGGCACCGACCCGGACGGCATCCTCCAGGTCGCGCTCCGCGACGTGCGCGCCGAGGTCGGCGACGACCTCATCGTCATGTCCGACCTGTGCCTGGACGAGACCACCGACCACGGGCACTGCGGTGTGCTGGACTCCGAGGGCCGGGTCGACAACGACGCGACCCTTGAGCGGTACGCGGAGATGGCGCAGGTCCAGGCCGACGCGGGCGCCCACGTGGTGGGCCCGAGCGGCATGATGGACGGTCAGGTCGGCGTCGTCCGCGACGCGTTGGACCAGGTCGGCCACGAGGACGTGTCGATCCTCGCCTATACCGCCAAGTACTCCTCGGCCTTCTTCGGCCCGTTCCGCGAGGCCGTCGGCTCCTCCCTCAAGGGCGACCGCAAGACCTACCAGCAGGACCCCGCCAACACCCGTGAGTCGCTGCGGGAGCTGGCCCTGGACCTGGAGGAGGGCGCCGACATGGTGATGGTCAAGCCCGCGGGTCCCTACCTCGACATCCTGGCGCGCGTGGCCGACGCCGTGGACGTGCCGGTGGCCGCGTACCAGGTCAGCGGCGAGTACTCGATGATCGAGGCCGCCGCCGAGCGGGGCTGGATCGACCGGGACAAGGCGATCATGGAGTCGCTGACCGGGATCCGGCGCGCGGGCGCCAACATGATCCTGACGTACTGGGCCACCGAGGTGGCGCGCCAGTTGTAGCCGCTGGGGACGGCGGTGTGCTTGACCTCAAGCTCGCTTGAGGTCACAGGGTGGTGGGTGAAGACGTTCCCCCCTTCCTGAGGAGCACCCCATGCGCGCCGTCGTCCTGCACGCGTTCGGACCCGCCGAGAACCTGCGCCCGGAGACCCTGCCCGACCCCGTCGCCGGGGCCGGGCAGGTCCGTATCGCCGTGCGGGCGGCGGGAGTTCACTTCGTCGAGACGGTGATGCGGCGCGGCGAGGCCTCCGACATGGCGCCGCCGCTGCCGGAGCTGCCGGCCGTCTTCGGCGGCGAGGTCGCGGGCACCGTGGACGCCGTCGGGCCCGGCGTCGATCCCGCGTGGCTGGGCAGGGCGGTCGTCACCGCGCACGGCTCGCCCGGCGGGTACGCGGAGCTGGCCGTCGCCGGCGTCGAGGACCTGCACGAGGTGCCGGACGGCCTCGGCTTCGAGGCCGCCGTCGCCATGGTGGTCACCGGCGCGACCGCGATGGGGCTCATCGGGACCGCCCGACTGCGCCCGGACGACGTGGTGTTGGTGACCTCGGCGGCCGGGGGAGTGGGGCGGCTCGTCGTGCAGTACGCGCACGCGCTCGGCGCCACGGTCGTGGGCGCCGCGGGCGGCCCCGAGAAGGCGCACGCCGTGGGCGGGCTCGGCGCCGACATCGCCGTGGACTACAACCGCCCCGGCTGGCAGGAGGAGGTCCGTGAGCGGCTCGGCGGGCGGCCCGTCACCGCCGTCCTGGACGGCGTCGGCGGCGAGAAGGCCGCCGCGGCCTTCGAGTTGATCGGGGACGGCGGGCGCTACGTCGTCATCGGCTGGTCGTCGCAGCAGTCCTTCGAGCCGGACGAGCGGGTGCTCGCCGGGCGGAACATCACCTCCGTCAACGCCCTCCTGGAGATGCTGGCCCACCCCGAGCGCCAGCCGGGCCTGCGGCGGCGGGCCCTGGAGGCCGCGGGCCAGGGGGAGTTGAGGCCGGACGTGCAGACCTTCCCGCTGGCGCGGGCCGCCGAGGCGCACGCGGCCATGGAGCGGCGGGAGACTACCGGGAAGGTGGTGCTGGTGCCGTGACGGGCGCCAAGTCGGGCTCCGGCAATGGCTGTTGAGGCGGGGTTCCGGTGGCCTTCCGCCGGCGGGCGGGGGCGGTCAGGACCGCCAGGCAGGCGATGACCAGGGCGATGCCCAGCCAGCCGAGCGGGGGCAGGTGCTCGCCCACCACCGCGACCGCGAAGACCGCGGCCACCGCCGGTTCCAGGAGCGACAGGGTCGTCGCCGTGCTCACGGGTATGCGGGCCAGGCCGAAGCCGAAGAGCACGTATCCGGTGAACATCGGCACCAGCGCCATGTAGAGCCCCACGCCCGCGTTCCCCCACGAGGCGACCAGCGGGGCGCCGGTGAGGAGCAGCACCGGTACGAGCAGCAGCCCGCCCAGGCCGAACACCGCGCCCATGGCCGCGCGCGAGGCGGTGCCGCAGGTGATCAGGCGGTGCGCCGCCCACGCGTACACGGCGTACGTCAGGCCCGCGACCAGGCCGAGCGCGACACCGGCGACGGTCCGCCCGGCGGATCCGGACGACCCCGCACCGGTCCCGGACCCGCCCTGCGCGGCCTCGGCGGCGCACAGCAGCACCGTCCCCGCGAGGCCGAGCGCCGCACCGGCCGCCCACCGCCGGGAGAGCCGCCGCCCGTCCGCGATCCGCTCGATCAGCGCGGACGCGGGCGGCGCCGAGCCGAGGGAGACGACGGTGCCGACCGCGACCCCGGCCAGGTGCATCGACGTGTAGAACGCCAGCGGATACAGCGCCACGCCCGCGGCGCCGGCCAGCACCGTCGGCCACTGCGCCCGCAGCCGGGGCCGCTCCCGCACGATGCCGCGTCCGGCCATCAGGGCCTGCAGCAGTCCGCCGACGCCCATCGCCGCCGATCCGATGGCCAGCGGGCCCACGTCCGGGGCGAAGGTCGCCGCGGTCCCCGTCGTACCCCACAGCACCGAGGCGACCAGGACGGCGGCGGCGCCGGTGCCCGGCCCGGCCCGGCGGTTCACCGGCCGTTCTCCGCGAAGGTGCCGGCCGGGCCGCCCGGCAGGGCGTCCAACAGGCGTGCGGCCAGCTCGCGGGCGTGCCGCATGCGGGCGCCGTCGCCTTCGAGGCCCGAGCGCACGATGGCCCCTTCGAGGAGGAAGGCGAGGTGCTCGGCGGTGGCGGCGGCGTCGTCCGGGCGGCCGGGCAGCAGCTCCTGGAGGTGGGCGACGAGCAGCGCCTCGACCTCCTCCTTGTGGCGGCGGACCACGGTCCTGCCCTCGTGGCCGTTGGGCAGCTCGGCGGCGGCGTTGAGGAGTCCGCAGCCGCGGAAGCCGTGGTCGTAGGCCTGGTCGGCGTGGTCGGCGTAGGCCTCGAAGACGGCGAGGACGCCCTCCCGGGGGTTCCCGGCGCCCGCCAGGCGCCGCTCGTAGAGGCCGAGCCACTCCTCGTGGCGGGCCTGGAGGTAGGCGCGGACGAGGTCGTCCTTGGAGGCGAAGTTGTTGTAGAGGCTCATCTTCGCCACGCCCGCCTCTGCGGTGATCGTGTCGATGCCGGTGGCGGCGACGCCGTCGGCGTAGAAGCGGCGGGCGGCGGCGTCGAGGATCCGGCCGCGCGCGGCGCCCCGGCGACGCGGCTTCTCGGGCCGCTCGGGTGGCACCGGTCGCCCGGTCCGGTCCGGCCGGCCGGGCTGCTCCGTGGTGTCCTTCGCGTGCGGCACGCTCGCCCCTTCCCTTAATTAGGTAGACCAGTCTACCTAATATGCGAGACGGGGGAAGGGGTCAGTCCTTCTGGACGAGCAGTGTCAGACGGGAGAGGCCGTCCGCTCCGTGGCCCTGCTCCACCGCGCGGTCCAGCAGGTCCCGCAGCGGCTCGAAGAGACCGGCCCGCAGGCCCTGCTCGGCGAACGCGCCGGTGAAGTTGGGGAGCGCCGCCCGGTTCATGGCGAGGTTCGAGACGTCCGTGAGGTGCTGCCCGGAGTCCAGCGCCGCGGCGCCGCCCGGCACCAGACCGTGCGTCATGGCGACGATCCAGTCGGTGAGCAGCGGCGCGAACTCGCCCGCCGCGATGCCCTCGCTGCGGATCAGGGCGAAGGCCTGGGAGACGCCCAGCACCATGCCGTACATGCCGGTGAGCAGCGACAGGTCGTAGAGGGCGGCGAGGCCCGGGTCCTTGCCGACCCACTTGGTGTCGGCGAGCGCGGCGAGCGTCGGGCGGTGCGTCTCGAAGGCGGCCTCGTCGGTACCGCTGTAGAGGATGTACGCGCCGGGCGTGGCGATCATCTGCGGTACGGCCATGATGCCGCCGTCGAGGTAGGTGATGCCGTGCGTCGCCGCCCAGTCGGCCAACTCCCGTGCCTGGGCTGGGGTTCCGTTCGTGAGGTTCACGACGGTGCGGCCCGCGAGGGCCTCGGCCTCGGGGGCCAGCAGGGCCCGGACGTCGTCGTTGGTGGTGAGGCAGACGATGACCAGGCCGCTCGCGGTGACGGCCTCGCGCGCGGTGCCGGCGGGCGTCGCGCCCTGGGCGACGAGCGGGCCGGTCTTGGACGTGGTGCGGTTCCACACGGTGGTGGCGTGCCCCGCCTTGATGAGGGCGGCGGCGAGCGCGGTGCCCATCAGGCCGAGGCCGAGGACGGACACGGGGGCGGAGGCGGGGGCGGATTCGGCGGTCGTGTCGGGCGCGGGGTTGCCGGTGCTGGGCACGGGGGCTCCTTCGAGGGCGTTCCGTTCGGGGTACGCGTTTGATCCTCGTGGGGCGCGGAATGCCCGACAAGTACCGACTTTTTTGTGCGGTACTTACCAGAAGGTGTGTGAGCGGGGCGGCACGCACGCGGCGCGCCGCCCCGACCCGCCATGTCCTAGGCGCAGTTGAGCGCCGCCGTCTCCGCCGAGCCGAGCGTGACGTCGATGCCCGTGGCGCCGGTGATGTGCAGCGCCGTGACCTTGAGGCCGTCCGCCGTCTGGTCCTGGCCGATCCCGGTCCGTGCCGATCCCGGTCCGTGCCGATCCGGGTCCGTGCGGATCGCGGGGTCACCACATCAGCGCGGCGTCCCGCGTCGACTGCCAGTACGTGGTGGTCACCGTGCTGTCCACGTACACGCCGGCCGCCGGGAGCCGCACGGGCGCCTCCGGGCCCACGCTGCCGTCCATCGCGCGGTTGGAGAAGTACACGCCGAGACGGTGGGCGGTGTAGCCGTGCGCACCGCTGCCGTCGGCCGCCGACGTGGTGATGCCCGCGTACGCGCTCTGGCCGGGCTCCAGCGTGACGACCGCCTGCGGGACGGAGTCGTGGTTGACGGAGACGGCGGCCTGGGCGTCGTCGAAGCGGAGGGCGGGGGCGTTGTACGCGAAGCAGGGGGCGGTGCCGGTGTTGGTGGCGGTGAGCAGGAGGTGGTTCACGGGACTGGCGACCCTGGTGACCTTCACCTTGGTGTTGGCGGCGGTGCAAGTGACCGGCCGCTGGGCCGCCTTGGCCCCCGTGGCAGACGTGGCCGCCTCGGCCGGACGGGCTGCCTCCGAGGTCCCCGCCGGCTTGGCCGATCGGGCCGAATCGGCTGCCTTGTCGTCCTCGGTGAGCCGCTTGGCCGCGGAGTGCCCGGCCGTGTTCTGCTGGTCCGTCGACGCGGCCGCCAGAGCCGCCGCGCCCTCGTCGCGGGTGCCCATGCCGTCTGAACAGGCCGTCAGGGAGAGGGCGCCGAGCGCGACCGCGGTGGCGGCGAAGGTGCGGACGGCGAGAGAAGTGCGGGTGCGGGTGCTGGACATGGCTGATCCTTCGTGGGTCGTGCCAGGAGCGGCGTGCTTGGATGGCAACAGCCTGTGCGGCGATGCGTCCCGGCCGCCACAGGGGACGGGCAGTTGGGGACGGTGGAACATGCGCACCGGATCTGACCTGGGGGAACCGCCTGTCCCTGGAACGCGTGACTGGAATGGGGAGGGTGGACATGGCGTCGCTCGCGGAGCTGCTGCGGGAGCTCAAGGAGCGGTCCGGGCTCAGCTACGGAGTACTGGCCAAGCGGCTGCACATGAGTACGTCGACGCTGCACCGGTACTGCAACGGGGACGCGGTGCCCACCGAGTTCGCGCCGGTGGAGCGGCTGGCGCGGCTGTGCAAGGCGACGCCCGAGGAACTCGTCGAGGTCCACCGGCGGTGGATCCTCGCGGACGCGGCGCGGGGCAGGAAGGCGGAGCCGGAGCCCAGGAGCCGGCCGGCTGCCGCGTCCGCGTCCGAGCCCGAGTCCGCGTCCACGTCCGGGGCCACGCCGGGCGCCACGCGCGGCGCCTCGAACGGCTCCGCGCCCGGCACACCGAACGCCGCTCCGAACGCCGCTCCGAACGGCGCCGAGCCGACGTCCCCGACACGGCCGACCCCGGCCTCCGGCCCGTCGCAGGCCCACGCCCAGGCCCCTGAACAGGACGAGGGCCAGGACGAGGGCCAGGGCAAGGGCGAGGACCACGACCAAGTCGTCGTCCTCTCCACCCGCCCCCCGGCCCGCCGGAAGCGCGCCCTCGTCCTCGCGGCCGCCGTCGCCGCGGTCGTCGGGTTCGGCTCCCTTGCCCTCGCCCTGAGCGACGGCGGGAAGGGCGACGGGAAGAAGCGGGACACGGGCGCCGCTTCCCCCGCCTCCGGTGCCCCGACCGACGCCGATTCCGGTGACCGAAAGGGCAAGGACGGCGACAAGGACACGGACAAGGGCAAGGGCAAGGGCAAGGACGACGACAAGAAGAAGGACGGCCCGTCCGCGACGCCGTCCCGCAAGGGCGGCCCCGCGCCCGGCGCCTCCCACGACGAGGGCGAGGGGACCACGTCCGACGGGGGCTCGGGGGGCGGCGCCCTCGACCAGCCGCTGACGGCGCGCACCAGGCCGTACGCCTTCGACGACCCCTGCCTCCAGGACTTCCTGGTCAACCGCAAGGCCGACGAGGTGCCGCAGCCGCCCGCCGCGCAGGACGCGGCCGGCTGGGTCGGCGACCTCGGCGCGGTGCCGTCCGGTCAGCAGTTCATCGAGATCACCGTCCAGGGCCTGGGCAAGGACACGGTCGTCCTCCAGGACATGAACGTCCGCGTGCAGAGCACCAGCGCGCCGCTGGCCTGGAACAACTTCCAGATGGCGACCGGGTGCGGCGGCACCGTGAACACCAAGTCCTTCGCCGTCGACCTCGACGACGCGTCGCCGCGCGCCACGCCCAAGGCGGGCCAGCGCGACTTCCCGTACAAGGTCAGCGAGAACGACCCCGAGGTCTTCTACGTGATGGCCGACGCCGACCTGCACGACGTGCGGTGGTACCTGGAGCTGGAGTGGTCCAGCGGCAAGCGGCACAACGTGCTGCGCATCGACGACCAGGGCAAGCCGTTCCGCACCAGCGGCAGCAAGGGCCGCCCCACCTACGGCTGGCCGCCCGGCTACGACAAGTGGATCAAGCAGCCGGTCGGTTGATCCGGTACGCCCGGGTCCGTATCCCGGAATGGCGTGTGTAGACGGCACCCACGTGCTTAGGGTGCGGCAACAGCTGTTGTGAGCCGAAGGAGCCGTCGCCGTGACCGTCACCGAGCCAGCCCGCACCGACGCCCCCGTGCCCCCGCTCGCCGCGCGTGCCGCCGCGGTCGGGGGCTCGCCGGTACGGGACATCCTCGCGGTCACCGCGCGCCCCGAAGTCATCAACTTCGCGGGCGGCCTGCCCGCTCCCGGGCTCTTCGACGGCGAGGGCGTCGCGGCCGCCTTCCACGCGGTGCTCACCGAGACGCCCGAGCGGGCCCTTCAGTACTCCACGACCGAGGGCGAGCCCGCGCTGCGCGGCGCCCTGGCCGAGCGCATGACCGTGCGCGGCCTCGCGACCGGCGCCGACGACGTGCTCATCACCTCCGGCTCGCAGCAGGCGCTCTCGCTGCTCGCGACCGCGCTGGTCGAGCCGGGCGACACGGTCCTCGTCGAGAACCCCTGTTATCTGGCCGCGCTCCAGGTGTTCGGCTTCGCGGGCGCGCACGTCGTCCCCGTGCCCTGCGACGCGGACGGCATCGACCCGGACGCCCTCGACGAACTCGTCGCCCGGCACGCGCCCAAGCTGCTCTACACCGTCCCCACCTTCCAGAACCCGACCGGCCGCACCCTGCCCGCCGACCGCCGCGCCGCGATCGCCCGCGTCGCCCGGAGCCGCGGGCTGTGGGTCATCGAGGACGACCCGTACGGCGAGCTGCGCTTCGAGGGCGAGCGCGTGCCGTGGATCGCCACGTACCCCGGCGCCGAGGACCGCACCGTCCTGCTCGGCAGCTTCTCGAAGGTCATGGCGCCCGGCCTGCGCCTGGGCTGGCTGCGCGCGCCCGCCGCGCTGCTGCGGGCCTGCGCCGTCGCCAAGCAGGCCGCCGACCTGCACACCCCGACCGTCAACCAGCTCGCCGCGGCCCGGTACCTGGCCGACCGCGACCTGGACGCGCACGTCGCCCGCGTCGCGGGCGTCTACCGCGAGCGCCGCGACGCGATGCTCGCCGGGCTCGCCGACGCCCTGCCCGAGGGGGCGAGCTGGACCCGCCCGGAGGGCGGCATGTTCGTCTGGGCACGGCTGCCCGACGGCCACGACACGACGGAGCTGCTGCGCACGGTCATCACGCACAACGTGGCGTACGTGCCCGGGGCGCCGTTCTTCGCGGGCGAGCCGGACCGGGCGACCCTGCGGATGTGCTTCGTGACGCAGACCGTCGACGAGATAGCCGAGGGACTGCGCAGGCTCAGCGGCGCCCTGCGCCCCTGAGTCCCGCCGTCCACCACGCCGAAGGCCCGCCCCTCGCGAGAGGAGCGGGCCTTCGGTCGTACGGGCCTTCGGTCGTACAGCGGTCGTACGGGCCGTATCGGACGCCCGAGGCGATGCTCGGACGTCAGAGGCGCTCGGGCGTCCTGATGCCGAGCAGCGCCATGCCCTGGTGCAGCGTGCGCGCCGTGACGTCGCACAGGAACAGGCGGTTCTCGACCTGCTCCGGGGTGTCCGCCTTCAGGACCGGGCACTTGTCATAGAAGGACGTGTACAGCGAGGCCAGCTGGTAGAGGTACGCGGCCAGCTTGTGCGGGGCGTACTCCGCGGCGGCCTCGGCGAGGGTGTCGCCGAACGCGTCCGCGTGCAGGCCCAGCGCCCGCTCCGCCGGGGCGAGCGCGAGCTCCGGGTGCGCCACCGGGCCGGTCCCCGCGCCCGCCTTGCGGAGGATCGACTGGATACGGGCGTACGCGTACTGGAGATACACCGACGTGTCGCCGTTCAGCGACACCATCTGGTCCAGGTCGAACTTGTAGTCGCGGTTCGCCGACGTCGACAGGTCCGCGTACTTCACCGCGCCGATGCCGACCTGGGCGGCCCGCTCCTGGATCTCGTCCTCGGTGAGGTCCCGCGCCTTCTCCCGCACGACCTCGGCGGCGCGCTGCACCGCCTCGTCGAGCAGGTCCTCCAGGCGCACCGTCTCGCCCTCACGCGTCTTGAACGGCTTGCCGTCCGCGCCGAGCACCGTGCCGTAGCCCATGTTGTGGGCCGTGACCTCGTCGTTCAGCCAGCCCATCCGGCGGGCCGCCTCGAAGACCATCTTGAAGTGCAGCGACTGACGCACGTCCACCACGTACAGCAGGGTGGTGGCGTGCAGGCCGAGGACGCGGTCGCGGATCGCGGAGAGGTCCGAGGCCGCGTACCCGAATCCGCCGTCCGCCTTCTGCACGATCAGCGGGACCGGCTTGTCGTCCTTGCCCTTGATGTCGTCGAAGAACACGACGAGCGCGCCCTCGGAGCGGACCGCGACCCCCGACTCCTCCAGGAGCCGGGCCGTCTCGGCCATCATGTCGTTGTACGCCGACTCGCCGACGATCTCGTCGTCGCGGACCTCCATGTCCAGCTTCTCGAAGACCGAGTAGAAGTAGACCTTCGACTCGTCCACGAAGCGCTGCCACAGGTCCAGCGTCTCCTTGTCGCCGGACTGCAGGGCGACGACCCGCTTGCGGGCCCGCTCCTTGAACTCCTCGTCCGCGTCGAAGACCGCGCGCGACGCCTTGTAGACGCGGTTCAGGTTGCTCATCGCCTGCTCGCCGTCGACGTCGTCGGCCGGGGCCAGCTGGTCGGGGTTCTCGATCAGGTACTGGATGAGCATGCCGAACTGGGTGCCCCAGTCGCCGATGTGGTGGCGGCCGATCGTCTTCTCGCCGGTGAAGTCCAGCATGTGCCGCAGGGCGTCGCCGATGACGGCGGACCGCAGGTGACCGACGTGCATCTCCTTCGCCACGTTCGGCTGGGCGTAGTCGATGACCGTCGTGCCCGCCCGCGGGTTCAGCGGGACGCCGAGCCGGTCGCCGTCGGCGGCACGGGCCGCGAGGGTGCGGACGATCGCCTCGTCGGTGACCGTCACGTTCAGGAAGCCGGGGCCCGAGACCTCGACGTCCGCGAGCAGATCGCCCTTCTCGATGCCCGCGACGACCTGCGTCGCCAGCTCCCGCGGGTTGCCCTTGAGCTTCTTGGCGAGCGCCAGGATGCCGTTGGCCTGGAAGTCCGCCCGGTCGCTGCGTCGCAGCAGCGGGTCCGCGGAGCCGGCCTCCGGCAGGGCAGCCGAGAGGGCGTCCGCGAGGCGCTGGTGGACGGAGGCGGTGAGGGACGTGACCGGGGCCATGAGCTTCCGTTCTGGTAAATGGCGTGCAGGAATCTGTCCGTCGAGTGTCCCATGAGGAGGGACACCGCTTCGCCCGGATAAACGCAACCCCGGAGCGGGTCCTTCCGTCTGGGAGAATGGCAGACGCCAACTTCCGAGAACCCGAGGAAACCAGAGGACGTGCCGATCGTGGCAGCTCAGAGCGCAGATACCACCGACTGGGTCTCCCGCTATGCGGACGAGGTCATCGCCGAGTCGGAGCGTCGTGCCCCGGGCAAACCGGTCGTCGTCGCCTCCGGTCTCTCGCCCTCCGGCCCGATCCACCTCGGCAACCTCCGCGAGGTCATGACCCCGCACCTGGTCGCCGACGAGATCCGCCGCCGCGGGTACGAGGTCAGGCACCTGATCTCCTGGGACGACTACGACCGGTACCGCAAGGTCCCGGCCGGCGTCCCCGGCATCGACGAGTCCTGGGCCGAGCACATCGGCAAGCCGCTGACCTCGGTCCCGGCCCCGGCCGGCTCCGCGTACCCGAACTGGGCCGAGCACTTCAAGGCCGCGATGACCGAGTCGCTCGCCGAGCTGGGCGTGGAGTACGACGGCATCAGCCAGACCGCGCAGTACACCTCCGGGGTCTACCGCGAGCAGGTCCTGCACGCGATGAAGCACCGCGGCGACATCGACGCCATCCTCGACCAGTACCGCACCAAGAAGGACCCGGCGGCGGGCGGCAAGGGCGGCAAGAAGCAGCAGAAGCCGGTCGACGAGGCCGAGCTGGAGGCCGCCGAGGGCTCCGGCGCGGCCGGCGAGGACGACGGCAGCGGCGGCGCGGGCGGGTACTTCCCGTACAAGCCGTACTGCGGCCGGTGCGAGAAGGACCTCACGACCGTCGTCTCGTACGACGACGAGACCACCGAGCTCGTCTACACCTGCACCGCGTGCGGCTTCGGCGAGACCGTCCGGCTCAGCGAGTTCAACCGCGGCAAGCTGGTCTGGAAGGTCGACTGGCCGATGCGCTGGGCGTACGAGGGCGTGATCTTCGAGCCGTCCGGCGTGGACCACTCCTCGCCCGGCTCGTCCTTCGTCGTCGGCGGCCAGATCGTCCGGCAGATCTTCGACGGCGTGCAGCCCATCGGCCCGATGTACGCCTTCGTGGGCATCTCCGGCATGGCGAAGATGTCGTCCTCCAAGGGCGGTGTGCCCACCCCGGCCGACGCCCTGAAGATCATGGAGGCGCCGCTGCTGCGCTGGCTGTACGCGCGCCGCAAGCCCAACCAGTCCTTCAAGATCGCCTTCGACCAGGAGATCCAGCGGCTCTACGACGAGTGGGACAAGCTGGAGGCCAAGGTCGCCGACGGCTCCGTGCTGCCCGCCGACGCCGCCGCGCACACCCGCGCGGTGCGCACGGCCGCCGGTGAGCTGCCGCGCACCCCGCGCCCGCTGCCCTACCGCACGCTGGCCTCCGTCGCCGACATCACCGCCGGCGCCGAGGACCAGACCCTGCGGATCCTGGGCGACCTCGACCCGACCGCGCCGCTCGCCTCGCTCGACGAGGTCCGGCCGCGCCTCGACCGCGCCGAGAACTGGATCACCACCCAGGTCCCGGCCGAGGCCCGCACGATCGTCCGCTCCGAGCCGGACACCGAGCTCCTGTCGTCCCTGGACGACGAGGGCCGCGAGTCGCTGCGGCTGCTCATCGAGGGCCTCGACGACCACTGGTCGCTCGACGGCCTGACCCACCTGGTGTACGGCGTGCCGAAGGTGCGGGCCGGCTTCTCGGCGGACGCGACGGCCAAGGAGCTGCCGCCGGAGATCAAGGTCGCGCAGCGCTCGTTCTTCGCGCTCCTGTACCGCCTCCTGGTCACCCGCGAGACCGGGCCGCGGCTGCCCACGCTGCTGCTCGCGGTCGGTGCCGACCGGGTCAGGAAGCTGCTCGGCGCGTAGGACCACGGCGGCCGCCCGCGGGGATCGCGGGCGGCTGCATCCTTCGGACTACCCGCGATCTCCGCCGGGGGCAGGACGTTTCGGCGCCCGTCCCCGGAGATCGTGGAGTCATGAAGCAGATCATCGCCATCGTCGGATGGATCGTCGGAATCCAGGGCGCCCTCGGTGTCGTCGGGCGCACCTTTGACGACAGGCCCTGGGGCGCCCTGCACCAGTGGTGGGACATCTCCACGCCGCTCTACGTGCTGCTGGCCGTGGTCGGCGGCGCGCTCGCCCTCTACGGAGAGAGCGCCAAGGCACGGGCCAAGAGCCGGGCCTAGCGGCCTAGGCGATGTGGTCCTCCATCAGCTCGTCGTTGAGCCGGGCCGTGAACCTGTCCATGTAGGTGTTCAGCTCACGGGACTGCAGGCGCAGCCCGTACGTCGCCTCGACGTTCGCCGCGAACGCGCCCGGGGTGGGCATGCCCTCGCCCCCTATCGAGTACCGGAACACCTGGTAGAGGTCCTCGTCGGTGACGGCGGGCGCGGCCGGCGCGGGCTCGGGACCGGCGGCCGGCTCGGGCTCCTGGGCCGGTTCGGGCTCCGGCTGCGGGTGCTGCTGGGCCTGGGCCTGCTGGACCTGGTCGTCGGCCTGCGGCTGCGGCTGTGACTGTGACTGGGGGATGCCGTCGCCGAGGGGGCGCGTGCCGCCCGCGCCGTTCGGCACCGGGAACTCCTGCGCGTGCTCGGGGGAGCGCTGCTGGGGGAACTGCTGCTGTTCGTACTGCGCCTGTGCCTGTGCCTGTGCCTGTGCCTGGGCCTGCTCCTGGGTCTGGGGCCGGTGCTGGGCCTGCGCCTGCTCCTGCTGGAGGCGCTCCTGCTCGGCGTACCACTCGTCGTAGCGGGCCACGGGCGCGTACGAGGCGTTGTGGGCCGCGAACCAGGGGCTCTGGTGGGCGCCCGCGGGGGCGTCCTCGGCAGCCACCTCCTGGGCCGCCTCCTGCGCCGTCTCCCGCGCCGCCGCCGGGGCGGCCGTCAGCTCCGGCTGGTGCGGCTCCTTGGTCAGGTCCGCCGTGACCGCCGGCTGCTGCGGCCCCGGCGGGATCAACACCGGCTCGATGCCCGCCGCGGCGAGCCCCGCCGGAGCCGTCTCCGCCAGCGGCACCCCGATCCGCGCGAGCCGCAGCGGCATCAGCGACTCGACCGGCGCCTTGCGGCGCCAGCCGCGGCCGAACCGGGCCTGCAGGCGCGCCTGGTAGACGAGACGATCCTGCTCCAGCTTGATGACCTGCTCGTAGGAGCGCAGCTCCCACAGCTTCATCCGGCGCCACAGCTTGAACGTGGGGACCGGGGAGAGCAGCCAGCGGGTGAGCCGCACGCCCTCCATGTGCTTGTCGGCGGTGATGTCCGCGATCCGCCCCACCGCGTGCCGGGCCGCCTCTATCGTCACCACGAACAGCACCGGGATCACCGCGTGCATGGCGACGCCGAGCGGGTCACCCCAGCTCGCCGCCCCGTTGAAGGCGATCGTGGCGGCGGTGAGCAGCCAGGCCGTCTGCCGCAGCATGGGGAACGGCATACGGATCCACGTGAGCAGCAGATCCAGGGCGAGGAGCACACAGATGCCCGCGTCGATGCCGATCGGGAAGAAGTACGCGAAGCTGCCGAAGCCCTTCTTGAGGGCCAGTTCGCGTACGGCGGTGTACGACCCGGCGAAGCCGATGCCAGCGATGACCACCGCACCGGCGACGACCACGCCGATCAGCATCCGGTGAGTACGTGTCAGTTGCATCGCGGCCACCCGCGGTCCCCTCCCTGATCCGTCTGTTGCGTCGGACAGCCTGGCACACGTGTGCGGCGAGGTGTGGAGCGGTACGCGGGAAACGGGTGAGGCGGGGTCAGGACATCAGGCGCGGCAGCGCAGCATCTCCAGCGGCGGGTTGGCGCGGAAGTCCGCCCAGTGGTCCGTGCCGAACGCACGCACGCCCGCGTCGGAGACCTCCATCGGGACCCAGTCGACCTCGCTGAACCCGGCGGCCGCCAGGCACTTCTCGTAGACCTCGCGGCACGGGCGGGTGGCGACGAAGGAGACCGGCGGGTCGAGCAGCGCCGTGGTCAGCACGCGCGGGCCGATCTCGGCGTCCTCGCCGGTCGGTTCGCTGCGGAAGCCGTACTTCTCCGGGGAGGGCCCGTCGAAACGGAAGCCGGGCGACTGGTTGACGACGAAGAACGTGCCGCCCGGCCGCAGGCTCCGGTGCACCGCGCGGCACATCAGCTCCATGGTGGCGGCGTCCTGCGCGTAGTTGAGCAGATGGACGCCGAGGGCCACGTCGAAGGGCTCCTCCACGGGCGGCAGTTGGGACACGTCGCCGACCTCGTAGCGCACGCCGAGCGGCTCCTTCCTCTCCCACTCCCGTGCCACGGCGACCATCTCGCCGGAGATGTCGACGCCGAGCACCTCCGCGGCGCCGCGCCGCCTGAACTCCCGGCTGTAGAAGCCGGTCCCGCAGGCCAGGTCGAGCACCGACCTGCCCCGGACGTCCCCGACCAGGCCCAGGAACGCGGGCACCGCCACGTACTGCTCCAGCGGCAGGGCCTTGAAGCCCTCGTACGCCTCGCCGATCCCGTCGTACTGCTGCGTGCTCGCGCTCACCGTGCCGTCCTCCCCTGCGGGTGGTCATGTCCTCGGCAGTCTCTCCAGGTCCCGGCGGGCATCCGTACTGGCGGAAGCACCAAAGATCCGGACGGCGGCTCGTGTCTCTGGGGGCGGCGGGGGTGGGACGGCGGCGGGGCGGATACGCGAGGAGCCCGCCCCCTCAAGAGGGGGGCGGGCTCCGTCACGATCGCCTGGCGTCAGGCAGTGGTCATCGGGATCAGGCGGTGGTCACCACGTCAGGCCGTGGTCACCGGATCAGACCGTGGTCACCGGGTCAGGACTTGCTGCCGGCGGCCTTGTCCTTCGACTTGCCGCTGTCGTCGGCCTTGGCGTCGTCCGACTTCGCGTCGTCCGACTTGGAGCCGTCGGCCTTGGAGTCGTCGCTCTTCGCGTCATCGCTCTTCGAGTCGTCGCCCTTCGGCTTCTCGCTCGACTCCGGGGCCTTGCCCTCGTTGGCGGAGACGACCGCGGCGGCGGCCTCCTTCGCGGCCTTCCCCGCGTCCTTCGACAGGTCGCCGGCGTCGGGGGTCTTGTCGCCCGCGAGGCCCGCGCCGTTGAAGTCGATCGTCACGACGGCGTTCTCGACGCGCGTCACGACCGTCTGCTGCTTGAAGGTGTCCTTGTCCTTCTTCAGGTCGTACCGCACGAGCGTGGCCTGCTGGCCCACGCCCGACAGCTGCTCCGTCTTGACGCCCTTCGCGTCCTTGGTCTCCTGCGCGTCCGCGACCTGCTTGGCGTAGTTCTCCTGGGCGCGCTTGGCACCGCTGCCGAGCGAGGAGTCCGACTCGAAGCGCATCAGCGAGACGCGCAGCCAGCGGAACTGCGAGCCGTCCACGCCGTTGTTGTCGAGGCTGTCCCAGGAGCAGGAGCCGCGCAGGGCCGTGTCGCTGGACGTGCCGGCCTTGCCCGACGTGTCCTTCGCCTTCGGCACCAGGTCCTCGAGGGTCTTCTTCGACAGGACCTTGCAGGGCTCGGGAAGCTTGGCGTACGCGGCCTTCTCCACCGTCACGGGCTTCTCGCCGGCCTTGGCCGACGCGGAGGCCTTCGGGCTCGACTCCTTCTTGGCGCCGTCGGAGCCGGAGTCGGAGTCGGAGGAGCAGCCGGAGGCGACGAGGATCACCGGTACGGCGGCCGCGCAGACGAGGAGGCGGCTGCGGAGCTGTCGCTTTCGCTGTGCAGGTCGGTGCATGGTTCCTTCACTCAGTTCGTCTCGTGACGTACGTCCAGTTCGTCTCGTGACGTCGTCGGGTCCGAGGGGCCACGGTACGCGCATGCGACGGGGGACGACTCCGGTTCACCGGAGCCGGAGCCCCGGTCACGGCCGCCCCGGCCGTCGGCTACTCGTCGAAGTCGCCGGCCAGCCGGTCGGCCAGTTCAAGGGCCTTGTCCTGCATTTCCTTGCTGTCCGGGACGTCCGTGCGGCGGCCGGGCTGCTCGTCGTACTCGATGGTCACGATGACGTTCGACGTGCGGAACACCACAGTCACGGTGCGGTGACGGCTGGCGGAGGCGGAGGCGGCGAGGGCGTCGTCGAGGAAGGCCTCGTCACCGAGGTCGTCGAGGGTGCGGGGCTCCAGGCCGGGCGGCGGGGTGGCGGCCTGAGAGGCCCCGTCCCCCCCGTCCTTCGCGTCGGCCTTATCTCCCTCGTCCCCCTTGTCGCCCTTTCCGTCCTTCTCGCCCTTGTCGTCGTCGGCGGTGTCGCTCCGGCCGTTCTTGCCGCCCTGGGCCTTGTCGCCGCCCTCGGGGTCGTCGGCCTTGCCGGACTCCTCCGTGGACTCGGCGTCCGCGCCGTCGCCCTCGTCCGCCGGGTCCGAGGTGCTCGGCTCGGGCAGGTCGGCGTCCCGCAGCTTCGTCGCGTAGACCTCGGCGGCGCGGTCGTCGTCGCTGACCGTGCCGTCGTACGAGACGACGCGCTCGAAGTCGACGAGGAGGTGGTGGGAGGCGTCGGAGGACTGGACCTTCCAGCTGCATCCCACGCGCCGGTCGGTGTCGTACGTCCCGGTGGGCGTGCCCTCGTACGCCTTCTCGCGCTGCTCGGTGTCGTCCATCTCCGCGATGCCGGGCAGCAGCGCGTCGAGGGTGCCGCGGTCGATCTCGCCGCAGGGCTCGGGGAGCGTGCGGTACTTGCCGGGCTGGGCCGGGGCGGTCGAACTGCCGCCGTCGCCCGGCTTGGAGTCGTCGCTCTCGTCGCCGAGGCCCGAACCGCCGCTGCAGCCCGCGAGCAGTGTCGCCGCGAGGAGCGCGGCGACACCGGGAACACAGGCCTTGGCCTTCCGCTGCACCGTGATGGCTCCTCTCGCGTGGTCAGCCCGATCGGCTGATTGTGCCTGGATATTCGGTTGCCGCCGGCAGACGGCCGGTGGACACAATGTCTATCGCACGCGCTGCCGTGGATGCCGGTCCGATACCCCTTTCGTCGACCTTGGCTCCGGTATTTGCGCTTCCTGACTTGTGTTTGTTTTCGGGGGAAAGAGGACGATATGTCGTACGTAGAGGTTCCTGGCGCGAAGGTACCGATCCGGATGTGGGCGGACCCGACGTCGGTCGAGGACTCGGCGATGCAGCAGCTGCGGAACGTGGCGACGCTCCCGTGGATCAAGGGCCTCGCGGTCATGCCGGACGTCCACTTCGGCAAGGGCGCGACGGTCGGTTCGGTGATCGCGATGCAGGGCGCGGTCTGCCCGGCGGCGGTCGGCGTCGACATCGGCTGCGGGATGAGCGCCGTCAAGACGTCGCTCACCGCCAACGACCTTCCGGGCGACCTGTCGCGGCTGCGCTCGAAGATCGAGCAGGCGATTCCGGTGGGGCGCGGAATGCACGACGACCCCGTCGAGCCGGGGGGCTTCCACGGTCTGGCGACCGCGGGCTGGGACGACTTCTGGTCCCGTTTCGACGGGGTGGCCGAGGCGGTCAGGTTCCGTCGTGGGCGAGCTGCTGCGCAAATGGGGACACTTGGCTCGGGCAACCACTTCTGGGAGCTTTGCCTTGATTCGGACAATTCGGTCTGGATCATGCTGCACTCGGGATCCCGGAACATCGGCAAGGAACTGGCGGACCACCACATCGGCCAGGCCCGGAAGCTGCCGCACAACCAGGGACTCGTGGATCGGGATCTCGCCGTCTTCATCGCGGACACTCCGCAGATGGCGGCGTACCGGCACGACCTGTTCTGGGCGCAGGAGTACGCGAAGTACAACAGGGCCATGATGATGGCGCTCTCCCAGGACGTGATCCGCCGAGAGTTCAAGAAGGCGAAGGTGACCTTCGGCGACGTCATTTCGTGTCACCACAACTACGTCAGCGAAGAGCGCTACGACGGCATGGACCTGCTGGTCACGCGGAAGGGCGCGATCCGCGCCGGCAGCGGTGACTACGGGATCATTCCCGGCTCGATGGGCACCGGTTCGTACATCGTGAAGGGCCTCGGCAACGCGGCGTCCTTCAACTCGGCCTCGCACGGCGCGGGCCGGCGGATGAGCCGGGGCGCGGCGAAGCGGCGCTTCTCGACGAAGGACCTGGAGGAGCAGACGCGGGGCGTCGAGTGCCGTAAGGACTCGGGCGTCGTGGACGAGATCCCGGGTGCGTACAAGCCGATCGAGAAGGTCATCGACCAGCAGCGCGACCTCGTCGAGGTCGTGGCGAAGCTGAAGCAGGTCATCTGCGTGAAGGGCTGACCGCGGGGCGGCGTTCTTGGGGCGGTGCTCTGGGAGCGGTGCTCCTTTGAGTGCCCCGTGAGTGCCCCGTGAGTGCTCCTTGAGCGCTACTCCGCGTGCTTGATCGCGTAGATCATGATGAATGCCACCAGGTGGATGCCGAAGAGGAAGTACGCGAGGTACCACCACACCAGGCGTTCGTTCTTCTTCTCCTCCGTGAGGCGGCGGGCCTCGTGCTCGTGGGTGAGGCGTTCGAGCGGGTCGGGGGAGTCGGCGGAGTACGCGGGGGCGCCGGGGTCGTCGCCGGGCAGGCCCATCGTCACGACTCCCTGTGGACCTTGGTGTTGGAGGCCTGGGCGCGCGGGCGGACCACCAGGAGGTCGACGTTCACGTGCGGCGGGCGGGTGACCGCCCAGGTGATGGTGTCCGCCACGTCGTCGGCGGTGAGCGGCTCGGCGACGCCCGCGTAGACCTTCGCCGCCTTCTCGGCGTCGCCGCCGAAGCGGGTCAGCGCGAACTCGTCCGTCTTGACCATGCCCGGGGCGATCTCGATGACGCGGACCGGGGTGCCGACGATCTCCAGGCGGAGGGTCTCGGCGAGGACGTGCTCGCCGTGCTTGGCGGCCGCGTAGCCGCCGCCTCCCTCGTACGTGGCGTGTCCGGCGGTGGAGGAGAGGACGACCACCGTGCCGTCGCCGCTCGCGGTGAGCGCGGGCAGCAGGGCCTGCGTCACGTTCAGGGTGCCGATGACGTTCGTCTCGTACATCCGGCGCCAGTCGGCGGGGTCGCCCGTGGCGACGCTGTCCGCGCCGAGCGCGCCGCCCGCGTTGTTCACGAGGACCGCGACCTTCTTGAAGGCCGTCGCGAAGGTGTCCACGGCCGCGCGGTCGGTGACGTCGAGCGCGTACGCGACCGCGTCGTGCCCGGCGGCGGTCAGCTCGGCGGCCAGCGCCTCGATGCGGTCCTTGCGGCGCGCGGTCAGCACGACGCGGTAGCCGGCGGCGGCGAGGCCGTGCGCGGTGGCGGCCCCGATGCCGCTGCTCGCGCCGGTGACGATCGCGATGCGGGTGGCGGCGGCGGTCATGGTGCGCTCCTCGGGGGCCTCGGGGGAGGGGTCGACGTCAGGATATGCGGGCCGTTCAGCGGCCTCGCGGGGCGTACATGATCACGGCCATTCCGGCGAGGCAGATCAGGGCGCCGAGTACGTCCCACCGGTCGGGCCGGTAGCCGTCCGCGACCATGCCCCAGGCGATGGAACCCGCGACGAAGATGCCGCCGTACGCGGCGAGGATGCGGCCGAACTCGGCGTCCGGCTGGAGGGTGGCGATGAAGCCGTAGATGCCGAGGGCGATGACGCCGGCGCCGATCCAGGCCCAGCCCTTGTGCTCGCGCACGCCCTGCCAGACGAGCCAGGCGCCGCCGATCTCGAAGAGCGCGGCGACGGCGAAGAGGGCGGCGGAGCGGGCGATCAGCATGGTCATCAGGGTGGCATGTGCGGGGCGGGTG
>NZ_LIRJ01000138.1 GCF_001419745.1 Streptomyces silaceus | reverse complement strand
GCCCCCAGGGAGCAGCACGTGTTGTCCTTACCTCCGAGCGACCGGCCGATACCTCGTCCGCAGCGCACCCCCCGCCTCCGGAGCCTCGCCGCCGCCTGCGCCGTCCTGGCCTCGACCGCCCTCCTGCCCACGGTCACCACACCGCGGGCGAACGCGGCCACCGCCGCCGAGACGCTGACCGTCCGCCCCGACCCCAGTTACCAGCAGCCCGCCTTCGAGGGCTGGGGCACGGCCCTCGCCTGGTTCGCCAACGTCACCGGAGGCTGGCCCGACGACCGGCGCAACCAGCTGGCCGACGACCTCTACGGCGCCGAAGGACTCGGTTTCACCGTGGCCCGCTACAACATCGGCGGCGGCGACAGCCCCGAAACCACCCCCTACATGCGGGCCGGGGCCGCGGTGCCGGGCTACTGGAACCGGCCGGGGGAAGAGAGCAAGGACTGGTGGAACCCCGACACCCCGACGCACTGGAACGACGGGGCCGACGCGCACCAGCGCTGGTGGCTCACCGCGGCCAGGAAACGCGGCGCCGGCACCTTCGAGGCGTTCTCCAACTCCGCCCCCTACTTCATGACCAACAGCGGACTCGTCTCCGGAGCCGCCGACCCCAAGCAGGACAACCTCCGCCCCGACCAGTACGAGCGCTTCGCCGCCTACCTCGCCGGCTCGCTCCGGCGCGCCGAACAGGGCTCGGGCGTCACCTTCGACTCGATCTCCCCGGTCAACGAGCCCAACACCGACTACTGGCGGGCCGGCGGACGGCAGGAGGGCTCGCACTGGGACCCCGCCTCCCAGGCCCGCATGATCACCACCTTGCGCTCGGCCCTCGACGCCCACGGCATCGCGGCGCCGATCGCGGCCATGGACGAGACGAACCCGGGCCTTGCCCGCGCGAACTGGGAACACTACGCGCCCGCCGTACGCAAGGCCGTGGGCCGGATCAACACCCACACCTATGGCACGAACGGGCGCACCGGAGTGCGTGACGTCGCCAAGGGCGAGGACACCCCGCTGTGGATGTCCGAGGTGGACGTCGGCGGCAGCGTCCCGCAGAGCTTCACCGACATGAGCCCCGCGCTGGACCTCGCCCAGCGGATCAACGACGACATCCGGGAACTGGAGCCGCGGGCCTGGGTGCTGTGGCAGGCCGTCGAGGACTTCGAGAACATGAGTCCTGGCCGTGAGGACTCCAACTGGGGCCTCATCCAGACCGACTTCACGCCGGACGACGCGGCCACCGAACCGCTGCGCAAGAACAAGAAGTACTGGGCCATGGCGCAGTACAGCCGCTTCGTCAGGCCCGGTGCCCGCGTCATCGGCACCGACGATCCGAACACGCTCGCGGCGGTGCGCCCCGGCGGCAAGGGCCTCGTCCTCGTTCACACCAACCGCAGCGGCTCGGAACGCGATCTCACCCTGGACCTCGCCGGGTTCCGGAACGTCGGCGGCACCGTCGAACGCCACACCACCGACGCCGGCCGCAACGTCGAGCGCGGTACTGATCTGACTCTCAGCGGCAAGAACCTCAAAGCCACCGTGGGCGCCGGATCCGTCACCACGTTCGTGCTGCCCGGGGTCACCGGAGTGGACACGGCCACGGACAGCACACCCGCTGGGAAGCCACGGCAGATCCTCAACGACCACAGCGGGAAGGCGTTCACCGTAGCTGCCGTGGACGGCAGGGACGCTCCGGTGCAGCGCACCTCCGACGCCGCCGACCCCGCCCAGCAGTGGACGTTCACCAAGATGTCCCCGGACGACTGGGGCAGCACCGCCGCCTACCGGGTGACCAACGTCAAGACGGGCAAGGCACTCACGGTCGCGGACGGCGCGCTCGGATTCGCGGGCCCAGGGTCGGGGGCCGATCAGCAGTGGATGCGCTCGACCACCGGGGACGGCCACGCCACCCTGGTCAACAGGGCCTCCGGCCTCCTCCTGGACGTCCTCGACGAATCGACGGACGACGGCGCCCCCGTCGGCGTCTACCGGCCGACCACCGGGGCCAATCAGAGCTGGACCCTTCCCGAGGCCAAGGGAGCCAAGGGCAGAGCCCGCTCCCGGTGAGGGACGACACCCTGAAGGCAGGGCACCGCCCATCGGCCGGTGCCCTGCCTTCGGCCCTGCTGTCCCTGTTCTACTCCTCGGTGGGGCCGAGGTCGGCCGTCTCACGGAAGTCGACGGTACGGGCGCGGGCCGCGGCGTGGAGTTCCAGCACCACGATCTCGTTCGTGCCGGTGCGCAGGACCGGAGCGGGGACGTACAGCGACCTCTGGGGGCCACGGGACCAGTACCGGCCGAGCGGGAAGCCATTGACCCAGGCGTTGCCCTTGGTCCAGCCGTCGAGGTGGAGGAAGGTGTCGGCCGTCCCGGTCAGTTCGAAGGTGCCCCGGTGGAAGGCCGGACCGACGGTGGGTGTCGTACCAGGGGCGAAGGGGATGCCCTCCAGCGAGGTCATCGGGAGCGGACGACTGGTCCAGTCGGCGAGCGGGACACCGTCGAGGAGGACGTCCCCGAGCAGGCCCTTGCGGTCGTGGATGCCCTGGCCGTAATTCACCCTCCCCTGGTTCTCGACGAGGATCGTCAGGGTGCTGCCGGTCCTCGGGACCGTGAAGGCGAGGGCGTGCTCGTGGTTCTCGCGTTCCAGGACGCCCACGGGCTGTCCGTCGACGAAGACCTGGGCACGGTCGCGGACCTGCTCCACTTCCAGCAGGGCCGGGCCCCTCAAGGGCAGAGAGGTCTCGTAGAGGACGAAGCCGAAGTCCTGCTCCAGTTCCTCCATGGTGAGAGGGCGGCGCGCTGCGACGGCCGGCGCCAGCGCGTCCGCGTTCGGCAGGAGTTCGGCATGCTCGGTCAGGGTGACCGCGGCGTGCGCCAGCTTGGGGCCGGGCGCGGGGACGGGCTCGCTCGGTACGGGCGCGTACTTGGCGATGATCTCGCGGAAGGCGGTGTACTTCTCCGTCGGGTCGCCCGCTTCGTCGAGGGGCGCGTCGTAGTCGTACGACGTGACGGTGGGCCGGTACGTGTGCTTGTCGTTGGCACCGTTGGTGAAGCCGAAGTTGGTGCCTCCGTGGAACATGTAGAAGTTGACCGAGGCGCCGGAGCCGAGGAGTTCGTCCAGCTCGCGGGCCGCCTGGTCGGCGTCGCGGACCACGTGGTGGGCGCCCCAGCGGTCGAACCAGCCGATCCAGAACTCCGTCGTCATCAGCGGCCCGTCCGGCCGCGATCCGCGCACGGCCGCCAGGTGGTGGGCCGAGCGGCTGCCGAAGTTGGCCGTCGCGAGGGTGCCGGGCAGTGCGCCCCGCTCCAGGTCGGACGGCTGGTCGCAGGTGAAGAGAGGAACGTCGACCCCGCAGCGGCGCAGCGAGTCGGCGAGGTGCTCCAGGTAGGCGGTGTCGTCGCCGTACGCCCCGTACTCGTTCTCCACCTGCACGGCCAGGACCGGGCCGCCCTGCGAGGCCAGGCGGGTGCGGAGCGGGGTGAGCAATCGCGTGAAGTAGTCGTCGACCGCCGCCAGGAACCGCGGGTCGCACGAGCGCAGCCGTATGCCGGGTTCGGCGAGCAGCCAGGACGGCAGGCCGCCGCCCTCCCATTCGGCGCAGATGTACGGGCCCGGGCGGAGCAGGACGTACAGGCCCTCGGCGGCGGCCAAGTCGAGGAACCGGGGAAGGTCGAGGCCCTCGTCCAGGTGGAAGCGGTCGGGCCTCGGCTGGTGGAGGTTCCAGGGTACGTACGTCTCCACCGTGTTGAGGCCCATCAGTCGGGCCTTGCGCAGGCGGTCCGGCCACTGCTCCGGGTGGACCCGGAAGTAGTGGAGCCCACCGGACAGGAGCCGGAAAGGCCGACCGTCAAGCAGGAAACCGGCCTTGTCTGCCTGGAGAACTGGCATGGGTGTGCTGCTCCTGTTGCTCGTGAGGACGGGTACGGGGGCGAGGTGGGCCCACTCGATATGTTTACGTAAACATATCGTCGTGACAACCCCGCGGGACGCGCATTGCGCAGGCCTGCCTCTCGACCCCCACCGAGGCGGCACCCCTGCGGGACCTTCACTCCCCGGCACACCCAAGGGCGGATCAGTCCTCCAGGACCTCCGAGATGCGGCGGAGGTCGGCGAGGAGCGCCGATACGCGCTCGGGCGGCATCGCCTCGACCATGCGCTGTTCGATCGCGTACACGGCGGCCTGGACCGCGGCGAGACGCCTCCGCCCCTCGTCGGTCAGGCGCGCGGGCCGGGCCCGGCCGTGATCGGCCGCGGCGGGGCGGGTGATCAGCCCCGCCTCTTGCAGGCCCCGCAGGACGACGTTCCCGGACTGCCGGGTGACGAACGTCGCGCGGGCGAGGTCGGCGTTGGACATGCCGGGCCGCTGGGCCAGGAGCTCAAGGGTGGAGTACTGCGGCACGGTCAGCCCGTGCTCGCGCAGCACCTTGTCCATGGCGGCGCGCAAGGCGGCCTGGGCCCGCTTGAGCAGGTACCCCACGTGGTGGGTGACATCGTCCGCGGGACCTGACGACTCCGTCGACACACTCTCATCCATGTCAGCATTTTGACATGAAGGTCGCCGAGCCCTAATCTCCGATGTCAAAGTCCTGACATCGAATAAGAGGGAAAGGCACGCTCATGTCTGTTGCCATCGACGGTCCCGACTTCGTCGCCCTGCAGGTCCACGACGTGGAAGCCGCGGCGCTCTTCTGCGAGCGGCACCTGGGTCTGCGGCGAGCCGCCGTCTCACCGCCGCACGCGGTCGTGTTCGACACCAAGCCGACCCCGTTCGCCGTCCGCGCGCCCCTCCCCGGCGTCGACCTCGGCGACACCGCACGGCCCGGCCTCGGTGTGATCCTCTGGTTCCGCACCACCGACGCCCACCAGCTCCACGACCAGCTGGTCGCCGCCGGCATCAAGATCGTCGAACCCATGGCGGACAGCCCCTTCGGGCCGAAGTTCTCCTTCGAGGGCCCGGAGGGATACACGCTCACGGCGCACGGAGGCTGACCGAGGAACCGCGCCCCTCGGCGCGGGTACGCCTCCGCGCGCCCACACCGCCGAGGCCCCGGCGCTCGACGGTTCCCCGAACAGCCGGTTCAGCGGGCCGAGTTCACGGACGCTTCATGGACTGGCGTGGCCGCCGCGGCCGAGCTCCCCGAGGAACCGCCTTTGGCTGTCCAGGAATCCGTCCGCGAAGAGCGAGCGGGGAGAGAAGAGCGCGGTAAAGGTGATCTTGAGGTCCGACTGCTCAATGGACTGCTTGAGCAGCGAATGGGCCGCGTCCGGGTAGGACGTGACCGTCAGCGCGCCACCTGCGTCCAGCACCCTTCGGTGCCCGAGTCGGCGCGCACCGCCCGCGACACCCTGCGCGAGACCCTCGTCCACCTCGGTGGCGCCCCGCTCCAGGGCGGGTTGTACGTCTGCGCCAACGCGTGGGAACCGTACGTCGAAGAAGCGGCCCACCGCCTCGGCGCCCACGGCTCGCTCACCCTGCTCACCACGACGGACCTGCGCAGGGGCGACACCCAGGAGCCTGCCGAACTCGCCCGCCGGCTGTGGCCCCTGCAGGAGATCGCCGACCGCTACCACCGCCTCGGCCGCATCGCCCGGCCCCGTCTCGCCCGGCTCACCGGCCCTGCCGAACTGTCCTCGTCCGCGCTCCTCACCATCGCTGTCGAGCTGGCCGCCGAACTCACCCGCGCCATGGAGCCCGATCCGCTGCTGCCGCCGCAGCTCCTGCCCCGGCCCTGGCCCGGCACCCGGGCGCGGGAGCAGATCGCCCAGTGCTGGGCGGCCCTGTACGAACGTGACCAGGGCGAAGCCCGCCCGGTCCTCTTCCGTCTCTACGCCGACATCACCCGGGAAGCGGCGGACCGGGTCACGCGCTGACGAGGGAACGGACGGCGCCGGTCGCGCCCCTCATACCAGTGGCCTACTCCCCCGTACCGCGCTGGTTGGAACCACCACGGCCCTACCGCCAGAGACCTAGGAACAGATCACCCGCCGGTGGGATGTGGGCACTTGGCCGCGGCCCCTAGCGTTTTCACCCTGGCGAAGCGCAACGCGGAGACGGGGGCCTGGTCATGCGGCACGGCATTGTCCGGCACACGCTGGAGGGAGTGCCGGATGCGCGGATCTCGACGCATCCGTTCACCACCTCGGATGGGCTGGCCCTGCACCTGACCCGCTTTCAGCGGGGTGAGAGCGACGACGTCGTACTCCTGATGCACGGCCTGACCGCATCGAGCGACCTGTTCATCATGCCCGAGCACTACAACATGGCCACCTATCTCCTGGACCACGGTTTTTCGGATGTGTGGACCGTCGACCTACGGATGAGCAATCGGTATCCGTACAACACCGAACCCGGGGACTCCTCGATCGACGACGTCGTGCACTACGACCACCCGGCCATGATGGACGAACTGCGTCGGCACGTCGGGCAGCGGCGCATCCACGTCGTCGCCCACTGCCTGGGCTCCGCGTCGTTCTGCATGAGCCTGGCCGCGGGCACCGTCACGGGGATCGCCAGTATGGTCGCGCAGAGCGTGGGCCTGGTCGTCAAGGTGCCCGGCTGGTCCCGGTGGAAGATCGAACTGGCCCCGCCCCTGCTCGAGCATGCCCTGGGACTGTCGGCCATCGATCCCCGGATGGGGGCATCGGCTCGCTTCACGCGTTCCTGGGCGCTGTCGAAACTGGTGTCGCTCGGGCACCCCGAGTGCGACAACTCCGCGTGCCATCTGGTGAGTCTGATGTGGGGCGCCGGCTGGCCCGCCCTGTACAGCCACGCCAACCTGGAGCCGCGGACGCACGACCGGATCGCCGATCTGCTCGGGCCCACCGGCCTGCACTACTACCGGCACATCCGGAAGATGGTGCGGGCCGGGCACGCGGTCAAGTACGACCCCGGCGACCGGCGCCACGCGGCGCTGCCCGACGACTATCTCGCGCACGCCGCCGACATCAGCACGCCGATCCTCTTCATGACGGGGCAGAACAACCACGTCTTCAGCGACTCCAACGTCGTCTGTCACCAGGAGCTCGACCGGGTCGTCCCCGACCGGCACGAGGTGGCGGTCCTGCCCGGCTACGGCTATCTGGACCCGATCATCGGCAAGAAGGCCCACCTGGACGTCTTTCCGCTGATCCTGGACTTCATCCGACGGCGGGCGGTCTGACATGGCCCGGGACAGGACCGCGACCGAGCAGGTGGACGCCCTGGTCGTCGGCTCGGGGTTCGGCGGCTCGGTCGCCGCCTGCCGACTGGCGCAGGCCGGTCTTGGTGTGGTGGTGATGGAGCGCGGCCGGGACTATCCGCCGGGCAGCTTCGCCCGCTCCCCCGCCCAGGCCGCCCGTGCCTTCTGGGCGCCTGAGGCCGGCTCCTACGGCTTGTTCGACGTGCGGGGCTTCCGCCACTTCGACTCCGTCGTCGCCAGCGGCCTCGGCGGCGGTTCACTCATCTACGCCAACGTGCTGCTGCGCAAGGACGAACGCTGGTTCGTCGACCGGGAGCAGCTGCCGGGCGGCGGCTACGAGTCCTGGCCCGTGACCCGCGCGGACCTCGATCCTCACTACGACGCGGTCGAGCGGGTACTGACTCCCACGCCGTATCCCGCGGATCACCCGGGATACGACGACGTGCCCAAGGTCCGGGCGATGCGCACCGCGGCCGACCGGCTGGCCCTCCAGCACTTCCTCCCGCCGCTCGCCGTCAGCTTCGCGCCCGAGCCCGGCGGCCGGCCCGGCATCGGTCTGCCGATCGTCGAAGCGGACGGCGGGAACCTGCACGGGGTCACCCGACGGACGTGCCGGCTGTGCGGGGAGTGCAACATCGGCTGCAACGAGGGAGCCAAGAACAGCCTCGACTTCACCTACCTCTCGGCCGCCCGACAGCACGGCGCCGATCTGCGCACGGGACACGAGGTACGCACGATCCGGCCCACCGCTCGCGGCGGTTACGAAGTCGACTACGTACGGCACGACCCCACCCAGGAGGGTGTACCCGCCGACCGCATACCGGTCCGCACCCTCCTCTGCGACCGGCTGGTCCTGGCCGCCGGCACCTACGGCACCTCGTACCTCCTGCTGCGCAGCCGCCGACAGCTCCCCGGGATCGGCGCGGCCCTGGGCACACGCTTCTCCGGCAACGGCGACATCCTCTCGTTCGCCGTCCGCACCAAGGACCGTCACGGCGCTCGCCCCTCCAGCGTGGACCCGACCCGCGGCCCGGTCATCACCAGCACCATCCGGCTGCCCGACGACCTCGACGGACAGGACCAACATGCTTTCGCGCCGCCAGGACGGGGCGCCTACATCCAGGACGGCGGCTATCCGGCCTTCGTCAGCTGGCTGGTCGAAGCGGCCGGCCTGCCCCAGGACGCGGGGCGGGCGGGACGCTTCCTGCTGCGGCAGCTCGCCGCGCACACCGTGGGCGACCCGGGCACCGTCTCCGCCTCGCTCGCCGGCCTCCTGGACGGCGGAGCCCTGTCGGACACCTCTCTGCCGCTGCTCGGCATGGGCCGCGACACGCCGGACGGACTTCTCGTGCTGCGCCGCGGCGCCCTGGACGCCGAGTGGTCCACGGCCGGCAGTGCCCAGCACTACGCACGCCTGCGCGCCGCCCTGCGTGCCGTGTCCGAGGCTCTCGACGGACGCTACGCGGACAGCCCGCACTGGCTTCTCAAGAGGATCATCACCGTCCACCCCTGCGGCGGAGCGCCCATGGGAAGGAATCAAGTGGAGGGTGTCTGCGACGAGTTCGGCGAGGTGTACGGGCATCCGGGCCTGTACGTCATGGACGCCGCGGCGCTGCCGGGTCCGGTCGGCACCAACCCTGCCCTGACCGTGGCGGCACTGGCCGACCGGGCCTGCACCCGGCTGCTGGAGAAGCGTGACTCCGCGACACCCACCCCGTCGTCCGGCGCGACGTCACTGGCCTCGGCCACCTACCCTCAGCACAGCTCGGTGCAGTTCACCGAGACGATGAAGGGCAGCTTCGCGAGGGGGCTGAGTGATCCGCGTGCCGCCCAGCGCTCCCCCGCGCGTGAACCGCTCCGCGTCCGGCTCACGCTCACCATCGAGGACATCGACGACTTCCTGGCACGGCCCGAGCATGTCGCGCGCGCCGACGGCTGGATCGAGGCGCGCGGCCTGGGCGGCCGGCGTCCGGTGACCGACGGCGAGTTCCACTTCTTCGGCGCCGGCCGGACACGGGACCATCGTGAACTGCGCTACCGGCTGTTCCTCACCGACAGCACCGGTGCCGCCCGCACGATGATCGGCGTCAAGGACCTCGCTCCCGCAGGACTCACGAGGATCTGGCCGGCGACCACCACGCTGCCGTACGTCCTCCTGGAAGGGCACGTGCCCCAGGGCGAGGACCCCACGGCAGACATCGTCGCCGCGGGAACCCTGCGCATCTCTCTGCCCGACTTCCTGCGCCAGCTCACCACCTTCCGCACGACGGGCCGACACTCCGCGGCGGCGCTCGCCCGCTTCCACGCCTTCTTCCTGGACGAGTTGCGCCGGATCTACTGGCCGGTCAGGCGGGCGGGTCCTGGGCACCGCGGCCCGCGCGATCCTGGCCATGCGCCGGGCGGCTGACTCCGCAACGAGCCGGACCGGTTCAACCTGCCAGTCGGGCGAGGGCCAGTCCGTGCGCGTGATCGAGGGAGTCGGCAGCAGCGCAGGGGACGTCCGGCTGCACACCGGTGCCCTCCCAGTTCGCGCCGGAGACGGGGTTGACGGCGCGGCCGACGGGGACGGTGACTTCCAGGTGCGGGTGCACGGTCCACCCCTGACACGGGTGTGCGCCGCCGCGGGTGCGCTCGCCGACGACGACGGCGCGGCCGAGCTGCTGGAGGTCGTACGCCAGTTCCTCAGCGGCGGAGAAGGTGCTGTCACTGGACAGCACGTACAACGGCTTGCTGCCACCGAAGCGCGCGCCGGGAACGTACGGCAGGCTCCAGGACTGCTCGCTGCGCCCGCCGCCGCGCCAGTGCATGGTGTTGAGGTGGGTGCGCTCGTCCAGGAGGTAGCTGCAGACGAAGGCGACCGTGTCCGGGTCGCCGCCCCGGTTGGAGCGGAGGTCCACGATCAGCGCCTGGGCGCGGGACGCCAGGGTGAGCACGGCGCCCAGCGGCTCGGCCGCCCACTCCAACGGAAACAGCATCGGCGCCAGCTCCACCACCGCGACACCTCCGTCGAGCAACTCCACCCGGGGCGCACCGCCCAGCGAGGTGTCGAAGTCCCGGCGCATGGCGTCCAAGGTGGCGGCCCCCCGCTCCGGGGACACCGGGTCGGCGTGGTGCTTCAGTCTCAGGTGCCGGTCGCCGTTGACGGACTGCAGGTCCGCGGTGACCAGACGGGCGAGCTCCTCGGCATCCTCGACGTCATAGGCGCCCTCGGTGAGGCGTTGTCGCAGCAGGCCTGCGAGCTGCTCGGCCGTGTCGGGGAACACATAGTGCTCGGTCAGCAGGCGGACCGTCTCGTCGATGACAGGGGCGGGTGCGGGGGCAGGGAGAAGCTTCGTGAGTGTCGTCATGGCAGGGAGTAGAGCACTGCCCTTGCGAAAGCGTCAAAGAGTTTAGACACTTTCGGTATGCGAGATCAGCCTTCCCCCATGCCGCCGCCTGAGGATGTCCTGGAGATCGGCGCCCCCGAGCAGTTCGCGGCGCTCGCCCACCCGCTGCGCCAGCGGTTGCTCTTCGCCCTGACCCAACGGCCTGCCACCATCAGCCGGCTCGCGGCGCAGCTCGACGCGAAGAAGGGCAACGTGGCCCATCACCTCAAAGTGCTCCGCGAAGCCGGGCTGGTCCACATCGCCGAGACCCGCCAGGTCCGCGGCGGCACCGAGCAGTACTACCGGCGCACGGCCCGCCGCATGGTCGTCGCCGAACCCCAGGCGGCCGGCACCGCCGCGATGCTCGCCGCGGTCGCCCAGGAACTGGACCGCTCCCCCACCGAGCCCCACCTGACCCTGCGCCACCTGCGCCTCAGTCCCGAGAAGGCGAGAGAACTGGGCGAGATCCTCACCAACCTGGTCGACGAGGCCGAGGAAAGTGCAGAGGACGACCCCGTACACGGGGTGCTGGTGACGCTGTATCAACAGGCTCAGCCGCCGGACCGAGGCGACGGCCGGCCCGTGCCCTCATCGTGTTGACCGCCCCCGGCAGGCAGTGCTGGAGTCGGCATGTGGACAGCATCCCCGCCAACCGGCGACTCTGGAACCAGATCAGCAGCGCCTACCAGCACGAGCACGACCCACGCATCGGCGCCGCGCCGCGGCTGTGGGGCATGTACTCCATCCCCGACGCGCACCTGAACGCCCTGGGCGACGTCACCGGCAAGCGCGTCCTCGAACTCGGCTGCGGCGCCGGCCAGTGGTCCAGGGCGCTCGCCGCCGAGGGGGCCACCGTGGTCGGGCTCGACCTGTCCGAAGTCCAACTCGCCGCGGCGGCAGACGCGATGGGAGCGGCCCGCTACCCGCTGGTGCAAGGTGCCGCCGAACAACTCCCCTTCGCCGACGGCAGCTTCGACCTGGTGTTCTGCGACTTCGGTGGGCTCAGCTGGGCGCCCCCGCACCTGGCCGTCCCGCAGGCCGCACGCGTCCTGGGCCGAGGCGGGCGCCTGGTGTTCAACGTCGCCAGCCCATGGTTCGAAGCATGCTACGACGAAGCCGCCCGCCGCGTGACCACGACGCTGCAGCAGAACTACTTCGGGCTGAACGCCATCGCCGAAGGCGACGGCGCGACCAGCTATCAGCTCACCTACGGCGGCTGGATCAAGGTCCTGCGCGGCGCGGGTCTCGTCATCGACGACCTCATCGAGCCGCGGCCCGACCTCGGAACACCCAACGGTTACAACGAGACCGACCCGACCGACTGGGCACACCGCTGGCCGGCGGAAATGCTCTGGGTGACGCACAAACCGTAGGTTCCCCCGCGCCGAGACGCGGCCGAGACGTGAAGGCACCCCACTCGACCGCACTGGACAATCGCCGTGCCCCACCGCGCCGGCGAAGCGGTCCCGTCCGCCGACCTCTGTGTCACAGATCATCGACAGCGCCAACCGAAGCCCCGGAAGCCCTCTCTAGCAGTGCGGGCCGACAGCCCGTCAGCCGTCCGCAGCCACAGAGAAGAGGCCGACCATGCCCGAGACCACCACTTCCGTGACCCGGCGTCTTCGCGGACGGGTCACAGGGCTCGCCGTGGCCGGTACGGCCCTCGCCCTTGCCGTTCCGGTCCCGGCGACCGCCGCGACCTCCGCGACCGTCCAGGCCCGTGCCGCCGCCGACCCGGTCTCCGTCCTGAAGTTCACCACCAAGGAGCGCAAGGACGCCCTCGCCTACTGGACGCCCGCCCGCATCAAGGCCGTCGGGAAGTCCGTGGACCTCGGCCCGACCGGGCCCAAGGCCCAGCCGTGGCGGGGCACCACCCTCAAGACCGTGGGGCGGCTGTTCTTCGTCAACGCGAGCGGCGCCGACACCTGGTGCACCGCGACCGCCGTCAAGAGCGCCAACCGCTCCACGGTGATGACCGCCGCCCACTGCGTGCGCCGGGGCTCCTCCCCCTACAACACCAACATGTCGATGGTATTCGTCCCCGCCTACCACAAGGGCAAGATGCCCCACGGCGCGTTCGCGGTACGCCAGGCCGCGACCCCGCGCACCTGGGAGACCGACTCGAAGAACGACATGTCCGCACTGACCGTCGACCCGCCAAGAGCGGCAAGAAGCTCACCGATGTCGTGGGCGGCCAGGACATCGCCTTCAACCGCCCCGTCGGCGGCACCGTCTCCTCCTTCGGCTACTCCGCCACCCGTCCGCAGCTCGGCGAGGAACTCCTGCGCTGTGTCGGTACGGCGAAGAAGGAGGACGGCACGCAGGCCATTCCCTGTGACATGAGCGGCGGCTCCAGCGGCGGCCCGTGGCTGGCCGACTTCAACGCCACCACCGGCAAGGGTGTGCTGGTCTCGGTCAACAGCGCGCTCGACTCCCTGGAGCCGACCAAGATGTTCGGCGAGATCTGGAAGACCACGGCCAAGAAGGTGTACGACCGCGCCCAGCAGAGCTGACGGGGCAGGCCGGGCCGTCGGTTCCGGCGCGGCTACCGTCCAGGTTTACCCGGATGCCGCGCTCGGTTGACTCGCGGATCAAACCACTGGTCGACGTGCCCCACACCTTCGTACCCCTAGCTTGCTGTGTCGACCGCACGACAACGCAAGCAGGGGGGCACCATCTGCCGATCCCTCACGGTCGCCCCCGCCTCACGAACCGGTCGGGGGCGCTTGGTCGTTGAAGAGCCAAGAAATGCCGCATCGAGGTGTGACGGACCAGGACCCACCGCACCGGCGCCGATGAGACATGCGCCGCGTCAGGCGGTCCGAGTGCATCCGTCGTCGGTGTTCTCGAACGCGCTCCAACCCCAGGCCGCCGCTCACCCAACCGACCTGCCACTTCACTGGTTTACCCGCCCTGGTCGGCTGGGAAGAGGTGCCTGATGATTCGAACACATTCTCAACTCGCGTCACGGGCGCCCCCGGAGTGATGGCTCAAACCATGACGCTCCGGGCTCAGGACGATCATCAAGTTGCGGCTTCCTCAGGACCACGCCGGTCGCCGCGCAATCGCGAGGCGTGAGGCGCGCCCCCTAATGACAGGACCGTCGCATGGAGTCGACCGCACAGCTCTACCTGGATCTCATGAAGAAGGTACTGGCGAACACGATCTACGAGGATCCGCCCATACCGGCCAGCTGGGCCCCCGCCGATGGCTATGACGAGCTCAACCGCAAACTCGGCGTCGACTGGCCGAGCGTCGCGCACACCATGATCGGGATACGCCGGCTCGAGAACATCGAGCACTGTGTGAAGACCGCGCTCAAGGACGGCGTTCCCGGCGACTTCATCGAGACCGGCGTGTGGCGCGGCGGGGCCTGCATCTTCATGCGGGCCGTGCTCAAGGCGTACGAGGTGACCGACCGGCGTGTCTGGGTGGCGGACTCGTTCGAGGGCATGCCGAAGGCGGACGCGTCGACCCACGCAGGGGACCGGCAACTCGCCTCCGACCGTTACAACGACTTCATGGCGACCGATCTGGCCACGGTCCGCCGGAACTTCGAGCGGTACGGCCTGCTCGACGACCAAGTACAGTTCCTGCCCGGCTGGTTCCGCGACACCCTTCCCACCGCTCCCATCGATCGACTCGCCGTACTGCGCTTGGACAGCGATCTGTACGAGTCGACGATGGACACCTTGGACCACTTGTATCCCAAGTTGTCGCCCGGCGGATTCGTGATCGTGGACGACTTCCACATTCCCGTGTGCGCCGAGGCGGTGCACGACTGGAGGGCCAAGTCCGGGGTCACGGACCCCATTCAGGACATCGACGGCCTGGGTGTCTATTGGCGGCGCGCGGCATGAGAGCACGAGGATCGCGGATTGGAGCAGTGGAAGTGACGGTGACCCCAGGCGACGTCCTCGCCTTTGTCTCGGGCCGACTTGCCGTCCCGAGCCAACCCTTCGAACCTGACCGCTCGTTCGTCGCCGCGGGCTCGGACTCGCTGACCCTCATGGCGCTGGCGCGGGCCCTGGAAGCCGAGTTCGGCGTGCGGGTGTCCGTCCGTGAACTGTTCACCGACGTGGACACCCCGGGGAAGCTGGCCGAGACCGTGTCGGCCCGCGCGGCCGCCCGACAACCGGTCGCAGATCCTCCGGACGCTGCGACCGCCCCTGCTGCGACCGCCCCCGCTACTCCGGCTGGCCCGACTGTGTCCGCGCCTTCCCCCGTCCCCGCTCAGTTCCCCGCCGAAGCCTCGCAGTTCGCTCAGCCCACACCCGTGCAAGCCTCGCCCGCCGCACCGGCACCGCCTCCGGCATCCAGCGGCGGCGACGCCTACGAGGCCGCCCTCGCTCTCTTCACCGACCAGTTGCAGCTGGCGGGCAAGATGATGACGCGCTTCTCCGAGCTGACCGCCGAACAGCTGAAGGTCCTCAGCGCGCTGCGCCCCGGCCCGGCCGTTGCCACGCACTCAGTCCCGTCGGCCCCAGCACTCAGCCGCCCCGACGCCGACCGCTCACAAGCCTCAACCGCAGCCGCCACCCCTGCCCCTGCG
>NZ_LIRJ01000137.1 GCF_001419745.1 Streptomyces silaceus | reverse complement strand
GCGTGGGGGATGGTGGCGGAGGCTCTGAGGCCGGGGGATGCGGCGGTCGAGTGCGCCGAGGAAGCGGCCAGTCGGCGCTTCAGGTCGCGGATCTCCGACCGCGCCCGGTGGACCTGGGCCGTAAGCGTCCTGACCCTGTCCTGCGAACGGTCCGCGGCCTCCTTGGACTTGCGGTCGTGGAGGTCCCGCAGGGCCGCGATCTGGTGCGGGGCGAGCCGGTCACCGGCCAGCTCGACGGCCTTGTCGACGAAGGACTTGGGCGCAAGCTGCTCCGCGCTGAGGTAGCGGCTGGCCGTCGAGGCATGCAGGGGATGCAGCTTGGCGTAGTCCCTGAGGGACATCCCCGTGACCTTGTACGCGGCGCGCAGGGCGTCGGCCAGGTCCCGATCGAGTGCGGGCAGATCCTGACTCAGCGGCTTCAGGTGTCCGCCCGCCCAGTGTTCTGACGGCACCACACAGTCCTATCGGTTGCGGACCCGACGCGTGCCTGTTGCCGGGGATTCGGCAACAGGCCGCGCTGTTGCCCCGCACGCCGGCAACGCGTTGCCACGGGCGCACC
Source organism: Streptomyces silaceus (assembly GCF_001419745.1). Lineage (GTDB taxonomy): Bacteria > Actinomycetota > Actinomycetes > Streptomycetales > Streptomycetaceae > Streptomyces > Streptomyces silaceus. The sequence goes on along the minus strand of NZ_LIRJ01000137.1, from coordinate 13,909 downwards.
GGTGTTCCGGGCGGGACAGTCGGTGCGTGGCCATGACCGTGGCTGCGCACATCACACGGGAGAGGCACGTGAGCGACACGTGGGAGAGGCGGAGCGAACGATGCGAGAGCGTGAGAGGAAGTCGGCGGGAGAGGTCCTGCGAGGGTGGGTCCGGCACACGTGGCTGCTGTTCGGGCGGTACGTGCTCAGGGGCGCGGCGACCGCTCTGGGGGCAGCGCTGGCGGGATGGGGCGTGTGGTGGGCGGGCGGGCGCTGACCGTCGGTCCGGGGACGGGGACGGAAAAATGGTTGGTGCGGGGGAGCCCCCGTCCCGTACGCTCGGCCGCGCAGCCGTTGAGCACGGAGGCGCGCACGTCGTTCGAGCACGGGCGCGCGCACGTCCTCGCGTACGGATGCGCGTAAGCCGTTGAGCACGGACGCACGCAAGTCGTCGCGTACGGGAACGACGTGCCCCCACAGGCCGGGTGCACGGACGAGAGATCCAGGAGGTGGCCTTCGGTGATTGCCGTCGAGCAGGGCGCTGCCCGCACTCAGGAATTCCTTGCCACCCCTGTGGCCTCCGGCTGATCCACACCTGACTCTCCGCGCCGAGCGGCGCGCCGCCGGGGCCACCCTTCGAAGGGTCTCCCCTTGTCTTTCTCGTCTCTTCCGTTCTCCTCCCACCTGGGCTCCTCGCCCCTCCCGCACGCCCTGGTCCCCTACGGCTGGGACGCGGGCTGGGCGGCGGAGTTCGCCCCCTATGCCGAGCGGGGCCTCGTCCCCGGCCGGGTCGTCCGCGTGGACCGCGGCCAGTGCGACGTCGTCACCGCCGACGGGATCGTGCGGGCCGACACCGAGTTCGTCACCCCGCGCGACCCGCTGAAGGTCGTGTGCACCGGCGACTGGGCCGCCGTCGACCCGGACGGCGGTGACCCCCGCTACGTACAGGCGTATCTGCCGCGTCGCTCGTCGTTCGTGCGCTCCACCTCGTCCAAGCGGTCCGAGGGGCAGATCCTCGCCGCGAACGTCGACCACTCGATCATCGCGGTGTCGCTCGCCGCCGAGCTGGACCTCGGCAGGATCGAGCGGTTCCTCGCGCTCGGCTGGGAGTCGGGCGGGCAGCCGGTGGTCGTACTCACCAAGGCCGACCTCGTGCCGGACGCCGCCACGCTCGCGCACCTCGTCGAGGACGTCGAGACCGCGGCGCCCGGCGTGCAGGTCCTGCCGGTCAGCGCCGCGGCCGGAGAGGGCGTCGACGTCCTCGCCGCCGTCGTCTCCGGCGGCACGTCGGTGCTGCTCGGCCAGTCCGGCGCCGGCAAGTCGACGCTGGCCAACGCGCTCGCGGGCGACGACGTCATGGAGGTGCAGGCCATCCGTGACGTCGACGGCAAGGGCCGGCACACCACGACGACCCGCAACCTCCTGCTGCTGCCCGGCGGCGGGGTCCTCATCGACACCCCCGGGCTGCGCGGGGTCGGCCTCTGGGACGCCGAGACCGGCGTCGGGCAGGTCTTCTCCGAGATCGAGGACCTGGCCGAGGAGTGCCGGTTCCACGACTGCGCCCACACCGCGGAGCCGGGCTGCGCGGTCCTGGCCGCCGTCGAGGACGGCACGCTGCCCGAACGCCGCCTCGACAGCTACCGCAAGCTGATCCGCGAGAACCAGCGCATCGTCGCCAAGACGGACGCCCGGCTCCGCGCGGAGCTGCGCCGCGAGTGGCGGCTGCGGGGCGCGGAGGGGCGCGCGGCGATGGAGGCGAAGCGGGGGCGCGTGCGGTAGCGCCGCGCCGGCTCGGACGGTGAGGGGGGCGGGGAACCGCGCGGCGGTCGTGATCGCTCGCGCGGTTCCCCGCCCGTCTGTACGGGGCGCCTCACTCTTCTACGGGTCTACGGGTCTACGGGCTTCTGCGGGCTTCTGCGGGGCTTCTGGGGCGCGCCCCACCTCCGTGTCCGAATCCCGCCAGCCCGCGCGCCGGTCCCGGCCCACAATGGATGGCGTGATCGATGAAGAGACCAGGTACGAGGCCGTGCGCAGCAGGGACGCCCGCTTCGACGGAGAGTTCTTCTTCGCCGTCGAGACGACCGGCATCTACTGCCGCCCCAGCTGCCCCGCCGTCACCCCCAAGCGCCAGAACGTCCGCTACTACGCCACCGCGGCCGCCGCCCAGACCTCCGGGTTCCGCGCCTGCCGCCGCTGCCGCCCGGACGCCGTCCCCGGCTCCGCCGCGTGGAACGTGCGCGCCGACGTGGTGGGCCGCGCGATGCGCATGATCGGCGACGGCGTCGTGGACCGCGAGGGCGTCCCGGGGCTCGCCGTGCGCCTCGGCTACAGCGCCCGGCAGGTGCAGCGCCAGCTCACCGCCGAGCTGGGCGCGGGCCCGGTCGCCCTGGCGCGGGCCCAGCGGGCGCACACCGCGCGGGTGCTGCTGCAGACGACGGACCTGCCGATCACGGAGATCGCGTTCGCCGCCGGGTTCGCCAGCGTGCGGCAGTTCAACGACACGATCAGGGCGGTGTACGCGCTCACGCCGACCGCCCTGCGCGCCGCCGCCCCCAAGCGGGGCGCGGCGCGGGCGACGCCGGCCGCGGGCATCCCGCTGCGACTCGCCCACCGGGGCCCCTACCAGGCCCGTGCCGTCTTCGACCTGCTCGCGGGGGAGGCGGTCGCCGGGATCGAGGAGGTCACCGGCGAGCGCGGCGCCCGTACGTACCGGCGTACGCTCCGGCTGCCGTACGGGACGGGGATCGTGGCCGTCGAGGAGACGCACCCCGTGGGCGCTCCGACGACGGGAGGCGGCTCGCACACCGAGGCCGTGCACCGGGGCGGCTGGCTGGACGCCCGCCTGCACCTGTCCGACCTGCGCGACCTCACCACGGCCGTGCAGCGGCTGCGCCGGCTCTTCGACCTGGACGCCGATCCGTACGCGGTGGACGAGCGGCTCGGCGCGGACGCCCGGCTGGCCCCGCTGGTGGCCGCCCGGCCGGGGCTGCGCTCGCCGGGGGCGGCGGACCCCGAGGAGTTCGCGGTGCGCGCGCTGGTGGGCAGGGAGGCGGCGGAACGTCTGGTGGAGCGGTACGGGAAGGCGCTGGACGCCGCGTGCGGAACGCTCACCCACGTCTTTCCCGCCCCCGCCGACCTGACGGACGAGCCGGGCACGCTCGGCGCGCTGGCCGGGGCGCTCGCGGACGGAACCCTGCGCCTGGACGCGGGCGCCGACCGCGACGACGCGGAGGCGACGCTCCGCGCGCTGCCCGGCATGACCGCACGGACCATCGCCTTGATCAGAATGCGGGCCCTGGGCGACCCGGATGTCTCCCCACCCGACGAACCGACCCCGACCCTCGACACGTGGCGCCCGTGGCGCTCGTACGCGGTGTGCCATCTCCGGGCGGCGACGCCCGAGTAGCCGAAGTCCGGCGGCGCCTCGTGGGGGACACCGCAGGCGCCCACGGCTGCTACTGGAACCCCCGGATCTCGGCCGGAACGGAATGGTCGCGGCTCACTGTCGAGTCCCCGACTCCCAGCGAAACGGAGAACGTGCCCTCCGCGTGCTTGGATGCGAGGGTGCGGCCCTTTTCCACCGGGAGCGTCAAGGTGGGCTGGGCGCGCCCGCCGTCACCGAAGAAACCTCGGGTGACGTCGACCACGCGGAATGTCTTCGGGAACTCAAGATCTACGTTCACCGACTGCTTGGCCGGCAGCGCGATGCCGACGTCCACCGAGAACTCGAGGCTCCCGTCCACGCAGCCCTCGTGCAGCGAGCCCGTGGTCGTGTAGGCGTACTCGTCCGATCCCTTGGCCGTCCCCTCCACTTTCTGACGTTTCGGGTCTTCGGTTCGCGTGACGTTGATGACGTCCGTGAATCGGTACGACGCGCCTTGGTCGTGGCATCCGTTGACTCCGGTCATGGTGACGAAGTCGACGCGCAGGCCCAGGCGGTCGATGACGTACGGACTGGCCGCGTCATTGAGGACGGCCAGGGAAGTGCGGTATCCGGATTTCGACTGGGCCACCGAAATTCCCTGGATCCGCACGTCGTACCCGGCGTCGCTGAAGCCGAGCACGTGGTGGCGTACGGGCCTCCCGGTGCCGGGGGCGAGCGGCGTGACGACCATGGCCGCGACGACCAAGAGGCAGGCCGCTGACGAGGCGATACGCCATCGCGCCCGCACACGAAGGGATCCGTCGCCCGCGCGCCGGGTCCAGGTCAGTGCGGCACCGCCGAGGGCGGCGCAGCCGATCGCGATCATCAGGGCGATCGCCGACGCCGGGCGCTGCTGTGAAGCGGCGACCACCACCGATGTCAGAGTGCCGAGTGTGGAGACGGCAATCACTGCCCAATCGACACCGTTCCGCGGCACGCTCATTCGGCAGGCCCCCGCTGTCGCACGGCTCCAGGGGGCAATTCTTCCGCGCCGGCGATGCGCCGTCCATGGTGCTTGTCGTTTCTCCCAAGGCAGCCGTCCTTTTCGTGACACGAGGGGAGAGGGAGGGCTCCCGGAAAAAGGAAGTCCTCTTGTCCCGGCCTCAGCCCGGCTCCAAGCCCCAACTATGGATCCGGCGTGGATGGATGCGGATGATTTCCTCGCTGAAGTGGGGGCCCAGGTCGTGTGGGCCCGTGAGGAGTTCGGCCTCGCCTCTGATCTCGAGGCCCCTCACCCGCCACGGGTCCAGGCTCACGATGTCGTCGACGACCAGGGACACCTTCGGGTTGGCCAGGAGGTTGCGCCATTTCTTCGTGGTGCCCAGGGCATTTCCGCCCACCAGGATCGTGCCGTCGGGCTGGGGGAAGAAGCCGACGGGGTTCGCCTGCGGCTGGCCCTTCGGGTCGACCGTGGCCATGCGTCCCAGGCGTTGGGCGGCCAGGTACGCGCGCTCGGCCTCGCTGAATTCCGTCATGCCGCGAGCTTCGCACGCGTACCTCGCGGCGCGCGGGGTCAACGGAGACCGGCGAGGAGGCCGTCGAGCGCCTCGCGCAGGGCCTCGGCGTTGGACGGGGTGAACCAACTGGTCCGGATGCGTTCGTTGTTGCCGCGCGGCGTCTCGTGGTCGGCGGCCAGCTGATCGAGGGAGCGGGACCCGTCGCCCAGCGCCCGGCCCACGCCCTGGAAGAGTCCGCGGACGTAGCGGTCGGCGACGTCCGTGGCGATGCCCCGCTCCGCGGCCCACGAGGTGAGCGTCGCGAGGTAACCGTAGTGCGCGGTCAGCGTCCCCGTCAGTGCGGAGAAGACGTCGAAGTCCGCCTCGTCCGTGACGGGTTGCGCCCCGCCCAGCCCTTCGAAGAGCGCGTCCACCACCGGGTGGGACGGATACGTCACCGTGACCGAGCGGCGTTCGCGTACGGAGGGCAGCGGGATGGCCCGCACCAACTCCGCCTCTGTGCCCAGCAGTTCACGCAGCTCGTCGTTCGGCACGCCCGACATCACGTTCACCACGATCCTGGCGCCGGGCACCCGAAGCCCGGCCAGCGCCTCGTGCCGGTCCCCTCCTCGTACCGCGACGACGACCACCTCGGAGCGGTCCACCACGTCCTGGTTGTCGGCGCAGACCCGCACCCGGTCGTACCGTGCGGCCAGCTCCGCGCTCGTGCGGGCGCCCCGCGGGGAGAGGAACACCTCCGGCGGCCCGCCGCTTCCGTCCCCGTCTCCCTCGCACAGACCCGTCACCATGGCCCGGCCGATCTCGCCCACCCCGATGATGCCGATGCGCTTCGGGTGCGCCGTGGTCTCCCCCTTCGTGGCGTCCGTCCTCATCGCGCTTCCTCCCGGCGCCTCCACAGCAGCGCGATCGCCACGAGCGCCGCCAGGCCGGGCGCCATCCCGGCCCAGCCCAGCGCCGGCGGCAGGCCGGTGTCGCCCGAGGTGTCCTCGGTGAGCAGGCCGGTCAGCCCGATGGCCGCGCCGAGGGCGAACAGCGTGGTGGCCATGGGGCGGGCCCACCTCTTGCCCGCCCTGACGGCCCACGCGCTCCAGAGCCAGGCGGCGGCGCCGAGCGCGCCGATGACGGTCAGCAGGGCCACGTACGTGGTCACGGCCGCGTCGACGCGCGCCTCCGTGTAGGCGGGGTAGCCGGCCCGGACGTGGTCGGCCAGCAGGTGGGTCGTGGCGCGGTCGACGTACGGGAGGGCCGTCGCGGCGACCGTGAGCCCGAGGCCCGCGTACATCGCCGCGAGCGCCCCTCGCCCATGCCGTGCCGTTCTCGTCGCCGGTGCCGTCCGGGGCGTATGCGACTTCGTCATTGCGGTGTTCTCCCTTCGTCTCGTCCTCAGGCGCCGAGCGCGGCCCGGAGGAACTCCTGTATCTCCGTACGCGCGGCCTCGGCCTGCGGTACGAGGCCCGGCAGGCTGAGGAACGCGTGGCCCGCGCCCGCGTACTCGGTGAGCCGGGTGGGCGTGCCCGCCGCCTCCAGCCGCTCGGCGTAGCGGCGGCCGTGGTCGGCCAGCGGGTCGAGGGTGGGCACGACCACGAGCGTCGGGGGCAGTCCGCCGAGGTCGTCGGCGTGCAGGGGCGAGAGCGGGCGCGGGTCCGTGCCCGTCGGCACGGCGAGCCGCCGGAACAGGTCCAGTTGCGACACGGCGAGGGTCGGGGTGCGGTCGTACGCGGCGATCGAGTCGTGCTCGAGCATCGCCTCCGTCACGTCGACGGCCGGGTTGACCAGCACCTGCGCCCGCAGCCGCAGGCCGGTGTCCCGGGCCCGGAGCGCCGCCAGCGTGTTGATCAGGGCGCCGCAGCTCTCGCCGAAGACGGCGGTCCGCGCCGGGTCGACGCCCCACCGCTCGGCGTTCCGCACCACGTGCCGGAGCACGTCCCAGCCGTCGTCGGCGGCCGCCGCCAGGGGAGTGTCCGGGGACAGGAGGCGGTGCTCGACGGAGACGACGAGCGCCGGCAGCCGGGCGGCGAGGTGGCTGGTGACCCAGTCGCTCTGCACGGCCGTGCCCACGTACCCGCCGCCGTGCGTGTGCAGGACGAGGGGCAGGGCCGCGCCGTCCGGGCCCCGGCCGTCGTCCCGTCCGGCCGGGCGGTGCACCCGGACCCGGACCTCGCGGTCCGGCAGCGTCACCGTCTCCCAGGTGATCGTGGCGCCGGGGTCCGGCGTGCCGGTGAGCGCCCGTGCCGCGTCGGACGCCCGGAAGCGGTTCTCGGCCGCGCTGTAGGCGGCCAGTTCCTCGGGTGTGACCGTCGGCCAGTCCGGCTCCGGCGGGCGCCCCGCGGCGGTGGCGGCGGCAGTCGACGTGGCGGTGATCTCGTTCATGTCGTCCCTCTCGTCCGTGTTCAGGGCAGGTGTGACCAGGGAGTTTCCGTGTAGAGGATTACGCGACCCGAAGTATCGATACTCAAGGTAGCGGAAAAAGGTATCGTGTGGGTATGGCTTCGAGTACTTCCAGCGGCGGATCCGTCAGAGGGCCCGGCCGGCCGCGCTCCGGCATCCACGAAACGGTCTTCGCCGCGACACTCGGCACGGTCCACGAGCTCGGGTACGCGCGCGCCACCGTCGAGCGCATCGCCGCCGCGGCCGGTGTCGCCAAGTCGACGGTCTACCGGCGCTGGCCGACGAAGGGGGCGCTGATCGTCGACTGCCTCCTGGACGCGTTCGGCCCGGCGCCGCTGGAGGGTGCGAACCGCGCCGAGATCATCTCCTCGACCATCCGCTGGATCGCGAGGACGATCGGGGAACCCGGGGTGGGCGACGCGTTCGCCGGTGTGTTCAGTGACGCCGTCAGCGATCCCGCCCTGCGCGTGATCCTCTCCGAGCGGCTGCAGGACCCCTACCGGATCGCGCTCCAGGACGCGCTCGACGAGCCGGAGCAGCGGGTCCTCTTCCTCATCGACGTCGTCGTCGGAGTCCTGCTCCACCGGATGGGCATGACGGGGGAGCCGATGGTCGACGCGGACGTCGACGCGCTGGTCGAGATGGTCCTGCCGCAGTTCGCGGACGGACCGGACGCGGGGAAGTGAGTCGGTGAGGCGCCGGAAGCCCTCGGCGCCTCACCCCCAGAACACCGCCCCCAGCCACGCCCCCACGATCAACAGGCACGCGAACAGCTCGGTCAGCACGCTGCTCCCGCCCATCCGCATGGCCGTCCGCGTCGCCGCCACCGCCTCGCCGTGGCCCCCCAGACGGAGCCGCTCCCCGGCGTAGATGCCGCCGATGAAGCCGGGGATCGCGCCGAGCACCGGCACCACGCAGAAGCCCAGCAGCGCCCCGGCGCCCGCGAAGACCGCCATCCGGCCGGTCGCCCCGCTCTCCCGCAGCCTGCGGGGCGGCAGCTGCCAGCGCACGGCCTGCGCCGCGAGCAGCGCGACGGTCGCGCCGACCAGGACGCCCCAGGCGAGGCCGTTCGGGTCCTGGAGCGCCCACCACAGCACCGCGGCCCACACCAGCCACGGTCCCGGCACTCCGGGCACCAGTACTCCGCACAGGCCGAGCAGCATCACCACGCCGACCAGCAGGAGTTCCCACGCTCCCATCTGCCCAGCGTGCAGGAGATCCGGCGAAACCGCAGGTCAGGTTAGTCCTGCGGGCGCAGCGGCGGACGAGGGCCGAAGGGCCGCGGTCAGAGCCCCGCCCCTCGCCCCCGACGCGACACCCAGTCCTTCTCGTACGCGTGCCAGCCCAGCTGGAGCCGTGTCGTCACGCCCGCGAGCTCCATCAGCCGCTTCACCCGGCGCTGCACCGTGCGCAGGCCCAGGTCGAGCTGTTTGGCGACGCTCGCGTCGGTGAGGCCGGCGAGCAGGAGCGAGAGGATCTCCAGGTCCGTGCCGTCGGGCCCCTCCGTGCCGTCCTCGGCGACCGTGCCGTCCTCGCCGAGCCGCAGCGGCAGCGCGTCCCGCCACACCGCCTCGAAGAGGCCCGCGAGCGACTCCAGGAGCCCGCTCGCGTGCACGACCAGCGCGGCGGGCTCCGCCGTGCGCGAGGTCAGCGGGACCATCGCGAGCGAGCCGTCGGCGATCACCAGCTTGGTCGGCACGCGGTCCACCACGCGCACCTGCTCGTCGCGGCCGATCGCCGTCGCCAGTTCGACGAGGCCCATCGGCAGGTCGAGGACGGTGCGCTCGACGACCACCCGGTAGCTCACGCCGCGCCGAGTGGCCTGCTCCTCGGCGCTGTTCTCCATGCCGGTGACCGCGATGGGGCTGCCGGTCACCAGTGCGCACACCTCCGCGCTCGCGCCCAGCTGCAACTGGAGGAAGCGCTGGGAGACGGCGGCCGCCCCGGTGACCACCTCGACCAGGTCGTGGACGGTGGGCTCGGCGGCCTGCGCGCGGTACTCCTCGGCGAGCAGCGTCGCCGCGAGCTCCGCCTTCTCCAGCTCGTGCCGCTGCTGGGTGAGGAGCGCGCCGAGCGCGACGCCGGGCGGCGCCGCCACCCAGCGGCCCGCTCTGCCGGAGGCCTGCGCGGCCAGCCCGTGCCGCTCCAGGCGGCGCAGCGTCCGCTCGGTCTCGGGCTCGCCGAGGGTCAGCCTGCGCGCGAGATCGGGCACGTCGGCGGCGCCCACCGACACCAGCGCCCGGTACGCCGACTCGTGCGTCTCGTCCAGACCTATCGCTGCCAGCATGCGGCGACGTCCTCCCCAAGGCTCCGTACCTGCGGCGTCGTGGCGGGAAACGGCCACGGCGTAAACCCGCCCCGGGACATCATCCCCGCACCCCCCGTCCCAATGACAAGGTGACGCCACCGCAGCACCAACCGCGGCCGGTTTTGCGGCCTTTGGGCCGAATCGGCCTGCGGTTCTTCATGCCCATCGACCCCTGGGGAGAGCGATGCGTCCGATAGCGCGCACGGCCTTGGGAGCGGCGTCCGCCGTCGCCCTCGCCGTCACCGCGGCCGTTCCGTCCGTGGCCGTGCCACCCGCGGACACCGGCGGCAAGAGGCCGCTGACGGGCGCCGCCCCGCAGCGGGAGGGCAGCTCCGTCGTCACCCTCGTCACCGGCGACCGGATCCTGGTGACGCACGACGGCACGGGCCGCGCCGGCGCCACCGCGCTGCCCGCGAAGAACGGCACCACGCCCCTGATCCAGACCCGGCAGTCCGGCAAGGACCTGTACGTCTACCCCGAGGGCGCCGTCCACGCGATCGCCGCGGGCCGCGTCGACGAGGAACTCTTCAACGTCACCGGGCTCGTCCGCCAGGGCTACGACGACGCGCACACCGGGGACCTGCCGCTCATCGCCGTGTACGACCGGTCCGTCGACGTCGCCCGCGCGGTGCCCGCCACCCCGCGCGGCGCCGAGCGCGGCCCCGTCCTCGCGTCCGTCGACGGCATCGCCCTCAAGGCCGACAAGAAGAAGGCGGCCGCCTTCTGGGCGGAGATCAGCGGCACCAGGTCCCGTGCCGCCTCCGGCCTGAAGAAGCTCTGGCTCGACGCCAAGGTCGAGGCCACCCTCGACCGGTCGACCAAGCAGGTGCACGCCCCCGAGGCCTGGGCCGCGGGCTACGACGGCAAGGGCACCAAGGTCGCCGTCCTCGACACCGGCGCCGACGCCGGTCACCCCGACCTCAAGGGCCGCATCGGCGCGACGGAGAACTTCACGGACTCCCCGGACAACGAGGACCGCCAGGGGCACGGCACCCACACCACCTCCACCGTCGGCGGCTCCGGCGCGGCGAGCGGCGGCAAGAAGAAGGGCGTCGCGCCCGGCGCCGAACTGCTGCACGGCAAGGTCCTCGACGACAGTGGATCCGGCGCCACTTCGTGGATCATCGCGGGCATGGAGTGGGCCGTCGCGCAGAAGGCCGACGTCGTCTCGATGAGCCTCGGCAACCCGGCGCGTACCGACTGCACGGACCCGATGAGCACCGCCACCGAGGAGCTCGCGCGGTCCGCCGAGAACACCCTGTTCGTCATCGCGGCGGGCAACACGGGACCGACACCCAACTCCGTTTCCTCGCCCGGCTGCGCGCCGAGCGTGCTCACCGTCGGCGCCGTCGACCGCGACGACACCACGGCCTCCTTCTCCAGCCGCGGCCCCGCGTACGGCTCGCACACCCTCAAGCCGGAGATCGCCGCGCCCGGCGTCGGCATCTCCGCCGCCGCCGCGGGCGGCCGGGGGATCTACGCGTACCAGTCCATGAGCGGTACGTCGATGGCGACCCCGCACGTCGCGGGCGCCGCCGCCCTGGTCAAGCAGCGCCACCCCGACTGGAGTGCCCAGCGGATCAAGGCGGCCCTCGTGTCGTCCGCGGACAGCGCGATCCCCGGGACCGCGGGCGAGACCGGCGGCGGGCGGCTCGACGCCAAGGCCGCGATCGACCAGAAGGTGCTCGGCTCCCCGGCGGTGCAGGGCGGCTCCTTCGGCTGGCCGCAGGACTCCTCGGACCGCACCACGGTCGACGTGCCGTACACCAACACCACGGACAAGCCGGTGAAGTTGAGGCTGTCGCTCCAGGGCGTCACCGGCAACGACGGGTCCACCGTGCGCTCCGGAGTCGCGAGCCTCGGCGCGCGCTCCGTGACCGTCCCGGCCGGCGCCACCGTCCGGGTCCCGCTGAGGATCACCCCGGACGCCGACCTGAAGCGCGCCCAGTACGGCGACCTCACCGGCCGTGTCCTGGCCACCGCCGACGGCGGCACCCGCGTCTCCACCCCCTTCTCCCTCCACGTCCAGCCGGAGACCGTCAGCCTCCGCGTGAAGCTGATCGACCGCAACGGCAAGCCCGCTGACGGACCGTCATCACTCGACCTGATCGGCACCGACACCGCGAGCGGCGAGCGCCGCTTCAACGAGGGCGCGAACGACCAGACCTACCAGGTCAGGCCCGGCGCCTACTTCCTGACGGGATTCGTCGCGACCCCCGACGCGGGCGGCGACGGCAGGCTGACCGACTCCCTCACGCACATCGCGCGCCCCCAGGTCGAGGTGAAGAAGGACACGACGATCACCCTCGACGCCCGCAACGCCCACCGCCTCGCGATCAAGACGGACCAGGCGTCCGAAGTGCGCGGCGCCACCCTCGCCTTCGCCCGCACCTGGGGCAAGGACAACTGGCTGCACGCCGGCACCGCGGCGGGACCCCGCACCATCCGCGGCTTCTACCAGTCCGTCGAGGGCAGGGCCACCGACGGCACCTTCGAATCGGGCAGCTACTGGCGCGCCGCCGCGCCCCAGATCTCCCGGCTCGCCGTGGCGGGCGGCAAGCCGCTGCACCCCGTGACGGCCTCCACCGGCTCCGCCAACCTCGACGGCACCGGCAGGGCCGCACTCGTCGACGCGGGCTCCGGCACGCCGGACGAACTCGCGGCGGCCGCGGTCAAGGGGAAGATCGCACTGGTCCGGGTCCCGGACAGCGGCAGCGCCACCACCGTGGCGGCCGACGCGAAGAAGGCGGGCGCCCTCGCCGTCCTCGCCCACCGCGAGGCCCCCGGCCGCTGGTACCCCTCGGCGGGCTTCGCCGGATCCCCGCTGCCGGTCCTCGGCGTCCCCGCGGATGAGGCGGCGTACCTGCTGTCCCGACTCGGCTCCGGGAAGGCCGAGTTGACCTGGCGGGCGACGGCGAAGAGCCCCTACGTCTACAACCTGGCGTTCCCCGGGACGGGGCAGATCCGCGACGACCGCACCTACCGCGTACGGGACAAGGACCTCGCCGCGAACGAGGCGACGTACCGCGCGATGGGCACCGCCACGGACTACGTGGACCTGCCGTCCGCCGTCCGTCCCACGGGACTTGAGGTCTACTTCGCCGACATCGAGTCCGCCCCCGCCCCCGGCAGGCGCACCGAGTACTACTCCGCCGGTACGACCGGCTGGGGCCACCAGGTCTCCAGCAGCTTCCCGTACGGCGAGTTCATGATCGACCCCGTGCGGACGTACAAGAAGGGCGAGCGGCGCACCGAGAGCTGGTACGAAGGCGTCCTCACGCCCGGAGCTCCGCGCGACGCCGAGGGCAAGGAGGCGCTCGCCGGTGAGCGGCAGGGCAACCTGATCGGCGTGGCACCCGGCTTCTGGTCGGACGCGCAGCACGCGGGAATCCAGGGGAGCTTCGGCGACATCGGCTCCGTGGAGCTCAAGCGGAACGGCGAGAGCCTGGGGCAGTCGGGCTGGCCGTCCGGGGTGTTCACGGTCCCGGCCGAGGACTCCGCGTACGAACTGACGCTCTCCACCATGAAGATGGGCTCGCAGGTCTGGAAGCGCTCCACGCGGACGGAGACGACCTGGTCCTTCCGCTCGCACCTCGACGAGGAGACGTACTCCCAGGGCATCCCGATGCTGTTCCCGACGTACCGCGTCCCGGAGGACGGTCTCAAGACCCTCGCCGCGAAGGACGGACAGCGGATTGAACTCGGTGCCACGGGACACTCGGGCTACGAGCCGGGCGCGCTCACCGAGGCGCAACTGTCGTACTCCTACGACGAGGGCGAGACCTGGACCGCGGCGGACACCGTCGAACGGGGCGGCACGTGGACCGCGACCGTGGACCACGCGGGCGCCTCGGGCAAGCAGGTCTGGCTCAAAACCCGGCTGACGGACGCGCAGGGCAACTCCGTCGCACAGACCGTGGCACGCGCCTACGACGTGCGCTAGCCACACCGGCACCGCCGGGCGGGTCCTCCTGTGGGGGGTGGGGCCGCCCGGCGGCCCCATGTCCCCAGGATGGCCGGAATTTCCGGATGCACCGTTTTCGTGCGCCCTCAGCGGTGGAAAATAGGGGCATGAGCCAGCAGGGGGAGAGGCACACCGGTCGCGACGACGACTGGTGGGGGCAGCTGTACGACGACTCCACGCAGGACACGGGCCCGACGCCCGCACCGGACACCCTCGACGACAGGTTCGCCTCGGCGGCGGACGCGGTGAAGGAAGGGTTCCCCTCCCAGCGGGACCCGTCCCAGGAGCCCCCTCCGCCCCGGGCCCCCGCGGGCGGGGAGTTTGCGGGTGCGGACACCGGGGCCACCGGGGCTGCCGGGGCCGCAGAGGCCGACGTGCCGGATGAGGAC
>NZ_LIRJ01000136.1 GCF_001419745.1 Streptomyces silaceus | reverse complement strand
GGCGAACCAGAAGAACCACAGCGCCCCGCCCATCTCCAGGGCGGCGCGGCCGTCCCTCTCGGCCAGGCAGAAGTCCAGCGCCGTACGGAGGTTGGCGTGGTCGGCGGCCAGGCGGTTGTACCAGTCGATCTGGTGCGGCCCCAGCCACCCGGCGTCGGCCCGCAGCGCGAGGTCGCGGCAGAAGTCCCGGTGCGCGCGGCGCGTCGCGTACTCCTCGCCCAGCTCGCGCAGCCAGTGCGCGCCGAACTCCCGCACGGTGTCCAGCATGCTGAACCGCGTGCCGCCCGCGTCGTCGGCCCGGCAGCGTACGAGGGACTTGGCGACCAGGCCGTCGAGGACCCGCATCACGTCGTCGGCCGGGAGCGGGCCGCCCGCGCCGACGGCCCGCGCGCCGGCCGGGTCGAAGCCGCCGGTGAAGGCCGAGAGCCGGGCCCACAGCAGCCGCTCCAGCGGCTCGCACAGCTCGTGGCTCCAGCCGATGGTGGTGCGCAGGGTCCGGTGGCGCGGCGGCTCGGTGGCGCCCGTCCCGTCCTTGGTGATCAGCGCCTCGAAGCGGTGCTTGAGCCGCTCGGCGAGTTCCTCGACGGACAGGCCGGGCAGCCGCGCCGCCGCCAGCTCGATGGCCAGCGGGATGCCGTCCAGGCGGTGGCAGACGGCCGCGGCCGAGGCGCGGCGGGCGCCGTCCAGGGCGAGTCCGGGGGCGGAGGCGGCGGCCCGCTCGGCGAAGAGGGTCAGCGCGTCGCCGTGCCCGGCCGCCGCGTCCGCCCCGGTGGGCGGGTGCGCCACCGGCAGCGGGTCCACCTCGAAGCACCGCTCGCCGAGCACGCCGAGCGGCTGGCGGCTGGTGACCAGGATGCGTACGCCCGGTGCGGCGTCCAGCAGCAGGCGGGCCATGCGGGCGCACGCCGTCACGAGGTGCTCGCACGAGTCGAGGACCAGCAGGAGCCGCTTGTCGGCGAGCCACTGGGCGACCAGTTCCTCGGCGGCCCCGGTGGCCCGGTCGACCAGGCCGAGCTCTTCCAGGAGGACGTTCCCGAGGAGGGACGGGTCGCGCAGCGGGGCCAGCTGGACCAGGTGGGCCCCGTCGGGGAGGTGCCGCTCCGCGCGGCGGGCGGCCCGCAGCGCGAGCCGGGACTTGCCGACGCCGCCCACCCCGGTCAGTGTCACCAGACGGTCCGCCGCCAACAGCCCCTCGACCGCCTGCAGTTCGACCGTCCGCCCGATGAAACTCGTCGTCTCGTTGGGGAGATGCACGTGCCCAGTCTCCTCCGCGCCGCGACCTCGGGGCCGGGCTTGCCGCGACTTGAGTGATCCCCCGCGTGAGGCGGGCAAAAGACGCCACGGGTGGATCATCGCCGGTCATCGTCGGCACGGTCCGGTCAACGGGTCGTGCAGGGGCGGTCCTTGCACCATAGTGGCCGCTTACCGATGCGGGGCTACGCGGAGTCAGGGGGCCGTGCATGGTCGTCCTCAAGGGGTGGCGCGAGCGATGGGAGCCGAGGGCCGGCCGCGCCCTGCCCTGGGCCGTCGCCGCCGCCCTCGCCGCCCCCGCCGTGTTCGTCGGCGGCTGGGAGCCCGCGGCCGCCACCCTGCTCATCGCGCCGCTGACGGCCTGCCTGCGCCAGGGCGTCCGGCAGACGGCCGCCGCCGCGTGCGGGGCCGTACTGCTCGCCCTCGTGGCCTGCGCGGCGCACGGCTTCGAGGCCTCCCCGTCGTTCCTGCTGGACTTCCTGGTCCTGGTCGCGGGCGGCGCGCTCACCGTCGGGGCCGCCGCGCGGCGCGCCTCGGACACGGCGGAGCTGGCCCGGATCACCGAGGTGGCGCGGGCGGCGGAGGGCGCGATCCTGCGGCCCGTCGCACGGCGGATCGGGGGCGTGGAGGTGTGCACCCGCCACCACTGTCCCGTCCAGGGGGCGACGGTGGGCGGCGACGTGTACGACGTCGCGCACACGCCGTACGGCCTGCGGGTGCTCATCGGGGACGTGTGCGGCCACGACCTCGCGACGCTGCGGGTCACCTCCGAGGTCATCGGGGCCTTCCGCGACCTGGCGTACGTCACGCCCCGGCTGAGCGATCTCGCGCGGACGATGGACGACCGGGTCGGCCGGGTGCTGGGGCCGGAGGACTTCGTGACCGCGCTGTTCGCCGAGTTCGCCCCCGGCGAGGTGCGGCTCGTCAACTGCGGGCACCCCGCGCCGCTGCGGGTGGGCCTGCAGACCAGGCAGCTCGAACCGAAGGAGCCCTCGCCGCCGCTGGGGCTCGGGCCGCGGCCGGCGCTGACCCGCGCGTGGCTGCAGCCCGGCGACCGCGTGCTGTTCTACACGGACGGCCTCAGCGAGGCGCGGGACGCGAGCGGCACGGACTTCCCGCTGCTCGAAGGCGTCGCCCGGGCCCTGGGCGAGCCCCTGCCCTCCGACGCGCTCGACGCCCTGTACGCCGGCCTCACCGGCCACACGAAGGTCCCGCTCGCCGACGACGTGGCCTTCGTCCTCTGCCAGCCGGCGGACCCACCGGAGGCGGCCCGCTCCCGGCCCAGCGGCTCCCCGGCGATCACGAACGCGCGGCCGCGGTGCTGACCCGGACCGCGCACCGCGCCCCGGCCGCTGTCCACCGCGGGGCGGGAGGAATCTCGCGAAGCGGGCAGGTGTGCCGGGGGAGGGGCTCGGTTTATATCCTCGGCTGGCTCCATCCCGTACCACCCACCCATGCGGCACCTGCGAGAGGCACCACGATGACCACCGAGCTGAGCCCCGACGCCCAGGCCCTGGACGGGCTGCTCGACCGGGCGCGGAAGGACTACGACGACCTCGCCGGACGCGGTCTGTCCCTGGACCTGACCCGGGGCAAGCCGGCGCCCGAGCAGCTGGACCTCGCCGAGGACCTGCTGAGCCTGCCCGGCGGGCGGCACACCTCCGCCGACGGCACGGACGTGCGCAACTACGGCGGACTCCAGGGGCTGCCCGAGCTCCGGGAGATCTTCGCCGAGCTGCTCCAGGTCCCCGCCGGACAGCTGCTCGCCCTCGGCAACTCCAGCCTGGAGCTGATGCACGACTGTCTCGTGCACGCCCTCCTCGGCACCCTGCCCGGCGCCGAGTCGCGCTGGGTCGACCAGGAGCGCGTCGCGTTCCTGTGCCCGGTGCCCGGCTACGACCGCCACTTCGCGCTCTGCGAGCGGTTCGGCATCGACATGACCCCCGTGCCGATGACGCCCGAGGGCCCGGACATGGACGAGGTCGAGCGTCTCGTCGCCGAGGACCCGGCCGTCAAGGGCATCTGGTGCGTACCGAAGTACAGCAACCCCGACGGCGTCGTCTACAGCGACGAGACCGTGGCGCGGCTGGCCGCGATGCCCACCGCCGCCCCCGACTTCCGGATCTTCTGGGACAACGCCTACGCCGCCCACCACCTCACCGACGAGCCCGCCGAGATCGCCGACCTGCTCGCCGCGTGCGCGCGGGCCGGTCACGAGGACCGGGCGTTCGTCTTCGGCTCCACCTCGAAGATCACCGCGGCCGGCGCCGGCGTCGCCTTCTTCGGCTCGTCGCCCGCCAACATCACGTGGCTGCTGGCCAACAACCAGAAGCGCTCGATCGGCCCGGACAAGGTCAACCAGCTGCGCCACGTGATGTTCCTGAAGGACGCCGACGGCGTGCGGGCCCACATGGAGCGCCAGCGCGCCCTGCTCCAGCCGAAGTTCGAGGCGGTCGCCCGGATCCTTGAGGCCGAGCTCGGCGGCACCGGCCTGGCCACCTGGACCTCGCCCAAGGGCGGCTACTTCGTCACGCTCACCGTCCAGGACGGCTGCGCCAAGGAGGTCGTGCGCCGCGCCGCGGAGGCGGGCATCGTGCTGACCCCGGCCGGCGCGACCCACCCCTATGGCGACGACCCGCGCGACGCCGTCATCCGCGTCGCGCCCAGCTACCCGGGCCTCGCGGAGCTGGAGCAGGCGATCAAGGGCCTGACCGTCTGCGTCCGCCTCGTCGGCCACGAGAAGCAGGCCGCCGCCTAGGAGCGCCGTCCAGGGGCGGCACCGTCAGTGCTGCTGCGGCTTCTGCGGGGTCGCCTCGCTCGGCCGCACGATGACGTACCCCTCTCCCTCCAGCATCAGCTGCACCGCCTCACCGGAGCCGCCGCGGATCATCGATCCGAAGGACTGCGAACGGTGCAGGGACGTCCGGAGGTCGGCGGTCCAGCCGACCACCGCGTCCGTGTCGACGTACACCGGCTGCTGGGGGGAGACGGGGATCACCAGCGGGTTGCCCTCGCAGACCAGGCCGAGGCGGCCCGCGCCCGTGAAGACGCTGTTGAACAGGCCGCCGCCGGTGATCCCCGCGCCCTTCACGGTCTTGATCTCGTACGAGAGGCTCGCGTCGAAACACAGGACGTTGCGGCCGTTGACCGTCAGGACGTCACCGGGCTCGATGTCCACGACGAAACAGTTCTGCGCCTCGTTCGCGAACCAGGCCTCGCCCTGCCCGCGCACGGCCATCAGCGGCAGACCCTCGCCGGTCATCGCCCGCTTGAGCATCCCGCCCACGCCCTGGCTCTTGCGCTCGAACTGCAGATTGCCCCGGTAGGCGATCATCGCGCCCTGCCGGGCGTGCATCTCGCCGTCGACCGTGTACTTGATCGACTTGGCGTTCTGGAGGGTCATCCCGGGCGCGTGGGACGGCTGAGCCATGTGGTCACTGGAGAACAAGTCACTCTTCATCTGCACATCTTCAGCGATGCGGGACACCGGCGGAACTGATTGCCCGTTCTTCACGTCTCAGAGCACGAGTCGAGTGACAGGGGGGCCGGACGTGACGGTGACACTCGCCGAGGAGATCATGCTGCTGTCGCTGGACGACGAGTCCGGGGCGGTGAAGGAGCGGCAGTCCTGCCAGTGGGCGGTGGCCGCCGCGATCGTCCTCGATCTGGTCCTGGCCCGGCGGCTGTCCGTGGACCGCGGACGGATCACCGTGGCCGACACGGCTCCGACGGGCATCGCGCTGCTCGACGAGCGGCTCGCGACGATCGGCGCCTGGGCGGCGGGCAAGAGCGCGCCGCCGAAGGTGACGCAGTGGCTGACCAAGGACAACCGCAAGGTCATCGATGCCACCGTCGCCTCCCTCACGGAGCGCGGCCTGGTCGGCCAGGAGGAGCACAAGGTGCTCGGGATGTTCCCGGTGCGGCGCTTCCCCGAGGCGGACGGCACGGTCGAGCGCGCACTGCGCGCGCGCCTGGCGGACGTGGTCCTGTGCGGGGCCGAGCCCGACGACCGCTCCGCCGGCCTCGTCGCGCTGCTGCACGGCGCCAAACTGCACCGCCTGGCCTTTCCCGATGTGCCGCGCCGCGAGGTCGTCCCAAGGATGCGGGAGATCTCCGAGGGGCAATGGGCGGGGGAGAGCGTCCGCAAGGCGATCGCGGAGATGCAGGCGGCGATGTCCGCCGTCGCCCTGGTCACCATGAGAAGTGGTTGAAAGAGGCACAAGAAGTGGTTGAAAGAAGTACGAGGAGTGGTTGAAAGGGAAAAGGGTCTCGTGATTGCGGGCGGGCCGGGTCCGGCGTACCGGACCGGCCGGGCATGACGGCGCCCGCTAGTCGAAGTCCTCTTCCGGCGGGGTCTTCGCGGCGGTCTCGCGGATTTTCGCGAGGAGTTCCTCGTCGTTCAACACGGGAGGCGGGGCCGGCTCCGAGTCCAGGAGTGCGCGCATGCATTCGCGGAGCGACTCGGCGGCATCCCGCTCGCCTTTCGGCGCCTCGTCGCGCTCTTTTTCACCCATGACTCAACCCCCATAAAAACAAAGGTACAGAACACGTTTCCCTCGCGAGCGGATCCGGAGCTCGCCGTGCGCCGAAGGCGCCCTCGGAGGATTCCTGTGTCTGTCTCCTGGCAGGAGTATCTGCGGCCGCTGTTGAGTTCATCTGGCCCACAATGCCGGGCCGCCGGACCTTTGACAAGGACAACACCCTTGGCGGGGCGCCTTGTTGGCCGGCGGCCTGACACGTCATTCCTCAGTGCTCCCGCACGGGCGCCGCGAGCCCGCCGAGGCGCTCGCGCAGGATCCGCAGCGCCCTCGACGTGGAGCCGCGGACCGTCGAGGAGGAGCACCCCATGATCTGTGCGACGTCCTCGACGCTGAGATCCTCCCAGTAGCGTAGGTAGACGAGCCCGCGCTGCCGGGCCGTCAGGTCGGAGAGCGCCTTGAGCAGGACCATCCGGTCCCCGACCCGGGTCAACTCCTCCGGTGCGGGCGCGGGTTCGGGTAACGAGTCCTGCAGCAGTTCGCGGGTCCAGCGGTGTTTGCGTCGTTCGTCGATGAAGAGCCGCACCATCACGGTGCGGGTGTAGGCGGACAGTGCGTCGTGGCGGTCCAGCCGCTCCCAGTGCCGGTACACGGCGATCAGTGTCTGCTGTACGAGATCGTCAGCGGCGAACCAGTCCCCCACCAGTACGAAGGCGTTACGTCTGAGTGCGGGTCGGGCGCCCACGACGTACCGCGCGAAGCTCTCCTCGTACGAGTCGTCCAATCTGTTCATCCCCGTTTCAAGATTCTTTGCCTCGCCGAACAGCGCCCCGACGTGTCCACCACGTGATGAAGGTTGGAACCGTTCGCAGCAGATTGCGAACCCGAGCCGCTCGCGGCGCCCAACGGAGTCAAACACGTCCTCTGCTGTCCCGCTAGTGACCCGTAGAAACATGCGTTGCATTTTCTCGGCCTCCCCTGGCGCGAAGCGGAGTTGCACTGTCCGGAACGAGGGAATTGTTTTGCGATTTCGACGGATGCGAATGGGAAGAGGGCTCGGCCGCGGCTCGGCCGGATTCAACCGGGCCGGAGAGGGGAAGGAATGAGGACGCTCCAGGCGACGCCCCAAGGCGCCGCGGTGCCGGAATCCCTGCGCCGTATCGGAAAGCTCGTGTCGCCCTATGGGCTCGTGTCGCGGCTCACCTGGCTGCCCGTCACCGAGGGCGAGCCGGACTTCGCGGTCTTCTCCGGATCGCTGGGTGACCCGGGGGCCGTTCTCGCCGCGCAGTCGGAGTGGACGCACGACGCCTCCTCCGGCAACTTCGACGGGGCCGGCGGCGCGCTGGACAGCGAGACGGCGGCGCACCTCGCCGCCGCCGAATCACTGGAGCGGTACTCCTCGTGCGCCTGGTCCCCGCGGGACATGATCTGGGCGACCGCCGCCGAGCTCGGCGAGGACGCCATCGCGCCCTGGGAGTGGCCGAACCTCTCCGCGGCCGAACTGGCCGACCCCCGCTGCGGCCTGGTGCCCACCGACCGGGACATGCCCCTGCGCTGGGTCGAGGGCTGGTCCCTGGCCCGCGGCCGCAAGGTGTACGTCCCGGCCGTGCAGGTCTACCTGAAGTGCTCGCCGGAGTCGGCCGCCGAGCGCTACGTCCACCCGGTCTCCACGGGCTGCGCCACGCACGCCGACCCGCTCGCCGCCGTCGCCAACGGCCTGATGGAGGTCGTCGAACGGGACTCCATCGCCCTGACCTGGCTGCAGCGCCTGCGGCTGCCCCGGCTGGAGTTCTCGCCCGACGAACTGGCCCCCGAGCACCGGGCGTTCGTCGAGCGGGCGGCCAGCGAGAACATCCGCACCCTGCTCTTCGACGCCACGACGGACCTCGGCATCCCCGTCATCTACGGCGTGCAGCTCGCCGACCACGACCGCGATCTCGCCCAGCTCGTCGTCGCCACCTGCGACACGGACCCCGGAAAGGCCATCGCGAAGCTGCACCGCGAGGCGGCCTCGCTGCGCATCGCGCTCCGCTCCCACGCGAGCCGCCACACCAACCCGGACGACCCGCAGGACATCGTCAGCGTCATCGGCGGCGCGCTCCTGGCCGGGAAGCCCGACCAGCGCCACCGCTTCGACTTCCTCCTGGAGGGCGAGCGCCCCACGCGGTCCCTCGCCGACCTGCCGCGCACCCCGGAGGGCGCCGAGCAACTGCCCTGGCTGCTGGAGCGGTTGTCCGGGGCGGGCTGCGAGGTCGTGGTCGTCGACATCACGACCGACGAGGCCCGCCAGGTGGGCGCCACCGCCGTACGCGTCATGGTGCCGCAGCTCATGCCGCTCTCCTTCGCCCACCGGGCCCGCTACCTCGCCCATCCCCGCCTCTACGAGGCTCCTCGCGCCATGGGCCACCCCGTGCGCGACGAGGCCGGCATCAATCCCGATCCGCAGCCCTTCGCATGAGGTGGGTCATGAACCGTCATCTGCTCGTACTCGCCTCGGGGGCGTTCGGCAAGGACGTCGCACGGCGCCTGGAACACGGCTCCCAGGAGCGCGGACACGACATCACCCTGATGGAGATCGACGAGGGCACCCACCCGAGTCTGTGGCCCCGCGCCGATCTCGTCGTCCTGGCCGGCTCCCATGAGCGGCCCCGCATCGACGAGGCCACGGACCGGGCCGCCTTCGCCTGGGGCACGCCCTGGTTCGGGGTGCACACCACCGCCACCGAGGTGCTGTGCGGCCCCGTGGTGATCCCCGGCCGCACGGCCTGCCACCAGTGCTACGTACGCCGTCGCAACCAGCACCGGCGTCCCGAGCACGGCACCGCGGGCCCGGCGGACCGCCACCCGACCGGCTATCCGGTCCACCACGTCGGCATCGCCGCGGCCTTCGCCCGCCAGGCGGCCGAGGAGGCGCTGCGCCCGCCGGCCGACACGGAGGCGATCGGCGGCACCGTGCGGAAGTTCGACCAGATCACCGGCGCCACCAGCAGGTCCTCCGTGGTCGCGGTGGACCGCTGTGAGCGCTGCCGCACCGCCCCCGCGGGCGACGACCTCATGCGCCGACTGGCATCGATCACGGAAGGGCGGACAGCGTGAGCGACCGATCCATGATGACGGCCGAGACCGTCGGCTCCGCCGCGCGGTTCGACCCGCAACTGCGCATCCCCCTGCGGCCACGGGTGCGCCGGGGCCTCGTCATCGGCGCCGAGGCCGACCAGGTGGTGGTGACGGGACCGCCCAAGAAGCAGCTCTTCCGCGGCCGGTCCGCCACCGAGATGCTGCCCGGACTGCTCGCCCTGCTCGACGGCGAGCGCACCCACGACCTGCTCGCGGCCGAGCTCGGGCTGCCCGAAGAGGTCGTGTTCAAGGCGCTCTCCCTGCTGTGGACCTGCGGCGTCGTCGAAGAGGGCCCGCCCCCGGAGCCGGCCCGCGCGGCGCTCGCCGACGTCGACGACCGCCTCGCCGACTACCTGTCCCGGGTGGGCAGCGCCACCGAGGTGAACCCCTGCTGGGAGGAGGCCGCCACCCGGCTGCGTACCGCCGAGGTCGAGATCTTCGGCGACCCGGTGCTCGCCGGACTCCTGCGGGACGAACTCACCGGCTCCACGCCGGTCACTCTGGGCACGGGCGACACCCCCACCGAGCGGACGACGCTCGTGGTCTGGGCCGACGCCGGGGGAGACGGACAGGACGGCGGGAACGGCACCGGTCCGGGGCTCCTCGCCGAGCACTGCTGGGACAAGGGCATCCCGCTGCTGCGCCTGAGCGTGCGGGGCCGCCGCGCGGCCCTGGGCCCGCTGGTCGACTCGCGGACGACGCCGTGCCTGGACTGTCTGACCGCCGACGACGAGGACGACGACCGCACGGCGGTCGCCGGCGACCACGAGCTGGCCGCCGCGCTGTTCGCCCGCGACGTGTTCGCCGCGGTCTCCCGGACGACGCCCACACCGCTGCCGATGCGCTGGCGGCTCGTCGACCTGGAGAGCCTCGGCCAGCGCGACACCTCCTCCGCGACCCGGCCCGGCTGTCCGCGCTGCTCCGTCGCCGAGGGGCCGGTCGTGGAACGCGCCGCGCCCGCCACGCGCTTCGAGGCGTCGGTGGCCATGCCGCCGAAGGAGTTCGCCGACCTCAAGGCGCACCAGATGCACTACAAGCCCTCCAACCTGGCGCTGCAGCGCGTCTCGCGGACCTGGCCGGTCGCCCCCGCCGTCGAGCTGCCGCCGCCGGGCCACGAACGGCTCGACCGCTCCGGGACGCCCCCGCACGGCACGCCGCTCGGGCCGGACACGCTGTCGCTGCTGCTCTCCGTCACGGCGGGCATCAAGGCCGACAACGCCGACAGCGCCGAGAAGGTGGCCCGTTGGACGGCGAGCGGCGGCAACATCGGCTCGGTGACCGCGTACGCCGTCGTGCGCGACGTCCCGGGCATCGCGCCCGGCGTCTACGGCTACGTCTCCTCCGAGCACCGGCTCGCCCGGCTCTCCTCCCACACCGACGCCGTGCCCGGAGACCGCCCGGTCAGCGTCGTGCTGACCGGTGACTTCCCCAAGGTCGCCCGCAAGTACTCCGCGTTCGCCCTGCGGATCGTGCTGCTCGACAGCGGCTGCGCGCAGGCCACCGCCCGGGAGGCGGCCCGCACCCTCGGCATCGGCTTCGCCCTGCGCCACCGCTGGGACGACGACGCCGTCGCCGCGGCGCTCGGCATCAACCCCGACAAGGAACCGGTCACGGCCGTCATCGACCTGGGAGACGCCCCATGAGCAGCCCGCACGACCTCGCGGCCGAACTCCTCACCGCCTTCCGGGATCCCGCGCCCGCGGGCACCGCCACCGCGACGGCGCCCGCGCGGCCCGAGGCCCCGCCGCTCGTCCCCCTCGGACCGCCCGTCCGCTTCCCCGCCCGGCAGCGGGAGCGGTCGTCCCTGCTCACCGTGCTGGAGAAGCGCCGCTCCATACGGTTCTTCGGGCCCGGCCCCGTCGACGCCTCGCTCGTCGCCGACGTGGCCGCCCGGGGCATCGAGGCGGACCTCGCGTCCTGGCCGCAGGAGGCGGAGCGGCTGCCGCTCCAGATCAACGTCGTCGCCTTCCGGCTCGGCGGTCTCGAGCCCGGCATGTACGGCCTCGACACGTCCGGCGCCGAGCGGTCCTACGTCAGGGTCGCGCCGCTGCCGGAGGGCGAGGCGCTGCGCGGCCTCACGATCCAGCGGGAGTTCTGCGACTCGGCCGCGATCATCTCCCTCGCCGCCGACCTGGACCGGGCGAGCGAACTGCACGGTGCCCACGGCTACCGCACGCTCATGACCCGCACCGCGGCCGCCGCCTACACGATGTGGCTCGACGCCGTGGCCGTCGGGCTCGTCGGCACCGTCTTCGCCGGGTTCATCCCGGCCTCCGTACGGCTGCCGCTGCGCAGCGACGGGGCCAGCAGGCACCAGCTCTTCGCCCTGGCCCTGGGCGGCGCTCCCGTGCCGCCCCCCGAGCCTCCGGGGCCGACCGGCCGCCGGTGATCCGAGCACCACCACGAAGAGAAGGAAGTGATCCGATGACCGACGCCAGCGCGTGGGAGCTGGACCTCCACAGCGTCGACCTGGGCGACGAGGAGCTGTCCATCGAGCAGATCCCCGAGGGCGTGGCGCTGGGCACCTTCAGCACCGCCTCCAGCGCGACGACGGCCAGCTGCCCGGTCAGCAGCGCCGGAAGCATCATGACCGCCAACTGCACCGGCTGACGGTCCCTCACCCGGAAGAAAGGAAGCGCACCATGCCTGAACTGGAGCTCTACGTCCTCGACGACATCCTCGAGGACTCCCTGGAGATGGAGACGCTGGCGGACGGCAACGCCCTCGCGTCGGTCTCCACCGCGGGCTCGGCCAGCTCGGCCTCCTGCCCGGCGACCACCGCCTCCTCCTTCACCTCCTTCTCCAGCTACACCTGAGCGGCCCGGGGGCTCCACCGGGGCCTCCGTCACGAGCACCTTCCACAGCACCTCGTCCGAAAGGAATCGATCAGTGGACACCACCAACGAGGACGCGTTCGACCTGTACGCCCTGGACGGCGACCTGTCCGTCGAGGAACTGCCGCAGGGCAACGCGCTGGGCTGCTGGTTCTCCGCCGCCTCGGCGTCGACCGCGTCCTGCCCGGCGACCTCGGCCTCCAGCGTCGGCAGCGCCTCGACCTTCGGCTGAGCCGACCCGCGCGGTCACGCCACTTCCAGAAGGGATCCCACCCGTGAACGACAGCACCGACCAGCTCATCGACCTCTACGCGACGGACGACGAGCTCTTCCTGGAGGAACTGCCGCAGGGCAACGCGCTGGGCTCGTTCTCCAGCGCCACCTCGGCGAGCTCCTTCTCCTGCCCGGCCAGCTCGGCCAGCAGCGCCACCACGGCGTCCTGCGTCGGCTGAACCGTTTCCGCCCCGCCGGTCCGCGACGGCCGGCGAGCCAGCACCAGAGAAGAGGTGACACCCCATGAGCGAGCAGCACAGCGATCCGTACGCGTTCGATCTCTACGCGATGGACGAGGAGCTCTTCGTGGAGGAACTGCCGCAGGGCAACGCCCTGGGTTCCTTCTCCACGGCGACGTCCGCCGCGTGCGCGTCCTGTCCGGTCAGCTCGGCCAGCAGCGCCACCACGGCGTCGTCGTACGGGTGACCGGCCCCGGCGGGCGGTGCCTCACTGGCTGACACCGTTTCGGCACCGGCCCGCCGGGCTCGGCTCCTCCCTTTCAGCGGCGCCGTCACGGCGCCGCTGAAAGGCGGCTTTCTCATTTCGCAGCATCCTGCAACGCAGGGCCCGGGGTCAACGGGTCACGGCCCGTCTGGCCCCGGGCGTCCAGGAGTACAGGAGAGGTAGACAGTGATCAGTTCGCCACCGAAGCTCCGAGACGAGCTGGAGGTCATACGCGGGATGGACGACATCCCGCTGATCTTCGATCCGGTCACCGGGAACTACCACCGCATCACCCGCGCCGGCGAAGTGGTGCTCACCTATCTGGACGGCACCCGCACCCGCGACGACCTCGTCGCCTTCCTCTCGCGCGCCGACCAGGCACGCGCCGAGGCGCTCTCCCGGCAGATCGACACCTTCCTGGCCGCCCTGGACAAGAGCGGGCTCCTCGTGGGCTCCGCGCTGCCCGACAAGCCCCAGGACGGCGCCCGCGTGCGGACGTCCATGCTGATGCCGCGGATCGTCCTGACCCGCTCCCTGCCCCGCGTCCTCGAACCCCTGGCCGTGGTCCTGCGCGCCCTGCCGGCCAAGCTCCTCGTGCTGGTCGCCGCGCTCGGCGCGCTCGCCGGGTACGCGTTCGGCTTCCACACCCTGTTCGCCGAGATGCCGCCGCCCAAGGACATGGCGGGCCCCGCGTTCCTGATCGCCACCGGCGTGATGCTGTTGTACGTGCTGATGCACGAGACCTCCCACGCCCTGGTCGCGCAGATGCTCGGCACCCCCGTCCGCGGCCTGGGAGTCGCGCTGCTCTTCTACTTCATGCCGGTCGCCTACGTGGACCGCACGGACGCCTACCGCTACCGGGGCCGCGGCGGCCGCGTCGTCCTGGCCATGGCCGGCGTCCTCAGCGACGGCTGGTTCTGCGCGCTGTCGGGCGCGGTCGCCCTGAACTCCACCGGACTGCTCAGGGACACCGCCGCGCTGCTGCTGGGGATGCAGCTCCTGATGCTGATCATCAACCTCAACCCGCTGATGCCCAGCGACGGTTACACCGCGATCGAGGCGGCGACCGGGTTCACCAACGCCCGGGGCCGCGCCTTCGCCCTGCTGCGCCACACCCTCCGGCGCGAGGAACTCCCCGCGCACCTCGCCAACCTCGGCAAGGGCGCCCGCCGCGGCCACATGGCGTACGGACTGTTCTCCGTGGCCTACGTCTGCCTCCTCGCCTACGCCATGTTCCACGCCGTCCCGGCCACCGTGGACCTCGCCCTCTCGGCGGTGGGCCGATGAGCGCCTTCGTGATCTCCCCCGTCGTCCTGACCCGGGTGGCGGGCCTGCCCTCCGACGCGCTCGACCTGGTCGCCCCGGCCACCCGCAAGCTGCTCGCCGAACACGCCGCCGTCGCGCAGCGCCTGGGCGCCCTGGCACCCCGGCTCACCGACGCCTTCTTCGCGCTCGTCCCCCTCCTCGACGACGACGTACCGCTGCGCCGGAAGGTCCTGGCCGCCAAACGGTCGGTCAACCGCCTCGACCCGCTGCCCTGGGACGAGGACGTACGCGGCCGGATGGCCGGGCGCCTCCCGGCCGACGCGGTGGTCCTCGTGGACGAGTGGATCCGTCTCGTCGGCGAACGGCGGGCGCTGCTCGACCAGTTGGGCCAGCAGCTCGCCGAGGACCGGGACTGGGCCGTCCGAGCCCTGCACCGCACGCTCGTCTCCGACGGAGCGGGCGACGGCGGCCCCGGCGAGAGCGACTTCGCCGCCTCCCTCGCGATCGCCGCGCCCGACTGGATCCGCCACCGCGACCACAAGGCCCGCTCGGCGAAGAAGCTGAAGACGCTGTACTCCTACGTCGCCCGCGCCGCCGTCAAGACGAGCCCCTTCTCCGGGCTGACCACCGTCGGCGAGGCCGGGGCACGAGGGCAGGGCCGGGCACTCAGCCGCACCTCGGCGACCACCGCCCACCTCGCGCTGCGCCGGCTGGCGCGCGACCCGGCGACGGCCGGTCTGCTGCGCTACCGCGTCGCGCCCGTGCGCCCCGGCACCCCCACCGAGCCGGAGGGCCTGCTGCTCCACAGCGAGGTGATCATCACCGAGGGCGTCGTCTGGCGCCACGACCGGGCGGTGGAGGCCGACTACGCCCTGCCCGCGATGGCCGGGCTGCCCCCGGAGGCCGCGCTCGACGAACTCCTCGCCGCCGTCGGCGGATCGCGGCCCTTCGCCCGGTTCGTCCGGCTGCTGGACGCCGGCATCGTGCAGCCCGTCCCGCCGTGGCACCGGGGCGAGGCGCCGTTCCCCGCGCTGGCCGCGCTGCTCACGGACGACGGCGCCGCCGCGCCGATCGGCCGCGGCGACCTCGTGCGCGCCCACGACCTGGGGGACGGCGCGTGGCGGGCGGACGGCGCGGGGCGGATCGCCGCCGCCGCGGAGCTGGCGGACCTCACCGGCGGCTGGAGCGAGCGCAGCGACCGGGGGGAGCGCAAGCCCAGCGGGCTCGTCTACGAGGACCGGGAGACCGACCTGGCCCTGCCCGACCCGCTGACCGTGCCGGAGGTCCGCGAGGACCTCGCGGTCCTGGGCGAGCGGGTGCGGCCGTACCTCTTCCGCTCGCACCTCTACGACTTCCTCCTGGAGCGCTTCACCGCGGAGTTCGGCCCCGGCGGCGTCTGCCGCGACCCGCTCGGCTTCCTCATGCGGCTCACCGTCGACCGGGACGCCAACCCGCCGCTGGAACGTGCGCTGTTCGCGGACATGGCGAGCCGCCGCGACCCGGGGGACCGGGCCTGGCTCCCGGTCGGGCCGACCAGCGCCCCGCCGAACACCGGCGTCTTCTTCCAGCTGGCGGCGGCGGACCGGGCCGACATCGAGGCGGGCCGCCACCGTCTCGTGGTCAACCAGTACGGGGCGGGCACCGGAGGGCTGTTCAGCCGCTTCGGCGAGCTGCTCGGCGACGGCTTCCGGGAGCGGCTCGCCGCGCACACCGAGCGCTGCTGGCCCGGCGTCACCCACCGCGAGCTGGTGGTGTGGACCGACTGCAACACCGTGCAGGCCGAATGCGGCGGTGTCCTGCCGCCGCTGGTGCTGCCGGGCGAGGTCGGGGCGGAGAACGGGATCACCCTGGACGACACCGTGCTCGCCCACGACGCCCGCACCGGCACGCTGTCCCTGTTCGACCGCGGCGGCGACCCCGTCGGCCTCGCCTACCTGGGGCTCATCCCGCAGCACCTGCTCCAGTCGTACGTCCGGCTGCTCGCGATCCTCGCCGACCCCTGGGTCAACGGCTCGCCGCACTCCGACTACACCATGACCAAGGCCCACGAGCTGGGCCCGCTCTGCGGCGACGACGTGGTGGCGCTGCCCCGCGTCACCGACGGCCCCGGCGGCCGTCTCGTCACCCGCCGCGCCTCCTGGATCGTGCCGGCCTCCGCGCTCCCGCGCCCGGAGGGCGGCGAGCGCGACGAGACCGCTCTCGCCGTCCGGCTCGACGAACTGCGCCGGGCCCACGGCATCCCCGAGGAGGTCTTCGTGCACCAGCTCGCCGGCGCGGGCGACGCCCTCGGCATGAGCGCCGACCGCAAACCGATGTGGGTGTCCCTGGCCTCGCCGCTGTCCGTGGGCGTCCTGCACCACTGGCTCAGCCCGCGGACCAGTCACCTCCGGCTCGT
The DNA here is from genome assembly GCF_001419745.1 of Streptomyces silaceus. Lineage (GTDB taxonomy): Bacteria > Actinomycetota > Actinomycetes > Streptomycetales > Streptomycetaceae > Streptomyces > Streptomyces silaceus. The sequence goes on along the minus strand of NZ_LIRJ01000136.1, from coordinate 4,549 downwards.
GGAGGCACTTCCCGAGCGTTCCCTGCACGCCCAGCGCGACGCCTTCGGCCGGCCCCGGGTCACCGAGCACGTGGCCCTGCTGGCCTGGCCCGAGGAGAACCGATGATGCCGGTACAGGACCGCACCGACCGCACGGACGGGGGCGTGGACACGGACTGGTGGTACGTCCGCGCCTACCCCGGGCACCCGGACGCGATGGACGAGGCCACCCGCGTGCTGATCCCCTGGCTGTCCGCGGTGGCGGCACAAGAGGCGGCGTCCGCGTGGTTCTTCACCCGCTACTGGGACATGAGCGGCCACCATCTGCGGCTGCGCCTGAGGTGTTCCGCCGACGGGGCCGACCGCGTCCACGAGCGGCTGCCCGAACTGGTCGGGCTGCTGCACGGGCTCGACCGGCCCGCGCCCGCGGAGCGCCTCGTGCCGGGTTCCGTGCCGCAGGGGCTGCCGCTGGTCAAACAGGCCCGCTGCTGTCTGTACGCGCCGGAGCTCGCCAAGTACGGGGGAGCGCGGGGGGTGGCGCGGGCCGAGGAGCTCTTCACGGCCTCCTGCCGGTGGTACGACGACCAGCGGATCGGCGCGCTCGACCCGCTCTTCGACCGGGCGGCGCTCGCGGTGTCGTACATGCGCACGCTCATCGGGGCCGCGCTGCCCGACGCGGAGGCGCGGACCGGGTTCTGGACCGCCCACCGCCGCCAGTGGGGGCGGCAGTTGCGGATGGCGGCGCCCGCCCAGGAGGACCTGCGCGGCCTCCTGTCCCGCGCGGCGAAGGGCACGAAGGAGGCGTCCGTCGAGGCGTCCCTCCAGGAGAGCGTGGTGCGGCAGGTCGGCACGGTCGTCCGCACCCTCGACGCGGCGGAGGCCGACGGCAACCCCGTGCCGCGGCAGTCGCTGCTCCTGCACTACCTGCACATGGACCTCAACCGCTGGGGCTTCGTACCGGCCGAGGAGAGCCTCCTCGGCGTGCTCGCCTCGGCCGACTAGCCACCCGGACATTCGAGTTACCCACTGTGCATCTACTTTCCAAATTGGAAAGTAGATGCCATGCTGACAGTCAAGACGATGGACAGCGGTACGCACGGCGAGACCTCGGCGCCAGCCGATGAGAGGCAGATGCGGAATGGCTGAACGAAGCCCGTCGCACGAAGCGGCGATCCTGCTCGAGAACGTCACCAAGCGATATCCGGGCCCCCACGGGGACGTCGTCGCCCTCGCGGGCATCGACCTCTCCGTGCGGCCGGGGGAGATCTTCGGTCTGCTCGGTCCGAACGGCGCCGGCAAGACCACCACCATCGAGACCCTCGCCGGTCTGCGCCGCCCCACCGCGGGCACCGTCCGGGTCCTCGGACACGACCCCGTGGCGCAGCGCGACGAGATCCGCACGTGCGTCGGCATCCAGCCGCAGCACGCCGCCGTGTTCGAGCAGCAGACGGTCGCCGAACTGCTGCGGGTCTGGGCGTCCCTCTACCCCGACCCCGAGACCCCCGACGCCATCATCGAGCGGATGGGCCTGTCGTCCTCGCGCGACGTCCGGGTGGCCAAGCTCTCCGGCGGACAGCGCCAGCGGCTCCTGGTCGGCACGGCGCTCATCTCCCGCCCCCGCCTGCTGGTGCTCGACGAACCCTCGACGGGCATGGACCCCAACGCGCGCCAGGAGCTGTGGGACGCGATCCGCGCGCACCAGGCATCCGGCGGGACCGTCCTGCTGTCGACGCACTCCATGGAGGAGGCCGAGACGCTCTGCGACCGGGTCGCCGTCCTCCACAAGGGCCGGGTCGCCGCGTGCGGCACACCGCACGACCTGATCGGCACCCACGCGCCCGAGCGCGAGGTGCACTTCACCGTCGAGGCCGGCACCGACCTCGCGCGGGTGCGCAGCGCGCCCGGGGTGTCCCACGTCGAGAGCCACGACTCCGGCACCACCACCCGGGTCGTCGTGCGGACCGAGGACTCCGACGCGCTGTTCGGCCTGCTCGCCGGTCCGCTCGCGGCCCGCCACATCCAGATCAAGGAGGCCGGGCTCGAAGCGGTCTTCCGCCTCCTCACCGGGGTCTCCTTCCACGAGGCGGGCGACGGCACCGAGCCGCCCGCCGAGCACGACGACGCCACGTCCGAGAAGAAAGGGGTGATGGTGTGATCTCCGCGTCCTCGCGCGAGCTGGCCCTCATGCACGGCCGGGAGCTCGTCCGCGACCCCAAGTACTTCTACTTCGCCCTGTTCTTCCCCTTCGGGATGCTGGCCATCTTCCTCGGCCTCGGCTTCGCCATGCCGAAGGACTCCGGCGCCCCGGACTTCCTCCAGCTCGTCTTCCCGATGGCGATCTTCCTCGCCGTGACCAGCGCCGCCCTGACCGTCACCGCGGGACCGCTGGCCAGTCTGCGCACCAAGGGCACCCTCCGGCTCCTGGGCACCACACCCGTGGGCCGCGCCCGCCTCGTCTTCACCCACATGTTCGCCAGGGTCCTCATGGTCACCGCGCAGGCGGCCGTCCTGCTCACGCTGGCCGCCGCCCTCGGCAAGGTGGAGCCGAGCCGCCTCCCGGCGCTGTTCGGCATCGCGCTGCTCGGCCTCGCCATGTTCGGCGGCATCGGCTATCTGATCGGCGGCCGGCTCTCCTCGCCGGACGCCGCCACCAACGTCGGTACGCTCGTGCAGCTCGCGGCGCTCTTCCTGAGCGGTCTCGCGTTCCCGCTGGAGCTCATGCCCGACGCCGTCCGCACCACGCTGGGCCTGCTGCCCACGTCCTTCTTCGCGGACCTCATGCTCACGCAGATGTCCCAGGGCGAACCGACCCACCCCGCGTGGCTCTCCGTCCTGGTCGTCGTCGCCACCACCGCCGTGGTCGTCACCCTGGCCGTCCGCACGTTCAAGTGGGACCAGGGCGAGGCCGCGTAGGCGCGGACGTGCGACCGTATCCTCCAGTCCTGTCCCGCACGGAAGGCGCCATGATGGACAAGAAGGAAGCGCGGGAAGCCCTCGCCTCGGCCGACGCACTGGCTTCCCGGATGCGCGGGGGCGGCAACCGCAGGCCGGGCCCCGTGGTGTTCCTCCTCGGCCTGGCGATGACGGTCCTGACGGCCGTCTACGGACTGCTGATCGAGCCCTCCTCGCAGTACGCCGTCCCGGTCGTCCTGCTCATCCCCTTCTTCGGGCTCGTGATCTACACGGCGACCCGTCCGGTGCTGGCCCGCCACCACCGGACGCTGTACGCCCTCACGACGACGGCGGGCGCCGCGCTCTACACGCTCACGGTCACGCTCGGCACGGCGTTCTTCTCCGGCGAACCGCTGTGGTGGCTGCCGGGAGCCGTCCTGTGCGGCGTGCCCTTCGCCGTGATCGGCGTCCTCGACCGCAGGACGGCCGGCACCCCAGGGGCCACCCCGTGAACCATCCGCGCAAGTCCCTGGACACCGTGATCCACGCGCCGGTCCGGTTCTCCATCGTCGCCGCGCTGGCCTCGGTCGACGAGGCCGACTTCAAGACGCTCCGCGACACCGTCGAGATCACGGACTCGGCCCTCTCCAAACAGGCCGCCCTCCTGGAGCAGGCCGGGTACGTGAAGGTCCGCAAGGCCTTCGTCGGCAAACGCGCCCGCACCTGGCTCTCCCTGACGGGTCCGGGCCGCGAGGCGTTCGCCCGCCATCTGGCCGCCCTGCGCGACATCGCCTCGTGGGAGCCCGAACAGGCGGACGGGGCCTAGGGCCGCGCCGCGGACGTGACCAGCAGCAGTTCCCGCAGGGAGGGGCCCGGTGGGCCGGGGCGGACGGCCAGGGAGGTGGTCAGCGCCGGTCCGTGCAGCGGCCGTATCGCCACCCGGGGAAGTGAGGGCAGGGCGCCCGCCTCGTAGAAGACGGTCCAGGAGCCTCCGCTCCCGCCGGCCGCCACCGCCTCCGCCCCGATCGCCGTGAGCGTCTCCTGCAAGGTCGTGAACGGCGGCCCGAGGAGCGGCTGTCGGGCTCCCGCTTCCCGCAGGGCGTCGGTGACCAGGTCGTGGAAGGGCGGGTTCTTCGCGCGCGGCGCGAGCCGTAGGGGGAGCCCCGAGCGCACGAGCGCGTCGAGGGTGACGCCGGGCCCCTCGTCCCCCGCCGTCACATGGGCCGACGGCAGCGCCACGTACAGCGGATCGCGCCACACGGGCAGCAGCTCCAGACCTTCCGCCGCGCGCACGGCACGCACGAAGGCCGCGTCCAGCTCGCCCGTACGCACCGCCGCGAGCCGCTCCGCGGGCGGCAACCGCCGCAGCACGACCTGGAGTTCGGGCGCCCGCGCCGCCAGCTCGTCCAGCACCCCGTACATCCGTCCGCCGGGCCCCTGCACCACGCCGAGCCGCAGCACCCCCTGCGCGCCGCCCGCGAGGCCGGCGGCCACCTGCCCCGCCCTGCGGGCCGCCGCGAGCACGGCACGCGCCTCCGGCAGCAGCCGCCCGCCCGCCCCCGACAGCCGCACGTGCCGCGTCGACCGCTCGAAGAGCGTGACGCCCCACTCCCGCTCCAGGAGCCGCACCTGACGGCTCACCGCCGACTGCACGATCCCGATCCGCCCGGCCGCGCGC
>NZ_LIRJ01000135.1 GCF_001419745.1 Streptomyces silaceus | reverse complement strand
CGGCATCGACGTGGTCGCCGTCCGCGTCGTCGCGATCCGCCCCGAGCCCGAGGTGGAGCGGGCGCTGCGCACACCCGCCAGGGAGCGCATCCAGCAGGACGCGGACCGGGCGACGTACGAACGGCGCGCGGTGGCCGTCGAGCGCGAGCGCGCCATCGCCGAGAACGAACTCGCCAGCCGCATCGAACTGGCGCGCAGAGAAGAGCAGTTGGTGGAGCAGAACGGCACGAACGCGCGGCGCGAGGCGGAGGAGGCCGCCGCCGCCGACGCCGTGCGCGCCGAGGCCGAGGCCGCCCGCACCGTGCGCCTGGCCCGCGCCGAGGCCGAGTCGGCGCGGACGGTCGGCGCGGCGCGCGCCGAGGCGCAGGCGGCCTGGCTGCGGGTGCACGCCGAGGTGGACGCCGCCACCCTGCACGCGCTGGCCGCCGGCCGGCTCGCCGAGAACGTGCCCCGCATCGAGAGCCTGACCCTCTCCCCCGACGTCCTGACCGGCCTGCTCGCCAAGCTCGGCGCCCCGGAGGGGGGCGGACGGCAGTGACCCTCGCGCCGCGCGCCGTCCTGGTCCACCGCACCACCGAGTACGAGGAGTTGCTGGCCCGGCACGGCACCCACGGGCAGGCCGCGTTCTTCCTCTCCTCGCGCGGGCGGAGCATCGAGGAGGTCGCCGAGCGGCACCGCCGGGCGCGGCGCGCGCTGGACGAGACCGCCGCCGCGGTGCCGCTCACCTGGCGGCAGAGCCGGGTGGAGCGCGCCGACCTGGACCGGTTCCTCTTCGGCCCGGAGGACGTGGTGGTCGTCGTCGGCCAGGACGGCCTGGTCGCCAACGCCGCCAAGTACCTGTCGGGACAGCCCGTCGTCGGCATCGACGCGGACCCGGGGCGCAACCCCGGCGTGCTCGTGCGCCACCGGGCGCGCGACACCGGGGCGTTGCTCGCCGCCGCCCTGCGGGAACGCGGCACCGTGGACGAACTCACCATGGTCGAGGCGGTCACCGACGACGCCCAGCGCCTGCTCGCCCTGAACGAGATCTATGTCGGCACGCCCGGACACCAGACGGCGCGCTACTCGCTGGGCGGCGACGGCGAGCGGGCGCCCGCCGAACCCCAGGCGTCCTCGGGCGTCCTGGTCGGCACCGGCACCGGCGCCACCGGCTGGCTGCGCTCGCTCTGGCAGCAGCGCGGCAGCGCCCTTGTGCTGCCCGGGGCCGTCGAGCCCCGGCTGATCTGGTTCGTGCGGGAGGCCTGGCCCTCGCCGGCCACCGGCACCTCACGTGTGGAGGGGGTCCTCGCCGCCGGTGAACGGCTGCGCGTCACCGTCGAGTCGGACCGGCTCGTCGCGTTCGGTGACGGGATGGAGGGCGACGCCCTGGAGCTCGCCTGGGGGCAGACCGTCCGCCTCGGCGTCGCCGACACCGCGCTGCGGCTTGTCGGTTGACGGATCCGGCCAACCTGTGAAGATCCAGGTGGGGGTATGTGCGACCGTCGTGCACGGATGCGGCAGGATGGCTCAGCGCCGGACCGAGCCCTCGTCCCGGCGTGACCGCTTTCCCCCGGAATCGAGCAGGTATCACAAGGTGACGACACATCACATACGCCGCGTGCGGGCGTATTCGCCGCGCTTCCTCCCCCGTACGGCGGGAGCGGGCCGATGACGCGCGCGCTCACCCTGCACGACTGGATCACGGCGGGCATCGCGGTGCTCGCCGGCGTCGCGGCGGGGCTGCTGCTGCGGACCCTCCTGCGGTGGCTCGGCGAGCGGGCCAGCCGGACCCGCTGGAGCGGCGACGACGTCATCGTCGACGCGCTGCGCACGCTCGTCCCCTGCGCGGCCATCACCGCCGGGCTCGCCGCCGCGGCGGGCGCGCTGCCGCTCACCCCGCGCACCGGGCGCAACGTCACCATGACGCTCACCGCGCTGCTCATCCTGGCGGCCACGCTCACGGCGGCCCGCATCGTCACGGGCCTGGTCAGGGCCGTGGCACAGTCCCGGTCCGGCGTGGCGGGGTCGGCGACCATCTTCGTGAACATCACGCGGGTCGTGGTGCTCGCGATGGGCTTCCTCGTCGTCCTGCAGACCCTCGGCATCTCCATCGCGCCGCTGCTCACGGCGCTCGGCGTGGGCGGTCTCGCGGTCGCCCTCGCGCTGCAGGACACCCTCGCCAACCTCTTCGCGGGCGTGCACATCCTCGCGGCGAAGACCGTGCAGCCCGGTGACTACATCCAGCTGAGCAGCGGCGAGGAGGGCTACGTCGTCGACATCAACTGGCGCAACACCGTGGTCCGCCAGCTCTCCAACAACCTGGTCATCATCCCCAACGCCAAGCTGGCGAGCACCAATATGACCAACTACAGCCGCCCCGAGCAGGAGCTGTCGATCATGGTGCAGGTCGGGGTCAGCTACGACAGCGACCTGGAGCACGTCGAGAAGGTCACGATCGAGGTCGTGGACGAGGTGATGTCCGGCATCACCGGCGCGATGCCCGACCACGAGGCGGCCATCCGCTTCCACACGTTCGGCGACTCGCGGATCAGTTTCACGGTGATCCTGGGCGTCGGCGAGTTCAGCGACCAGTACCGCATCAAGCACGAGTTCATCAAGCGCCTGCACCAGCGCTATCGCGCCGAGGGCATCCGGGTCCCCGCGCCCGCCCGCACGGTCACCGTCCACCAGGGCGAGCTGCCGCCCCCGCTCGGCATCCCGCACCAGCGCGACGCCGGCGCGGCCCCCCGGGTGCACTGACCCGACTGGCCGACCCTTCGGTGGCGGCACCCGTGCCCGCGTGTTCCACTCGCGGGCATGGGGCACGACCACGGCCCGTCCACGGCGGGCGGCACTCTCAGCGGGACGTACCGCAAGCGCCTGCTGTGGACCATCGGCATCAGCGGCTCGATCACCGTCATCCAGGTGGTCGGCGCCCTCCTGTCCGGCAGCCTCGCGCTGCTCGCGGACGCCGCGCACAGCCTGACCGACGCGGTCGGCGTCTCGCTGGCGCTGGGGGCCATCACCCTCGCCCAGCGGGCGCCGACGCCCCGGCGCACCTTCGGGTTCTACCGCGTGGAGATCTTCTCCGCGGTCCTCAACGCCCTGCTCCTCGTCGCCATCTTCATCTGGGTCCTCTGGTCGGCGATCGGCCGTTTCAGTGAGCCGGTGGAGGTCAAGGGCGGCCTGATGTTCGTGGTCGCGGTGGGCGGTCTCCTGGCCAATCTCGTGGGCCTGTGGCTGCTGCGGGACGCCAAGGACAAGAGCCTCAATCTGCGCGGCGCCTATCTGGAGGTCCTCGGCGACGCGCTCGGCTCGGTCGCCGTCATCGTGGGCGGCCTCATCATCCTGCTGACGGGCTGGCAGGCCGCCGACCCGATCGCCTCGATCGTCATCGGCCTGCTGATCGTGCCGCGCGCCTACGGCCTGCTGCGGGACTCCGTGCACGTCCTCATGGAGGCGACCCCGCAGGACGTCGACCTGGAGGAGGTGCGCCGGCACCTCCTGGAGGAGCCGGGCGTCGTCGCCGTGCACGATCTGCACGGCTGGACGGTCACCTCGGGGATGCCGGTGCTCACCGTCCACGTGGTGGTGACGGAGGCGGCCCTCACGGACGGGTACGGGGAGTTCCTCGGCCGGCTCCAGCGGTGCGTCGGCGACCACTTCGACGTGGCGCACTCCACGATCCAGCTGGAGCCGGAGGGGCACCGGGAGGACGCCGACGCGCTGCACGGCTAGGCGTACGGCCGCGCTCCCGGCCGAGTCCGGTCGGCCGCCCCCACCAGCCGGGGGTCACCCCTTCGCCTTGCCCCCTATTATTCGGACATGTTTGCCTATTTCGGCGCCGCACTGTTCTTCGCCCTCTTCGCCGTCGGCGTCCTGCGCGACCGGCGCCGCTTCAGCAACGCCGTCTACCTCGGCATCGCCCTGGCCTTTCTGGGCATCAGCTTGATCTACGAGCTCAACAGGGCTCCCCTGGGCGTCGCGGAGGTGGTCACGGTGCTGATCCTGGTGGTGCCCTCGCTGGGCGTCCTCGCCGTCGCGGTCTTCCTCACGGCCAACGGCGTGAAGATGGTCCGCAAGGAGGGCCGGAGCCCCACGAACTTCCTCTCCCTCCTCGCGGGCCTCTCGATCTTCGGCGTCATCGCGCTGCTCGTCGCCGCGTTCGGCACACGCTCGCGCCCGCTGATCATCATCACCGGCACCACGTTCCTCCTCGTCTGCTACGTCTCCTTCCTCTTCCTGTGCTTCATCGCGTACGCGTTCCTCTACAGCCGCATGCCGGTGCGCGGCACCGTGGACTTCGTGATCGTCCTGGGCTCCGGGCTGGTCGGCGGCACACGCGTACCGCCGCTCCTCGCGAGCCGGCTCGACCGCGGTCGCGCGGTGTTCGAGGCACAGCGGGCGCGCGGCGCCGATCCGCTGCTGATCACCTCGGGCGGCCAGGGGCCCGACGAACAGCTGCCCGAGTCCCACGCGATGGCCGACCACCTCACCGAGCGCGGCTTCCCCGCGGACCGGATCCTGCGCGAGGACCGCTCCGCCACGACCGAGGAGAACCTCGCGTTCAGCAGGGCGCTGATGGACGAGCGGCGGCCCGGGCACCGCTGCGTGATCGTCACGAACAACTACCACGCCTTCCGTGCGGCCCTCCTGGCCCGCCGCACGGGCGTGAACGGCCAGGTGGTGGGCGCCCCCACGGCCGCCTACTTCTGGCCGAACGCCACGATCCGCGAGTTCGTCGCGGTCTTCCTCTCCCACAAGACGGTCAACTTCGGCGCCTGTCTGCTGCTCGCGGCGCTCGGCACGGCCGCCTGGTGGGACGTCTGAGGCGCGGCCGACCGCCAGGTCGCCCGAGGCACGGCCGACCGGCAGGACGTGCGAGGCGCGCCGCTACCGCGCCGGTGGTGCCGGCCGCCGCGCCCCGAAGGCCCGCGCCACCGCGTCCCGCACCGCGGCCTCGGCGGACGCGGCATTCCCTCCCCCAGGGCTTCGCCCCCCTCGCGGTTCCCTCCTCCCGTGCGAGTCGTTTCACGGCGGTTTGCCCGGCCTTGCCTATGTTGAGCCGACAGAGGGTCCGCACTTCGGCCCCCGACCTGAACGGACGACACCTTGAAGCTGCAGCCGACCATGAACCGCGCGGCGTACGCCGCCCTCTCCTCTCTCGCCGTCGCGGCGGCCCTCCTGGGGCCGGTGACGGACGCGGCGGTCGCCGCCCCGCGGCCGACCGTGGCGGCCCCCACGGCGACGCCCGACGCACCCCGTCCCGCGCTCACCGCCCACGCCTCGGTGGACAGCGTGCGTGCCTCTCAGCAGTTCCGAATCGAGGGCACCAGCGAGGGTCTGCCGGCCGGCACTCCCGTCACCCTCCAGCAGAAGCAGGGCGAGCGGTGGGTCGACCTGCCCGCGACGGTGCACACGACCGCGCGCGGCACGTACGGCCTGCGGGTCGTCCTCGACCTCGTCGGCCGCAACGAACTGCGCATGACCGGCGGCGGCGCGGTGTCGCCGGTCATGCACGTCACCGTCCTGCCCCAGGAGCGGACCCTCCTGGAGGGGCGCCCGGTACAGGTGCCCCCCGGCCAGTGACCGGGTCTACTGCGCCAGGCAGGCGATCAGCTCCTCCCTGCCGGTGACCCCGGTCTTGCGGTAGACCGCCTTGAAGTGGTCGTTGACCGTGTGCGGCGACAGGCCGAGGCGGCGGGCGATCTGCTTGACGGCCAGGCCCTGGAGGGCCTGCTCGACGACCGCGCGCTCCCTGCGGGAGATGCCGTACCACTGGGCGAGCGCGGGCAACAGCTCGGCGGCCGGGGCGGGTCGGAGCGTGACCACCACGTCGTCCGCCCGGTCTCCGTCGAGCGGCTGCGCCTGCAGCGAGAACCACCCCAGCGGGGTGGGCGCGCGGGTGATCGCCGGTGCGGCCGTGCGCCGCGCGGTGTACGTGATGTGCCACAGGAAGCCGAACCGCTCCTGACCGCCGGCGGGATAGACGCCGGGCAGGAGTCCGCGCAGCGCGTCGCGGCCCGCCGCGGTCGCCCCGGAGACCTGGTCGTCGCGGTCGACGAGGACGACGCTGAGCGGGAAGTGGACCAGGCGGGGGCTGAGCGGCTTGTCGGTCACGTACCGCCGTACGGAGTCGGCCAGTGGCCGTGCCAGCTCCGCCGCGCGCGCCGCCTCGGCGGGCGAGAACGGCCTGGCGCCGCGCTCCCGGAGGAGGACCAGCACGCCCCAGGTGACACCGCGCCCGGTCAGCGCGACGCACAGCTCGCTGCCGTAGCTGTCGGCGGCCATGATGCGGTGCAGCCTGCGCGCCTGCGGGCTCTCGTCCGGCGCCCCGGCACCGAGGACGGTCACCGGGCAGTCGCCGGCGATGAGTTCGGCGACGGGGCTGCGGGTGCGGCCGAGCGCGTCCGCGCGGTCCATGCGGCGGCGCGCCCGCGTGTCGTAGGTGTTCTCGCAGGCGAGGAAGCAGCGCGCTCCGGTGACGGGGTCGAAGCCGGTGAGCAGGTATCCGTCGTGCGGGACGGCCCGGCTCAGGAGCCGGGAGAGCTCGCCGCCCAGCTCCGCGACGGTGCCGGCGCGTGCGGCGGCCTCCGGCGCGTCGCGGGCCACCGCGTCCACCGAGTACGTCGAGCCCATCGGATCCCCCTTGTCGGATCCACCTCCTGCGACCTGCGTCGAGTCTGGCACGGCAGCTGTCATCAACTCCCTTACTTTGCGCGCTTGTTCACCCGCGAGGGCCACGGAACAGGTGCGCGCCATCCCTGAATCTCGGGATACCGGGGCGCTCCTCGGGCCTCGTATGTTCAGTACGACGGTCCGGGGTGACCGGTCGGGGGAACCCGGTCACCCCGCCGTCCGCGCGAAGGAATGGTGGGTCGTCGCGCCGGGGAGTCCGGGCAGATCGCCGCCGCCGACGTCGGCGGTCTGCCCGGCGGCATCGACACGCCGACGACGGGAAGCACAGGAGTCGAACGTGCCGACGTGGATTGTCAGACCCTCCTGTCACGATGCCGACATGGGATTCTTCGACGACTTGGTGCTGCCGGAACAGCCCGCGCGGCAGCGTGACGCGTTACTCAGGCAGGGCCCTCCGGAGGCGGACGCGGGCCGGGAGCGGCCGCCCGGCGACTGGTTCGAGCCGGTGCTCGTGTCGCAGCTCGCGGTGGCCGGTGCCGGTCCCGCCGCGAAGGTGGTGGTGCGCGGCTGGTCCGTGTGGCCGCGTTCGGTCACGCTGCACCTGGCGGTCCGCAGGCCCGTGCACAGGGGCGAGGACGAGGCCGGGCGGCAGTCCGGTCTGCGGGTGGGGCTCCTGCTGGCCGACGGGCGCAGGGTGACGTCGCTCGACGAGTCCCGTGGCGGGTCCGTCCTCGGTCCGGCGGCGCTGCGGGCCGCGGCCGCGGGGCTGGAGGAGCCGTCCGGGCTGATCCCGCTGGACCCCGGCGTGGACTACGCGCGTCGCTCACTGTTCAAGACCGACGTCGATCTGTACCTGCCGGAGCTGCCGCCCCTCGGCGAGACGCGGCTGGTGGTGGAGTGGCCCGACGAGGACATCCCCGAGACGAGCACGCCCGTCGACGCGGGCGCGCTGCGCGCCGCGGCGGCGCGGTCCTTCGAGGCATGGCCCGACCTGCCGGCACCGGACCCGGAGACACAGCCGGGCATGATCATCACGAGCCACATGGGCGGCCCGCCGTCCTTCCTCGCCCCTCCCCTGTCCCGGCATCAGCGTGCGGCGCTAAGGCAGCAGGAGGAGGCACGGCGGCGCTATGCGCCGCGCGCCGACTGGAGCGGCATGGGGTACCGGGACTGGGGCGACGTGGAGTTGATCCGTGCCCGGCTCTCCGGCGGCGCTCCGCCCGACACCCTCGGCCCCGCGGGCGGCACACCGCTGCACCGGGCCGCGGAGAGCGGCGGCGCCGAGGCCGTGGCCGCGCTGCTCCCGCACGTCACGCGGGTCGACGCCGTCGACGAGGAGGGACGCACGGCGCTGTGGCACGCCGCCTGCGCCGTGGACGAGGAGAGCATCCGGCTGCTGATCGGCGCCGGAGCCGACGTGTGGACGCCGCAGTGCGGCCCCTGGTCGCCGGGCCGGCTGCTCCTGACGACGCCGCTCGCGCCGCTCGTCGCGGGGCTGCCGGGCGCGGTGCCGCTGCCGGAGGACGAGGCGGCCGCCTTCCGCGCGGCGGACGCGCTGATCAAGGCGTTCGGCATGGGGGACGTGTGGACCGAGGGCCTCGGCATCGCCTTCGTCCGCGACCTGGACGAGGACGAGGTGATCCGGCGCCTGGGCGGGGACCCGGCGCGCTGCCCCCAAGTCGGCCCGGAGGAGGCACCGTTCGACGAGGAGAACGACGAGCAGGACTACGACGACGACCTCGACTTCGTGCGGGTGACCGCCCTGCCGGGCTCTCCCGGAGGCTGCGTCATCACCCAGCAGGCGTACATGCCCGCCGACGACGACGTCCTCAAGGTCCTGTCGGCGGGCACGTCCGCGTACGGGGTGTACTTCAATCCCAAGGGCGGCACGCACGGCACGCTGGCCCGGGACGGCGAGATCGTGCGGCACGAGGAGATCGGGCTGCCGCCGGACGAGGCGGAGGCGACCGCGCACTGGCACTTCCGCTTCTGGCAGCACGGCGACCACGCCCCGTACGGGGTGCGGGACCTCGCCTACGCCTGCGGCGCGGCCGGGCTCCGCGTCGGCGACGGCTCGGCGGCCCTCGACTACGACGCCCCGCGGCGGTGGGTGGAGCTGCCACCGGAGCTCCGACGCTGACACCCGCTCGGCCTCAGCGCGCCGCCGGATCACGGCCCCGCAGCACCCGGTTGACCCGCTCGGTGTCGAGCACGCCCTCCCAGCGGGCGACGACGAGCGTGGCGACGCTGTTGCCCGCGAGGTTGGTCAGGGCACGGCACTCCGACATGAACTTGTCGATGCCGAAGATCAGCATGATGCCGGCGGCGGGGACCGTGCCCACGGTGGTCAAGGTGGCGGCCAGCGCGATGAAGCCCGCGCCGGTGATGCCGCCCGACCCCTTGGAGGTCAGGATCATGACGGCCAGCAGGCCCAGCTGCTGGCCGATGCCGAGCGGGGTGTCGGTGGCCTGGGCGATGTAGACGGCGGCCAGGGAGAGATAGAGGGAGCTGCCGTCGAGGTTGAAGGAGTAGCCGGTGGGCACGGTCAGGCCCACGATCTCGCGGCGTACACCGAGCCCTTCGAGCTTGGCCATCAGCCGGGGCAGCACGCTCTCGGAGGACGACGTGCCGAGCACGATCAGGAACTCCTCGCGCAGATGGCGCAGCAGCCGCAGGATGTTGATCCGCAGGAGCGCGGTGACCGAGCCGAGGACGACCAGGACGAAGAAGAGCGAGGTGCCGTAGAAGAGCGCGATGAGCCGGCCGAGACTGGTGAGCGTGGAGATGCCGTACTCGCCGATGGTGTACGCCATCGCCCCGAAGGCGCCGACGGGGGCGGCCAGCATGATGAAGTGCAGGATCTTGAAGACGACGGCGCCGAGCCGGTTGACGCCCTCGACGACGGGCTGTCCGACGGGTCCGACGGCCTTGAGGGCGACGCCGAACAGCACCGAGAAGAAGATGACTTGGAGGATGTTGCCCTCGGCGAAGGCGCCGACGGCGCTGGAGGGCACGATGTCCGTGAGGAAGTGCCACCAGCTCTGGTCCCTGCCGTCCTCGACGTACTGGGCGGCGTCGCCCTCCAGCCGCAGGTCGCCGGGGTCGGCGTGCACCCCGGCGCCCGGCTGGAAGACGTTCACCGCGACCAGGCCGACGACGAGGGCCGCGAGCGTGCCCGCCTGGAAGTACGCCAGGGACTTCAGCCCCACGCGCCCCACGCGGGCGAGGCTGTCCACGCCGCCGATGCCCGCCACGATCGTCAGGAAGACGATCGGGGTGATCAGCATCTTGATGGCGGAGACGAAGGTGGTGCCGACCGGTTCGAGGGCGACGCCGGCCGACGGCCACAGCCAGCCGGTCAGGATGCCGGCGGCGATGGCGGTGAGGACCCAGAAGTACAGCTGCCTGTACCAGGGCCGGGACGGCGTGCCGTCCGGGGGTGACACGGTGGGCGTGGACGCCGGCGCTGCCATGGCGTACCTCCTGTTACTCCTCGTCGAGGAACGGGGACGCGGGACGCTCAGAGCAGTTCGAGCACCTTGTCGGTGAACTCGGCGGTGGTCGCGGTGCCGCCGAGGTCCGGGGTGCGGACGTCGGTCGTGGCGAGGACCGAGGAGAGCGCGTCGGTGACGGCCGCGGCGGCGCCGGGGTGCCCGAGGTGGCCGAGCATCAGGGCGGCCGACCAGATGGCGCCCATCGGGTTGGCGATGCCGCGCCCCGCGATGTCGGGCGCGGAGCCGTGGACGGGCTCGAACATGGAGGGGAACTCCCGCTCCGGGTTGAGATTGGCGGACGGGGCGATGCCGATGGCCCCGGCGACGGCGGCGGCCAGGTCGCTGAGGATGTCGCCGAAGAGGTTGGAGGCGACGACCACGTCGAAGCGGGCGGGGTCGAGGACGAACTTGGCGGCCAGCGCGTCGATGTGCTCCTGATCCCACGTCACCTCCGGGTGCGCGGCGCCGCGTTCGGCGACCAGCTCGTCCCAGAAGGGCAGCGTGTGCACGATGCCGTTCGACTTGGTCGCCGAGGTCAGCCGCCCCTGCCTGCGCCCGGCCAGCGCGAAGGCGTACTCCAGGACGCGGGTCACCCCGGCCCGGGTGAACACGGCTTCCTGGACGGCCATTTCCTCCGGGAACCCCCGGTTCAGCCGACCGCCGATCTCGCTGTACTCGCCCTCGACGTTCTCGCGTACGACGACGAGGTCGACGTCGCCCGCGGCCGCGGACCGCAGCGGGCTGTCCAGGCCCTCGAAGACGCGGATCGGCCGCAGGTTGACGTACTGCCGGAAGCCGCGGCGGATCGGTATCAGCAGACCCCACAGGGAGACGTGGTCGGGGACGCCCGGGTGGCCGACGGCGCCGAGCAGGATCGCGTCCTTGTCCCGCAGCAGGTCGAGGCCGTCGTCGGGCATCATCGCGCCCTCCCGCAGATGCCGTGCGCAGGACCAGTCGTACGCGGTGAAGGCGAAGGTGATGCCGTGGCGCTCGCCCACGGCCTCAAGGACCTGCCGGGCGGGCGGCAGCACCTCGGTCCCGATGCCGTCGCCGGGGATCAGCGCGATGTGGTGGTTCGTCATGCGTCGATTCCAGCAACGGCCGCGTTCACGCGTCCAAGACGCGCTGGTGATGTGCCTGATAGGCGGGGCCTTTCAGTCGTCCCCTCGGCTGTCGTCCCGGGCTCCGGGGCCATCCGCGAGGAACGCCTCGGCGGCCGGTGAGAGCAGCCCGCGGCGGCTGACCAGGGCGATGCCGAGACGGGTCTCGGGCTCGATGTCCAGGACGCGCGCGCCGACCCGTTCGGCCGTCGTGCGCCAGGAGTCCGTCACCACGGCGAGCCCCACCCCCGCGAGCACCAGCGGCAGGATCGCGACCCGGTGCTCGGTCTCGGCGGCGACCTTGAACGCGATGCCGCGCTCCAGGAGGCCGTCCGCATAGGCCCGCATCCCGGTGCCGCGCTGGCCGACGATCAGTCGCTGCCCCGCCAGTTCCTCGCAGGTGACGGCCGTCCGTGAGGCGAACGGCCCGTCCGGCGGCACGACGAGCACGAAGCGCTGCTCGCCGACCGGATGGACGACGACCTCCTTGTCCGGGAGCGGCCCCGAGGCGGCGAGGAGACCCAGCTCCGCGGCGCCCGTGCGGACCATGTCGACGACGTCCCGCGCGGTGAAGGCCGCCTTGATGGAGACGGACACGTCCGGGTGGCGGGCGTGGAAGGACCGGATCATCGTCGTCAGCGGCTCGACCGCCTGCGAGGGCATCGCGGCGACGTCGAGGCGCCCCGAGCGCAGCTCACGTACGGCCTCGACGCTGGCCCGCGCCGTCTCCAGACCGCGCACGGCGGCCCGTGCCGGCTCGATCAGCGCCCGCCCCGCCTCGGTGAGCACGGCCCGCCGCCCGATGCGGTGGAACAGGTCGCTGCCCAGATCGCGCTCCAGCGCCCGGACGGCCTGGGACAGCGAGGGCTGCGACAGGTACAGGGCGGTCGCCGCCCGGTTGAACCCGCCGTGATCCACGATCGCCAGGAAGTACTCCAGCTGCCGGACATCCATGCACCGATTCTCACCCGGCCGGGAAACCCGCTCGCAGAACTAGGGCCCCTAGGCATAATCTAAGCTCCCTAGACAAAACCTAGGGGCCCTAGTTTCGGAGGAGAGCGCATGGCACGGGCCGGACTGACGGCGGAGCGGGTGACGGCCGCCGGGGCGGAGCAGGCGGACGAGGTCGGGTTCGACCGGGTGACCATGGCGCAGGTGGCGCGGCGGCTCGGCGTGAAGGACGCCAGCCTCTACGCGCACGTACGCGGCCTGGAGGATCTGCGCGGACGGATCGCGCTGCTCGCCGCGGACGAGAAGACCATCCGCATCGCGGAGGCGACCGCCGGACAGGCGGGCAAGGACGCGCTGGTGGCGTTCGCGAACGCCTGGCGCGCGTACGCCCATGAGCACCCGGGCCGCTACGCGGCGACACAGGCGTCGATCCGGATCGACCCCGACCTCGTGGCACAGGCGGCCGGACCGCGCCGTGCGGTCGAGCTGACCTACGGCATGCTGCGCGGCTACGGCCTCGACGAGCCCGACCTGACCGACGCGGTCCGGCTGCTGCGCAGCACGTTCCACGGGTTCGTCGCCCTGGAGGCCACCGGCGGATTCGCGCACGCGCGCACGCCTCAGCAGTCCTGGACCCGCGCCCTCGACGCGCTCCACACCCTCCTGGAGCACTGGCCCACGTCCCGAGAAGGAGACCCCGCATGACCACCCCGGCCACCGGCACGCTGCGCGTACCCGGCGCGACCCTGCACTACGAGGTGCGCGGCCACGGCCCGCTCCTGCTGCTCGTCCCCGGCGGGGCGGGCGACGCGGCCTCCTTCGACGGCATCGCCGACGACCTGGCCGCCGACCACACCGTCGTGAGCTACGACCCGCGCGGCATGTCGCGCAGCCCGCTGGACGACCCCACGGCCGAGCAGCACGTCGCCGAGCACGCCGACGACGCGCTGCGGATCCTGGAACTCCTCTCACCGGACGCGCCCGCGAAGGTCTTCGGTGCCAGTTCGGGCGCGATCGCCGCGCTGCACCTGCTCACCGCCCACCCCGAGCGTCTCGCACGCGTGGTGGTGCACGAGCCGCCGGTCGTGGAGGTGCTGCCGGACGCCGCCGACCACCGGGCGTTCCTCGCCCGCGTGCGGGAGACGCTCCGCGCGGAGGGGCTGATGCCGGCGATGACCGTGTTCGCCGCCGGGCTGAAGAAGGAGGGCGACACGACCGAGCCGCCCGCCCGCCTCACGCTGCCGCCGCAGGCCGCGGCGCGCGCCGAGCGGACGATGGCCAACCTGCCGTACTTCGTCGGGAGCATCGTGCCGCGCTTCATGTCCTACGCCCCGGACGTCCCCCGCCTGCGGGCCGTCTCGGACCGGCTGGTGATCGCCTGCGGCCAGGAATCCTCCGGTGAACTCCCCTACCGTTCCGCCGCGTTCCTCGCCGAACGCCTCGGCGGGCGGCCCCACCACTTCCCCGGCGGACACACCGGCCTGACGACGCACCCCGCCGCGTTCGGCACGCTCCTGCGCACGGCGCTGGGCACCGACGCCCGGATCCCGCGCGGTCTTTCCCAGGGGCAGAGCCATCCTGAAGTGGCCGGGTAGATCCGGCCGTTGGGCGGCGGTGCGCCGCGGCCGGACGGCCGGTTAGGGTGACAGGCCGAGGCCGAGTGGGCCGGACACGACGGGGAGGGCTCGCGTGGGATCGCCTGGCCGGAGCGGTGCCGGAAGTCGGCCGAGACCAGTCCCGGGACGACGTGCCGGTGGGCGGGTGACCGGCGGGCCCGCACCCGCCGTGCTGCCCCCGCCCCTGCGGGTGTGGTTCGGGGTGATCGCGGTCCTCGCCGCTCTGGTGGTCGTCGCGATCGGCGTCATGTACGCCGGACACGGCGAGCCCGGCAGGGTGGACCGGTGGGTCGTCGATCCGACGGCGGACAGCGTGGGGCCGCCGTGGCGGCCCGTCGCCCTGGTCACGGACTTTCTCGGAGAGCCCCTCGGGGCTGCGTTGCTGATCGCGGCCGTCGTGACGGGCTGCCTGCTGCTCCGGTGCCCTCGTGCGGCGGTTTTCGTCGTGGCCGGTGTCGGCACGACCGTCGGCACGGCGACGGTGATCAAGTCCCTTGTGGGGCGCACCATCCACGGCGACGACAACTTGTCCTACCCGAGCGGGCACACCGCCTTCCTCACCGCGCTCGCCCTCATGGCGGCGCTGCTCGCGACCGGCCGCCTCGGCCTCGGCAGAGCGGCGGGCACGTCACTCGTGCTCGCCGCCGCGCTGGCCGCCGGCGCCGTCATGGGCTGGGCGCAGGTCGCCCTGGGCGCGCACTACCCGACCGACGTCCTCGGCGGCTGGTGCACCGCGCTGGCCGTGGTCCCGGCGACCGCGTGGCTGGTCGACCGGGCGGCCGACCGGAGGGCCGCTCGCACGGCCGACTCCGGTCAGCGGCAACCCCACTGACGTCACGTCACCTCACGCGGCATCACGCCAGGCGGCGGAAGACCGGCTTCACCGGCCGCCCGGCCAGCCACGGAGTGGGATCACCGGCGTCGAGTGCCTTCCGGTACACCGCGCAGGCCTGGGCCACCACGTCGACGGTGTGCTCGATGTCGGACTCGTCGAGCGCGCTGCTCACCACGAACGACGGAGCGAGCACCCCGCCCGCGAGGAGCCGGCGCAGGAACAGCGTGCGGTACTGCTGGGACGGCCGGCCGTCCCCGTCGAGCGTGGCGAAGACCAGGTTGCTGGCCCGGCCCCGGACGACGACGTGCTCGCCGACGCCCATGCCCGCCGCGGCCTCGCGGACCCCGGCGGCCAGCCGCTCGCCGAGGGCGTGCAGCCGCGCGGTGACGCCCTCCTCGACGTAGGTGGTCTGCACGGCCATCGCGGCGGCCAGGGAGTGCGTCTCCGCGCCGTGCGTGGTGGACAGCAGGAACACCCGCTCGCCGGAGTGGCGCAGCCCGCCCCGCTCCATCAGGTCGCGGCGCCCGGCCAGCGCGGAGACGGCGAAGCCGTTGCCGAGCGCCTTGCCGAACGTGGAGAGGTCGGGGACGACGCCGTACAGGCCCTGGGCGCCCGCCTCGGACCAGCGGAAGCCGGTGATCATCTCGTCGAAGATCAGGACGCAGCCGTGCCGGTCGGCCAGGTCCCGCAGGCCCGCGAGGTAGCCGGGCGGCGGCTCCGTGTGCGTGGCCGCTTCGAGGATCAGGCAGGCGATCTCGCCCTCGTGCCGGTCGAGCAGCTCCTCCGTGGCGGCCAGGTCGCCGTAAGGGAACGCCACGGTCAGCTCGTTGGTCGACGCCGGGATGCCCGCGGACATCGGCGTGGTGCCGATGAACCAGTCGTCGACGGAGAAGAACGGGTGGTCGGCGCAGAGGGCCACTCGCTGGCGCCCGGTGGCGGCGCGGGCGAGACGCACCGCGGCGGTGGTGGCGTCGGAGCCGTTCTTCGCGAACTTCACCATCTCGGCGGTCGGCACCGTGGCCAGGAAGCGCTCCGCCGCCTCGACCTCCACGATCGAGGGCCGGACGAAGTTGCTGCCCCGGCCGATCTCCCGCCGCACCGCCTCGGTCACGCGCGGGTGGGCGTGACCGAGACTGACCGACCGCAGACCGGAGCCGTACTCGATGTAGCGGTTGCCCTCGATGTCCCACACATGGGCGCCGCGGCCGTGGCTGATGACCGGGGCGAGGTCCTGCGGGTACTGGTCGTCGCCCTTGGCGTACGTGTGCGCGCCCCCGGGGATGAGGTCGTGCAGCCGCTCGTTCGCCTGCCGCGACAGGGGCAGGGCGAACTCGTCGGCGTCCGCGGTGTGTTCGGTGTTCACGGCGACCTCAACTCTCCATGTGCTTCAGGGCCTCGGCGAGGCTCGGTGCCTCCCGGTCCCGCGGGGACATCGACGTGGGCGGCAGCGGCCAGTCGATGGCGAGCTCCGGGTCGTCGAAGGCGATCGTCACGTCCTCGGCGGGGTCGTGCGGACGGTCGATCCGGTACGACGTGTCGGCGGTCTCGGTCAGTGCCTGGAAGCCGTGCGCGCAGCCGGCCGGGATGTACAGCGTCCGCTGCGTCTCGCCGGACAGTTCGAAGGAGGCCGTGTTGCGGTACGTCGGGGAGTCCGGCCGCAGGTCCACGACGACGTCGAAGATCCTTCCGTACGAGCAGCGCACCAGCTTGGCCTCGCCGGCGCCGGAGCGCAGGTGCAGGCCGCGCAGCACGCCACGGACCGAGCGGGACACGCTGTCCTGGATGAAGGCGTTCGGGTCGAGGCCCACCGAACGGACGACGTCGGCGTCGAAGGTGCGGCAGAAGAAGCCGCGTTCGTCGGCGTACGGCGTCGGTTCGAACAGGAACGCCCCGTGGATCGCCGGGACGTGGGTCGCTTTCATGGGGTCTCCCGCAGGGCGTGGGCGTGGGCGTGACCGGTGCCGGCCGCCGGGAACAGTGCCGCGGTCAAGGCGGTGAACTGCTCCTCCAGTTGGCGGGCAGCGATCAGGTTCTTCTCGGTGAGGGTCTTCCGCAGCTCCGCGGAGCGCCGCTCCAGCTCCCGGAACTGTTCGAGCAGCCGGTCGGCGTCGACGTCGCGGGCGGGGTGGCGGAACTCGCCGAGCCCCATCCGGTCCATGAGCGCGTCGCTCTTCGCCGCGTAGCTGAGCGCGAGCGTGGGCGTGCCGACCTTCAGCGCGCAGACCAGGTTGTGGTACCGGGTCGCCACCACGGTGTCGGCCGCCGCCGTCTCCTTCATCAGGTCGGCGAGCGAGGCCGCCTCGGCGGCGGTGACCAGCGGCGAGTCCACCGCGTCGAGGATCGCGGCGACCACCGGGGCGTCGCACGCGTCGCCGGTGAGCAGCCGGACCGGCCTGCCCTCCTCGACCAGCGCGCGGACGAAGCGCGTCGTCCCTTCCAGGTAGCGCCGGTGGATCTCCTCGGCCCGCGCGCGGTCGTCGTTGCCGCCATGGAAGTCCATGACGCCGACGCAGACCGGGCCCGGCCTCTCCGAGGGCGCGCCCGCGGGCGGTGTCGGCAGGGCGAAGGCGAGGTCCGGGTAGACCTCGTCGCGCGTGGTGTCCACGCCCATCGCCCGCATGGCGTCGCGGGACAGGGTGTCGCGGTACGACCGGTACGTGGCGAGCCGCGCGGACCAGCGCACCAGGGTCCGGGTCGGCCGGTTGCCGATCGGGGCGGCGCCGACGCCGACCAGGGCGACCCGGGTGCCGAACAGCCGGCCGCTCGCGCAGAGCAGGAACAGCGCGTACGGGAAACCCCACGGCCGCAGCGGCAGCGTGGCCTCCAGGACGCCCATGCCCGGCACGATCACCACGTCGTGCCGCCGCACCCAGGCTGCGGTGCGGAAGGCGTCGACGAGCTTGCCCAGGCCCTTGCCCGCGACGGCGCCCGCACGGGACGCGGTCCGGTACTCGCCCCGGTACCAGTGCAGCCGCGTCGCGGGGATCCGGTACCGGGCCGCGACGGCCTCGGGCCCGCCGCACAGCGCGTCCACGGCCGCCTTCGGGTGCTCGGCGCGCAGATGCCCGAGCACGGCCTCCAGGGATCCGTCGTTGCCGAGGTTGCCGGAGCCGAGCAGGCCGAACACCCCGACGCGCACCGGGGTTCGGTCCGTCATGCCTGCCTCCCCACGGCGCCCTCGCGTCCGTCGGGACCTCCACGGCCTTCGCGCCCGGCGACGAGGGCGTCGACGGAGACGTCGAGCCGGGCCGGGTCGACCGGGGCGCGGTCCTCGACCCGCTCGCCGGCGCCCGGCCGGGCCCGGCTGGTCATCCACGTGGCCAGGTGGCGGTAGCACGCGCGCCGGTCGGCGGCGGACAGCGGCGCCCGCCGGATCGCCGCGACGAAGCCCCACACGTACTCGGCGAGCAGCCGGGGCGTCGGGTGCAGGGCGCCCGCCCTGCGGGGGTCCAGGTTGACGCACCGGGAGCGCTTGGAGGGGTTCGCCCGCTCGGCGCGGGTGGGGTGGTCGCGGCGGAAGTACAGCAGCTCCGGGACCTGGTGGAAGGGCCCGTGCAGGACGATCTCCGCGACGAACGTGCGGTCGGCGTGGTGATAGCTGTCGTGCGGCTTCACCCGGCGCAGCATGTCGGCGCGCATCACGCCGTAGAAGTCGTCGCCGCCGGGCTCGAAGAGGAAGCTGCGGAAGCGCTCCGGCGCGCGCGGCGAGTCGGTGGCGATCCCGTACTCGTACGGGACCTTCACCTTGCCCTCCTCGTCGATGACCGCCTGGCCGGAGTGCGCGAGGACCACGTCCGGCCGCTCGTCCAGCGCCTCCACACAGCGCTTGAGGAGGTCGCGGGCGTACAGGTCGTCGTGCGAGGCCCACTTGAACAGCTCGCCGCGGCACTGCGTGAACACGTAGTTGTGGTTCGGCGCGGCGCCGATGTTGCGCGGCAGGCGGAGGTACCGGATGCGGGCGTCCCGCGCCGCGTAGGCGCGGCAGATGTCCTGCGTCCCGTCGGTCGAGGCGTTGTCGGTGATGACCAGCTCGAAGTCCTCGTAGGTCTGGCCGAGCAGGGCGTCGAGCGACTCGGCGAGGTACTCCTCGCCGTTGTAGACGGGCAGGCCGATGCTCAGCCTGGGGTGGGCGGTCATGAGGTCCTCACTTCACGAAGGGTGTTCCTGTGGTGCTCGCGCAGGGCCGAGCGCAGGTGCAGCCACCACACGGCCGAGCCGCAGACGGTCGCGGCGGCGACGCCCCAGGCCGAGCCGAGCGTGCCGGCCACGGCCGCCCCGCCGAGCCCGCCGCCGACATAGCAGGTGGAGGCGAAGAGCTGGCTGCGCAGGCTGCGCCGGGCCGCGCCGAGCGCCCGCAGACCGGCCGCCGCGCCGGTGCCGAGCCCGGCGCCCGCGACGCCGAGCACGGCCGGGACGATGAGCCCCGAGGCGGAGCTCCAGACGTCGCCGAGCGCGAGCTCGCCGAGCCGGTCGGGCATCAGTAGCAGCGCCGCGCCCCAGAGCAGCGCCGCGACGGCCTGCGCGCCGCCCAGCAGCAGGCAGAACAGGCCGAGGCGGTGCGGGGCCCTGCGCAGGACCCGTGCCGCCTCCGCGACGGTGACCAGCGAAAGGCCCATCAGCACGGCCATGAACGGGCCGAGCAGGAGTTCGGCGCCCCGGACCACGCCGACCGCGCTGACCCCGACGATCACGCCGAGGCCGTACGCCCGCAGCTGGCTCGCGCCGCTGGTGCAGACGTTCTCGATCAGGTAGCGGGAGCCGAGGTCGTGGTGCGCGCGCAGCCACTCGCGCGCACCGGTGAGCCGGGGCCCGATGCCGGACTGGAGGATGCCGTACGCCCCGGCGACCGCGGCGGACGCGCCCCAGGCGAGCACGAAGGCGGCCACGCTGCCCACGCGGGCGGCCGCCACCATGGCCGGGACGAGCGCGACGCCCCACACCAGGTCGTTGACGAACGCCTTGCGCCCGGCGCCGGCGGCGAAGAAGGCGTACCGCCAGGCGTCCTGGAGCAGCAGCCCCGGCAGCATGACGCCGAGGCAGGCGAACGCGGTGCCCAGCTCACCGCCGAGGGCGAGCCCGACGACCAGGCACACCGCTCCGATGGCGCCGCCCACGCCCAGCGCGGTGCCCGACGAGCGGGCCACCGCCCCGCGCCAGGACGCGTCGGACACGCCGCTGAAGCGCACCACGAGCGGGTCGGTGGCCAGGCCCCGGGAGACGCTCAGGACCACGCCGTAGGTCACCCAGGCCAGGCTGAACACGCCGAACGCGGAGAGGCCCAGCGAGCGTGCCACGTAGATGCCCACCACGAAGTTGGACAGGCTGGAGGCCGCCTGGTCGGCCAGTCCCCAGGACAGCCGGCCGAGGATGGCCCGCTTGGCGGTGCGCCGGGTGGGTCCGGCCGGGGCCGCCGGTGTCGTCGCCCTCTCCCCCTCGGTGGGCATCGGCGTCATGCCTTGATCAGCCCGGCGCCGCGCAGGGCGCCGGCCGCGGTGGCGACGGTGTCGAACGGCAGCCCGGACCGCTCGGCGACGTCCAGCAGACTGTGGTCGCCGTCCGAGAGGTTGAGCACCCAGAGCATCGCCATCTCGGCCTGCTTGGCGTCGCTGCGGCCGCCCAGCGAGTCGTACAGGCCGCGCCGGCCCAGCTGGGGTTCGCCGTACGGGCTGAGGTTGAGGTACCTCCGGTTCCTGTCGAGTACGGCGAACGCCTCGCGGCAGACGGCGAGGGTGTCGGCCATCGCCTCCGGGGAGACGAAGTCCGGGTTGTCCGCCGAGGTGTGGTACTCGGGGTAGGCGGCGTACGGGGTCCGGCTGAGCGAGCCCACGCCGAGGTCGAACCCGGGTGAGCAGTACTGCCGCTCGTCGTAGCCGTAGGGCGTGAACTCGCGGATGCTGTGCGGCCGTTCGGAGGTGGCCAGCACGTGCTTCAGGACCCGGTCGATCTCCGCGTCGCCGCGCCTGCTCTGTTTGTACGTCAGGTGGCCCCGGTCTCCGGCGCAGGCCAGCACGAGGCCGTGCTTGACCCGGTCGATCCGCTCCGCGTTGCGGGCCAGCCAGGTGATCGCCCCGATGGTGCCGGGGGCGTAGATGAACCGGTAGGTGTAGTACGGCGTCCGCTCGGCCAGCTCCCGCGCCAGGAACGTCGCCACGGCGATGCCGGCGAGGTTGTCGTTGGCCAGCGACGGATGGCAGACGTGACAGGAGACGATCACCTCGTCGGGGACCTGTCCCGGGACCACGTGTTCGCCGTAGGTGAGGTGGCCGTCCGCGAGGGTGGAGTCGACGCGTACCTCGTAGTCGCCGTCCGGCAGCGCGTCCAGCGTCTCCTGGGCCAGGCAGAATCCCCATTCCGGCTTGTAGTAGCTGGTGCGGTAGGGCACCCAGGACGGGTGGTCCGGCAGGGTGTGCAGGTGTCCGCGCAGCTCGGACAGCGGCATGGTCGCCGAGACCGGCACGCTGTAGCCGAGCACGTGCAGGCTGGACGCGGCGAAGTCGACGACGCGGCGGCCCGCGCCGTCGGCGACGTACGCGTCCCGGATGTTCCACTCCTGCGGGACCGTCCAGTCGAGGACCTGCGTACCGGTCGGCACCTCGTGCACCTGCAGCGGGACGTACTCGTCGACGATCTTCAGGGTGGCGCGCACGCCGTCCCCGGTGATGCTCCGGCACAGCGGGTACAGCCGCCGCACCAGGGCGTGCATCTCCTCGCCGGGCGCGGTCATCGGCGCCACCGCAGGGTGTCGTCGACGGTGCCGGCCTCGGACGCCGCGCGCAGCACGGCGAGGCGGGTGAAGCGCTGCTCGAAGTCCTCGCGGGTCAGACCGTGCGTGCGGTAGGCCTCGGCGAGTTCGAGCGCGCCCCGCTTCACCGTCCACTCGCAGTCGAAGCCGGGCACGGCGGCGCGGAAGGCGGAGAAGTCCACGCGGTACGAGCGCGGGTCGGCGCCGGTCTCCCCGGTGATCCGGACCTTCGAGCCGGCGACCGCCTCGGCGACCTGCTCGGCGATCTCGGCGACCGTGACGTTGTTGACCTCGCTGCCGATGTTGAACGCCCGGTCGTGCACGGCCTCGCGCGGCGCGGTCAGCGCGGCCGTGAAGGCCCGTGCGATGTCGGCGGCGTGCACCAGCGGGCGCCAGGGCGTGCCGTCGGAGAGCACGAGCACCTCGCCCGTCAGGAGGGCGTGGCCGACCAGGTTGTTCAGCACGATGTCGGCGCGCAGCCGCGGCGAGTAGCCGAAGGCGGTGGCGTTGCGCATGTACACCGGGGTGAAGTCGCCGTCGGCCAGCGCGTGCAGGTCGTCCTCGACCCGCACCTTGGACTCCGCGTACGGGGTCACGGGGCGCAGCGGGGCGTCCTCGGCCACCAGTCCGCTGCCGCCCGCGGCGCCGTAGACGGAGCACGTCGACGCGTACAGGAAGCGCCGCACTCCGGCGTCCCGGGCCAGTCGCGCCAGGCGTACGGACGCGTGGTGGTTGATGTCGTAGGTGAGGTCCGGGGCCAGCGCTCCCAGCGGGTCGTTGGACAGGGCGGCGAGGTGGATCACGGCGTCCACGCCGGCCACGTGCTCGGCCGTGATGTCGCGCAGGTCCACCCGGTGCCCGGAGGGATCGGCGGGCGTCGGGCCGAGGACGCAGTCGGCGAACAGGCCGGCGTCGAGGCCGACGACTTCGTGTCCGGCGGCCGTGAGGACGGGAGCCATCACGGTGCCCAGGTAGCCCTGGTGTCCGGTGAGCAGTACGCGCAAGGTTCAATCCCCCAGGTCGAGCGTGAACTTGGTGACGGCGAACGCCTCGGCATAGCGCGCGTGGCATTCGATACCGCGGATCCGGGCGAGGCCGAGGAAGGCCTCCCGGTCGTACCAGGGACGGTGCCGCTGCGAGGGGTAGTGCTCCTGCAGCAGCCGTACCTTCTCTTCGGCGATCTCGGGCGTCAGCGGCTGGTACGCCGCCGGACGGCCGAGGTCGCCGTCCCACTTGACGATCTCGTAGCCGAGGACGAGGTGGTCGCGGAACGCGGTGGGCATCAGCCGCGCCAGGCCGCGGTGGTCCTGGTGCGCGTCGTCCGTGCGCGGGGCGAGGACGAGATCGGGTTCGGTCGTCGCCCGCAGTTCCTCGACCGCGGCCTTGGCCTCCTCCCAGTGCGCGGGAAAGCGGCCGTCGGGCAACTTCTGCACGGTCACGTCCAGTTCGGCACCGGGGCAGAAGGCGGCGAGCGCGGCCCGCTCCTCCTGCTCCCGTTCGCCGCCGCCACCGGAGAGCACCAGCGCGTCGACTCTCAGGCCCGGCCGCGCGAGGCACATCGCGAGCAGGGTGCCGCCCGCGCCGATGGCGATGTCGTCGCAGTGCGCGCCCACCGCGACGACGCTCTCCAGGGGCCCCGCCCCGAGCCGGATCACGCGCGCACCCCGATGCTGTCCCGCTCCCACACGGCCCACGGGCGCTCGCCCCTGGCGTAGCCGGCGTCGAGCGCGGCCCGCTCCTTGACCGTGTCGGTCGGCTTCCAGAAGCCGCGGTGCTGGTGCGCCACGAGGCGGCCCCGCTTGGCCAGTTGGGCGCATCCGTCGGCGACCAGGTCCCCGTTCTCCGGGATGTGGTCGAAGACCTCCTGGCGGAGCACGAAGTAGCCGCCGTTCTCCCACAGCGGCAGTTCGCTCACCGCGGTGATGCCGCCCACCAGGCCGTCCTCACCCAGGTCCACGCAGTGGAACGAGGACTGCGGCGGCACCACCATCATCGACGCGCCGGCGTCGCGCCGGGCGAAGGAGTCGATCATCTCCGGCAGCGGGGCGTCGGTGAGCACGTCGGCGTAGTTGGCGAGGAACATCTCGTCGCCGTCCAGGTGGTGGCGGACCCGGCGCAGCCGCTCCCCGATCGGCGACTCGACGCCGGTCTGCGCGAACGTGATCGTCCAGTCGGCTATGTCGGTGGACAGCAGCTCGGTCTTGCCGCCCCGCAGGACGAAGTCGTTGGACGTCGTCTCCTCGTAGTTGAGGAAGAAGTTCTTGATGTGGTGGGCGCCGTAGCCGAGGCACAGGATGAACTCCTTGTGCCCGAAGTGCGCGTAGTAGCGCATGACATGCCAGATCAGCGGCCTGGGGCCGACCATGGCCATCGGCTTGGGCACGTCGTCGGACGAGCCGTTGCGCATCCGCATCCCGTAACCGCCGCAGAACAGGACGACCTTCATGCTGTGACCTCTTTCAAAGACGCGCCTTCGACCATGCTCAGTTCCGGGATGGGGAAGACCAGGCGGCCGCCCCATTCGTGGACGAAGGACAACTGCTCGGTCAGCTCGGCCCGCAGGTTCCACGGGAGGACGAGCACGTAGTCCGGCTTGTCGGCGGCGATCTGCTCGGGCGGCAGGATCGGGATGCGGGTGCCCGGGGTGTACCTGCCGTGCTTGTAGGGGTTGCGGTCGACCGTGTAGGCGAGCAGGTCGGGCCGGATGCCGCAGTGGTTGAGCAGGGTGTTGCCCTTGCCCGGGGCGCCGTAGCCGACGACCGTCTCACCGCGCTCGGCGGCCTCGATGAGGAACTTCAGGAGGTCCCGGCGCACCTTGGCCACCCGCGCGGAGAACTCGGTGTACCCGGACAGCTCCTGCAGCCCGGCGGCCTTCTCCCTGGCCAGCACGTCGGCCACCCGCCGCGAGGGCTCGCCGGCCACCTCGGCGGGCCGGGCCCACAGCCGGATGGAGCCGCCGTGCGTGGGCAGCAGCTCGACGTCCACGAGGGCGAGTCCGCCGCTCGCGAGCGCCCGGATCGCGGAGGCGACCGTGTAGTACTGGAAGTGCTCGTGGTAGATCGTGTCGTACTGGTTCTCCTCGATCAGGGTCAGCAGGTGCTGCACCTCGATGGAGACCCAGCCGTCGTCGGCGACCAGGGCGCGCAGCCCCTGGGTGAACCCGACGACGTCGGGGATGTGCGCGTACACGTTGTTGGCGACGACCAGGTCTGCCGGGCCGTGCTCGGCGCGGACGTCCGCGCCGACGGCCGGGTCGAGGAACTCCGTGAGCGTGGGCACGCCGGCGTCCCGTGCCGCCGCGCCGACGTTCACCGACGGCTCGATGCCCAGGCAGCGGACGCCCCGGTCCACCACGTGCTTCAGGAGGTACCCGTCGTTGCTCGCGACCTCGACCACGAAGGCGTCCGGACCGAGGCCCACCCGCTGCACGGCGTCGGCGACGTACGTACGCGCGTGCTCCACCCAGGAGGTGGAGAACGAGGAGAAGTACGCGTACTCGCTGAACGTCTCCTCCGGCGTGATCAGCGGAGGAATCTGCGCGAGCCAGCAGTCGGTGCAGACCCGCAGGTGCAGCGGGTACGCGGGCTCCGGTTCGTCCAGTTCGTCCGCCGAGAGGAAGCTCTCGCACGGCGGAGTCGCCCCCAGGTCGACGACGCTGGCCAGCGTCGTCGAGCCGCAGAGTCGGCATCGTGTCATTTCCTGCCCCCATCCCTGCTCGCGCGGGCCCCCCGCCGCGAGCCTGTGTTTCCATTTCCTGTCGGCGGCGCGCTGTCTCCGCCGCCGGACCGCACCGCGATCGCGGTGCGGTACCCCTCCACCAGGCGCTCCAGGCCGACGGCCGGGCTGAAGCCCTGCTCGTACCGGCGCCGGGCCGCCCGGCCCATCTCCTGGTTGCGCCCCGGATCGGCCGTGATCCGGCGGATGCGGGACGCGAGCGAGGCGCTGTCGCCGGGCCGGTGCAGCAGCCCGGTCACGTCGTCCTCGACGAGTTCGACGAAGGCGCCGTGACCGGCGGCGACGGTCGGGACCCCGGCCGCCATCGCCTCCACGACCACCAGGCCGAAGGCCTCAAGCCACGTCGAGGGCGCGACCACGGCGACCGATCCCGCGATGGCCCGCCGGCACCGGGCGGTGTCGCACAGGCCCAGGTATCGCACGTCGTCGCGGCCCGCCGCCCAGGCGGTCACCTCCTGCTCCAGCGGCCCCGTGCCGGCGATCACGAGCGGTACGCCCACGCCGCCGCTCGCGGTGATCTCGTCCCACGCGGCCATGAGCAGCCGCACGCCCTTCGCCTCCGCGAGCCGGCCGAGGTAGAGCACGTGCTCGCCGGCGCCCGACCTGCGGGCGTCCGGGTCGGGCACGAAGTTGTGCTTCACCGCGAGGCGTTCGGCCGGCATGCCGGCCCGCACCAGGACGTCGCGCTGCGCCGCCGAGATGCAGAAGAACCGCTCCACGCCGGACCACCAGCGCCGCCGGTTGACCGACAGGCTGACCGCGAGCGGCACCGTCGCGAGCCGCGAGTCGCGGTAGCAGCCGTGCCGGACGGCGGGCAGCGGTGTGGCGCCGACGCACTCGGTGCACGGCTTGCCGTCCCGCTGGAGCGTGCCGGGTGGACAGATCTGGGTGTAGTTGTGCAGCGTGGCGACGGCGGGCACGCCGGCGTCGGCGCAGGCCGCGATGACCGCGGGCGACAGGAGCGGGAAGACGTTGTGGACGTGGACCACGTCCGGCCGCTCGGCGCGCAGCCGGGCGGCCAGCTCCGTGCGGACCCCCGGGTTCCACGGCACGAGCAGCGGCACCGCGGCCTTGGCCGGCAGGGACATGGCGGCGATGTCGTCGCTGCGCCGCTCGAACAGGTCGACCTGGTGGCCGGCCGCGCGCAGCAGCTCCACCTCCTGGTCGACGACCTTGTTCTCCCCGCTCGGCTGGGCCGACGCGTAGCGGTTGTGCACCACGAGGACGCGCATGCTCAGCTCACCTCCGATCGTCGGGCCCAGCTCGGGACGTGCCGTCGAGGCGCCGCGGGCGTCGGCAGCTGGGTGACCTCGGCGGGTGCGGGTGCCGCGAGCAGCGAGGCGGCCACGGTCAGGTGCAGCAGGTACGGCGAGGCGTCGCCGAGGCCCGCCTCGGTGTACGAGGCGATCGCGCAGTAGCTGATCAGGAAGATCGCGCAGGCCCTCGCGAGTGACGGCGGCCGCAGCAGGGCGACGCCGGCGAGGACGGCGATCATCGCCCCCACCAGGATGACGCCGATCAGGCCCTGTTCCTGGTAGACGGCCAGCCAGCTGTTGTCGATCGGCAGCCCGTCGAACGACTTGTCGCCCAGGCCCGCACCGAACAACTGCTCCCCGGTCGACCGGGGAGCCGCGAGGAGGGCGTCCCAGACCTTGGCCCGGCCGGTGAGGTTGGAGAAGTTCTCCTGGGTCTGTCCGCGCAGGAACCACGTCTGCAGCGCGGAGGTGAAGCCCACCGCGATCACCGTGGCGGACACCACCGTCCACAGGAAGAACCGGCGGGCGGCGGCGCTGGTCAGGACGAGCGAGCCGATCGCCAGCGCGAGGCCGATGAGCAGACCGAGCGTGGCCGTACGGGTATGGGTCATCGCGAGCAGCACGACGGACGGCACGACGACGAAGGCCGCGCTGGCCCGGTCGGTCCTGCCGCCCAGGAGCAGCAGCACCGTGAGCCCGATGATCACCGCGGCGTACTGGCCGATCTGCGGCGGGGTGAGCGGCCACAGCGCGCCGACCAGCCGCCCGCCGTAGAGCTCGGGCAGGGCCGCGCCCGGTGAGATGGCCGCGCCCGCGGCCACCGAGACGAGCACCGCGAAATACATCCGGATGTGGTGCCGTACGAACGTCGTGCCGCCGTCCCACCAGCGGCTGAGCAGCCACAGCGTGCCGACGAAGAGAGCCAGCCTGCCGCACCGGAACAGCGCGCCGAACCCGGACTCCAGGTTCGCGCTGGAGATCACGCTCGGCACGAGCAGCAGGGTGAGCAGCAGCAGGAAGGCGCTCGGCCTGATGCGCACCCGGAGATTGAGCGCCAGCGCCAGCGCGAACGCGGCGACCAGCGAGCCCATGGTGACCATCTGGATGAGGGAGCGCGGCAGCGGGACGATGGTCTTCGCCCCCGCGGAGCCGAGGGTGTTGAGGATCAGCAGCCCCCAGACGATCCCGACGGCCTTCGGGGTGTCATTGCCCATCGCGGCCACCGCCCCGCGCGCGGAAGGTGCTGTTCTTGTCCTGCCGGTACGGCGCGCCCTGCCACTGCCCGAAGTCGAGCACCCGGCTCGGGTCGTGGGCCACGAACTTCCAGGGTCCGACGTAGGAGTTGTCGTACCAGCGGTTGTGCTGCTCGCGGGTGATCGCCTCGGCCACCCGTTCGCCCTTGTACGGCGACCAGTTCGGATAGGTGCCGTAGTTGGCGAGCACCGCCATGCGGTCGCACTTCGCCGTGCAGTCGACGACGGACTTGTCCAGGACGAAGCGGTTGTCGTGGATGTCCACCCGCTGGGTCTTCCACCGGCAGTCGGAGTACAGCGGCGCGGTGGAGATCGCCGGCTTCGCGCAGCGGTCGGTGTCCTTCACCAGCAGGGTGCAGTCACCGGACGAGGTGTTGGCCGGGCTGTTGCAGAACCGGTCGGCGTTCTCCCACAGGGTGATCCCCGACCAGTTGTCCTCCAGCACGTTCCGGTAGATCTCGATCTTCTTGGTACGGGCGTGTATGCGCGGTTCGCCGCCGGACTCGGAGACGTAGACGGTCGCGAACGGGAAGTTGTCGCCGCGCTCGGCGTACCTGCGGCCCTCGACCCAGTTGTTGCGCCGGATCGTGTTCTTGCGGATGACCGCGTTGTAGCTGGTCTCGTAGATCAGGGCCGCGCCGTCGTTGGACTCGATCACGTTCTTCTCGATGCGGAAGTCGTTGTTGTTGGTGTCCGCCCACAGCCCGGTGCCGCGGTTGTCGTGCACCCAGTTGTCGCGGACGTCGGCGCCGTCGACGGCCCAGAACTTCACGCCTCCGGTGCAGCCGCAGCCCTTCCGCCGCCGCTCCCAGTCGTCGGTGTTGTTGCCGACGATCTCGTTGCCCTCGACGACCAGACGGCTGATGACGCCCTTGGGCTTGTACGCGTTCAGGCCGTACTGGCCGTTCTTGCGCAGGCAGTTGGCGCGGACCTGCTGGCGGGCCCCGGCCATCAGCCCGGCGCCGGAGTTGTTCTGGATCGTCGCGTGCTCGATCACCCAGCCGTCGGCCGAGTCGTGGTTGACCACGCCCTGGTCCTGGGGCGCCACGAAGCGCTGCACGGTCAGATGGCGGATGGTGACGTCGCGGGCGCTGCCGCCGAACGCGTACTGGTTGACCTTCCGGCCGTCCAGCACCGCGCCCGGCGCGCCGAGGTAGCGGTTGCCCTTCTTGGGGATGACCTGGGCGTAGCGGTCGGGATCGAGCCTGTGCTTGCCCGGACGCAGCCAGAACGTGGTGTGCGCGGGGTTGCTCCTGGTCTTCGCGGCCAGGTCACCGACCTTCCCGGGGTCGACCGTCACCGCGCCCTCCGGCGCCTTCTCCGGCCCGCGCTCGGGCTTGGCGCACACCTTGGCCACGGACGTGGACCGCGCCTCGGCCGGCGCGCCCGC
Organism: Streptomyces silaceus; assembly: GCF_001419745.1. Taxonomy (GTDB): domain Bacteria; phylum Actinomycetota; class Actinomycetes; order Streptomycetales; family Streptomycetaceae; genus Streptomyces; species Streptomyces silaceus. The sequence goes on along the minus strand of NZ_LIRJ01000135.1, from coordinate 12,927 downwards.
CGGGGCGTCCGACGCGCCGCCGTTCACACAGCCGGTCGCCGCCAGCAGGACCAGCGCCACCGGGGCCGCCGGTAACACCCGCTTCCGCCACGTGTTCCCCACGCGTCCTCCCTAACCCTGGAACCTGAGTACGGTGGTGAATCCCCCCGCGCCGCCCGCGAATCCGCTGCCGACCAGCGTGGTGGCGGGTTCCTTGCGGCCGAAGCCCGCGGAGTACCAGCCGAGCGGCGGATCGCTCTCCCCGCGGTGCGCACGCCAGGACAGCTCCTCGGGCAGGTCGAGCACCGCGGAGCGGTCCTCGCCGCCCCGGGTCCAGGTGAGCACCGCCCGGTTGCCCTCCAGTTCCGCGGTGATCTCCGGGCCGAGGTGGAACGCCAGGCGTACGTCCCGGGCCGGGCCGCGCACCTCGTCGATCACCTTCAGTTCCCTGTCCGCGGCGGTCAGCTCCACCCGGCGGCGGTGCACGGACCCCTGGTAGCCGTCGTGCTCGGCGGCCCAGCGGGCCACCCGCTCGTCGGAGGTGTCCGCGACCAGGACGCGCGTGCCGGCGTGCCGGGTCCACAGGAACGGGCCGCCGGAGACGGACTGGTCAGTGCCGTCCAGCTCAAGGGTGTTGTGCCCGAGCGTCGATCGGAAGTACTGCCGCCACAGGGGCTGCCCGTGGTAGCAGTACGTCCCGGGGTCGGCGAGCACGTCGACCCCGTCGTGCCGGACCTCCAGGGACAGCGCGTCCGCGTGGGCGTGCGCGGCGATGGACAGGAAGCCGTGCGGACCGCCGTCGCAGCGGCACCAGATCTCCCCCGAGGGAGCCCCCTCGCGCAGGATCGTCATGCCCGCGTCGGCGAAGTGGACCGGCCGGCTCGCCGGACGGGACACGGCAGGTCCGGTCCCGTCCTTCGCGTACGGGCGGATGAGCGCGGCGAGGAGCGGGGTGCGCACATCGGTGCCGGTCGCCTCCGGCCACCAGGCGAGCCGGCCGAACACGGCGTCCCCGGTGGCGAGGAGCGAGCCCCAGCGGTCGGTGCCCGCGCCGTCCACGACCAGGCCGTGTCCGTCGTCGGCGTCGCCCTGGCGCGGCGGCCGCAGGTGGCTGTCCACCATGGCGGCCAGCGCGTCGGTCATCCGCAGCAGGACCAGGCGGACCGACGCGGGGACCGGCACACGGGCGGCGTCCGCCTCGGCCACCGCGGCCAGGCCGAGTTCGAGCACCAGTCCGTGGTACTCGGTGGCCAGCTCGCGGTTGAGGCCGGAGAGGAAGGTGTTGCCGCGCAGGTTGCGCTCCAGCGACCGCAGCGCGCCGGCGCGCCAGCGCGCCGAGGAGGGGAACCAGTCGAACGCGCAGGCCGCGGCGAACTGCCCGGCGGTCTCCGCGATGACGTGGTTGTTCGCCGAGGAGCCCCGGCTCGGGAAGGCGGCAAGCCAGCGCTGGTGGTGCCAGATCTGGTTCAGCGCCACCGGGTTGTCCTCGAACAGGTCGGCCGCGCCCTGCCAGCCGTCGAGCAGCCGGCGGATCCACACCCACGAGAGGAGCCGGATGCCCAGTTCGATGCCGCTGATCCAGTGCACGCCGCGCAGCGGCGGGTTGGCCGTCCACCAGGACCGCAGGTGCTCGGCGACCCGCTCGGCGTACCGCTCGTGCCCCGTGACCGCGTAGGCGGCGGCGAGCACGGTGAGGTACTGGTGCCGGGACAGCTCCCAGATCTGCTTGATGTCCCCGACCGCGTCCTCGTTGCGGTACGGCACGTCGAAGGCGTATCCCCAGGGAGCCCGGCGCCCGGTCTTCGGGTCGGACCACCAGTCCGGGTCGGCCAGGTCGTCGCGGACCACCCCGAAGTACTCGACGTGCCCGTACATCAGGCGGTCCGCCTCGGCGACGAGACGCTTCGCGGCGTCCGGCGGTATCGCGGCGATCGTCCCCGCGGGCAGGACCGCGGTGAACCGGGCGCCGGTCACGCTCGGGCAGTCCGGCCGGGCCGACCGCCACCGCCGCCTGCGCACCGCGTCGCCCACCCGGCCGCCGACCTCCCGCGGCCCCATCCGGGACAGCCGCCGGAGGTACCAGCCCGCGCTCATCGTCATCGCGTCCTCGCCAACGTCACCGGCGCGCCGCCGGCGAGACCGGCCTGCACGGCGAGGGTGGCCGCCGTGGTGGCGACCAGCGAGTCGAGCGGCACCGGCATCGGCCCGCCGGTCCGCACGGCCTTGACGAACGCGGCCAGTTCGGCGTTCTGGCCCTTGTCCCGGGCCTTGGGCAGCCGCGAACTGATCCACTTCTTGGGGCCGTAGACCGAGGCGCGGACGAAGTCGTCGAGCCGCAGCGCACGCCCGTCCGCGACCAGGTCCAGCGTCTCCTTGGGGAAGGCGGCCGGGCCGGTGGTCACGTAGCTGATGGTGGCGGTGGAGCCGTCCGGGTAGCGCAGCACGACCTGGAGGTCCTCGTTGCCGGACGTGGCGACCGAGTACACCGAGACCGGGTCGGCGCCCAGGAGCCAGCTCGCCGTGTCGATGAAGTGGCCGCCCTCACCGGCGAACCGCGAGCCCTCGGTGCCCTGTTGGAGGTACCAGCTGCCGTGCTGGAGCCGGCCCGCGTTGACCAGGTAGCGCAGGTGCGCCGGACCGGTCCGGGTGCCGAACCGCTTCCTGGCCTCCTGGAGCAGCGGCGAGAAGCGGCGGTTGAAGCCCACCTGCAGCCGGTCGTTGCCGGACTCCTCCACCGCCGCGAGCACACCGGCCAGCTCGTCCTCGCTCAGCGCCAGGGGCTTCTCCACGAACACCGTCTTGCCGGCGAGGAGCGCCTTGCGCGTGAGGTCGGCGTGCGAGCTGTGCCGGGTGACCACGAACACGGCGTCGATGGAGTCGTCGCCGAGCACGGCGTCGAGGTCGGTGGTCGCCTCGTCGAAGCCGAACTTGCGCTTCGCGTTGGCCGCGGAGAGCGCCGTGGTGGTGACGACGGTCGACAGCGTGACGCCGTCGCGCTGCGCCAGGTGCGGCAGCAGCATCGACGTCGCGTAGTTGCCCGCGCCGACGAACGCGAGGCGCACCGGTGCCTTGACGGGCCGGGCCGGGCGCCGCCGCACGTCGACAGCGGGCACGGCCACCGACGGAGCCTCCGTTTCCGCTTCCGCTTCCGCCGTGGGCGCGGGGTAGCGGAACAGCACGGCCACGGCCTTCAGGTCGCCGTCCTTCAGGCGCTGGTACGTGTCGACGGCATCGTCGAAGTCGGCGACGTGGGAGATCAGCGGCTCCACGTCGACGTTCCCTCGGGCGGCCAGATCGAGGAAGCACGCCAGGTTGCGGCGCTCGGTCCAGCGCACGTACCCGATCGGGTAGTCGCGGCCCTCCAGTTCGTACTCCGGGTCGTAACGCCCTGGGCCGTACGACCGGGAGAACCGGACGTCGAGCTCCTTCTCGTAGTACGCGTTCCACGGCAGGTCCAGACGGCACTTGCCGATGTCGACGACCCTGCCGCGGTCCCGGCAGAGCCGGGCGGCGAGCTCGACGGGCTGGTTGCTGCCGCCGCCGGCGGCCAGGTACACCTGGTCCACGCCGTGACCGCCGGTGAGTTCGGCGACGGCGGCCTCCACGGCCGCGGAGGCGGGATCGCCGCAGGCCGCGGCGCCCAGGCTCTCGGCCAGCTCGCAGCGCACCGGGTCGGGGTCGGCCCCGACGACGCGGACTCCCGCGGCGGAGAGGAGCTGCACGACGAGCTGCCCGATCAGGCCGAGACCGATGACCAGGGCGACCTCGCCGAGCTGCGGCCCGCCCTGGCGGACGCCCTGCATCGCGATCGACCCGACGGTGCCGAAGGCCGCGTGCCGCGGCGCGAGGCCTTCCGGCACCGGGGTGTAGAGGTTCTTCGGCACCCAGTTGAGCTCGGCGTGCAGCGCGTGCTCGTTGCCCGCGCAGGCCACGAGGTCGCCGACCTTCACGTCGTCGACCCCGGCGCCGACCTGCTCGACCACCCCGCACAGCGAGTAGCCGAGCGGCGTGTAGGAGTCCAGCTTGCCCATGACCTTGCGGTAGGTGGCGGGCACCCCGTTGGTGGCCACGCTCTGCATGACCTTGGCCACCTGGTCGGGGCGGGAGCGGGCCTTGCCCAGCATCGACATGCCGGCCTCGGACACCTTCATGAGCTCCGTGCCCGTGGAGATCAGCGAGTAGGCGCTGCGGACCAGCACACCCCCCGGCTTGCACCCCGGTACCGGCACGTCGAGCACCGCCAGCTCGCCGCTCTTGTAGTTCTGTACAACTTGCTTCACCCGAACTCCTCTGATTCCTAAGCCGTCAACCGAGTGCTCTGGCCGGACCCAGAGGTCGCGCCGCGATACCAGTACTCGAGGGTCAGCACATGCCACAGATGCTTGGAGTAGTCCCGCTGCCCGGCGGCGTCCTCGGCGACCATGCGCGCCAGCGCCTCGCGGCGCAGGAGACCGGACCGGACGAGCTCGCCGTCGTGCACCACCTCGCGCACCAGCGGCGCGAGGTCCCGGCTCATCCAGGCCCGCAGCGGGGCGCTGAACAGGCCCTTGGGCCGGTACACGATCTCCTTCGGCAGGATCGAGGTGGCCGCCTCCTTGAGCACGGCCTTGCCCTGCCGTCCGGCGATCTTGCGATCGCCGGGGAAGGCGAACGCCGCCCTGACCACCTCGACGTCCACGTACGGCACCCGTACCTCCGTCGACGCGGCCATGCTGGACCGGTCCGTGTACGTGAGGTTCAGGCCCGGCAGGAACATGCGGGCATCGCCCAGGCACATGCGGTTGACGAAGTCGTCGAGGTCGTTGTCCTCGTAGACGTCCGCGTGCTCGGTCAGCACGTCGTCGACCGTCCCCGCCAGATCCGGGTCGACCAGGGCGAGCAGCTCCTCCTGGTCGTACATGGTGTAGCTGCGCCGGAACGCGGTCTCCTCCGGCAGATCGGCGAAGGAGAGGAACCGCTTCGCGAAGCGCACCGACCGGTACCCCCGGCGGGCCGAGGCGACCGGCAGCCGGTCCACGGCCCTGGACACCCCGCGCCGCAGGGGGCGCGGGACGCGCTGGTAGCGCAGCGCGAGCAGGTTGGCCAGATGCTTGCGGTACCCGGCGAACAGCTCGTCGGCGCCCATCCCCGAGAGCATCACCTTGACCCCGGCCTCCCGGGCGGCGGAGCAGATCAGGAACGTGTTGATCGCGGCGGGATCGCCGATCGGCTCGTCCAGGTGGTACGTCATCCGCGGCAGCAGGTCGAGCACGTCGGGAGCGATCTCGATCTCGTGCAGGTCGACGCCGAACCGCTCGGCCACCTGCCGGGCGTAGCGCAGGTCGTCGGGCATCGCCTCGAACTTGGCGTCCTCGGCGCGGAATCCGATCGTGTAGGCGGATATCCCGGGCTGGTGGCGGGCCGCCAGCGCGGTCAGATAGCTGGAGTCGAGGCCTCCGGAGAGGAAGGTCGCCACGGGGACGTCGGAGAGCAGGTGCCGCTTGGTCGACTCCTCGACGATGGCGGCCAGGTCCGGCCGCTCGCCGCTGAGGGCCCGCTCCCGGCCCTCGGCCGCGACGTCCTTGAGGTGCCAGTACCGGCCGCGCTCCACCGCGCCGTCGGGCCGGCACCGGAGCCAGCTGCCCGGCGGCAGCTTCTCCGCCTCGCGCAGCGCGCAGCGCGAGTCCGGCACCCAGTAGTAGAGCAGTGAGGCCACCAGCGCCCCGTGGTCCACCTCCAGCGTGCCGCCGGTGGCGGCGGCGAGCGCCTTGAGCTCGGAGGCGAACACCAGACCCCCGCCGCGCCGGAGCAGGAACAGCGGCTTGATGCCCAACTGGTCGCGGGCCAGCACCAGTTCACCGGTCCGCTCGTCGAAGATCCCGAACGCGAACATGCCGCGCAGCCGGGGCAGGCAGTCCGTGCCCCAGCGCCGCCAGGCCTCGAGGACCACCTCGGTGTCGGAGGTGCCGCGGAAGCGCGCCCCGGCGGCGGCCAGTTCGGCGCGCAGCTCGGGCGCGTTGTACAGCTCGCCGTTGTACGTCAGGGCGAGGCCGCCCGAGACCATCGGCTGGGCGCCGGTCTCGGACAGGTCGATGATGGCCAGCCGGCGGTGCCCGAGGTGCACTTCGCCGTCACCGGCGGGGTGGCTGTACCTGCCCGCCCCGTCCGGCCCGCGGTGGGCGAGGGTATCGGTGAGCCGGTCGGTCACGACCTTCCCGTCCGGCCACCGGTACGTGCCTGCGATGCCACACATGTCTTACCGCGCCTCCTGATCGCTGTCCGGGACTCGTACGGCCGGCCTCGACCGCAGCTCCGTCCGCGGCCCGCCCGCCTCGTTCTGCCGGGCCAGCCGCTCGAAGTGGCCGCGCAGCGCGGTGTGCTGCCCGTCCCACAGGGTGCCGTCGGTCCGGTCGCGCGGATCGGGGTCGATCAGCACGACGCCGATCACCGGGATGCGCTGGTCCGTGAGTTGCCGTGCGACGGTGTGCAGCCATGCGGCACTGCCGTGTCCGGCACGTACGACGAGCACGGTCTGCCCGCCGAGGTACTGGAGGTCGGTCCACGCCGTGCCGGGGGCGACGGAGCCGACGCCGAGCCGGCGCACCTGGCGCGGTTCGGCCGCGGCACGCTCGCCGCTGACGACCTCCGGGTCGCCCGGCTCGCGGTGGCTCTTGGCGAGCTGCGGTCCGGGCAGGCCGTCGATCACGACCACCGGCCCCTCCGCCGCGAGGGCCCGGGCGACGTCCATGGCGATCACGCCCGTGTCGCGCGCGCAGCCCAGCTCCAGCAGGGACACCGAGTCCGCGGAGCCGCGCACGGCCCGCACCAGGGTCGTGGTGAGCCGTTCGCGTGCCTCCCGGGTGCGGCGCCGCCGCCACGGCCCGGCCCGCCAGAGGGCCCCGCGGCGCAGCTCCGCGATGACGGAGGCGCCCAGGTTCCGCGCGATCTCCCGGCGCAGCACGGGGCGGTCCGCCACCACCGCGCCGACCGCGGCCACCACGAGCCCGAGGACGAGCCCGAGGATGCAGCCGATCACGGCGTTGGTCGCCGCCGCCCTGGGCAGGGAGTGGCGCACCGCGCGCGGTGCGTCCACGACCTGCGTGCCGGCGATGATCCGGGGCGTGCCGACGCGTGCCTCCTCGGCGCGCTGGTCGAAGTCGGCGATGCGCGAGTTGAGCTCGGCCCGGCGGGCGAAGAGCGACTCGATGCTCGCCGACGACTTCGGGTCGCTCTCCGGCGAGCGGTTCCCGATCGTCTTGTTGACCTGGGTGAGTTCCTTGCGCATGCGGTCGCGCTGTTCGAGCAGGGCCTTGGCCTCCGCCTTCGCGGCGTCCCGCATCCGCCGGACGTGGTCGGTGACGAACGCGTCGGCCAGTGCCTTGGCACGGGCCACCGCCTCCGCGTCGGTGGCACCTGTCACATCGATCTGCAACAGGTTGTTGGTCACGCCGGTGCCCCGGTAGTCCTTCATGAAGTCCTCGGGGTTCTCCGAGGACTTGAGGGACTTCAGCGCCTTGTCGGCGATCCGTGTGGTCCCCAGCAGTTCGACGTCGGTGCGGATCAGCGTGCCGGTGTCGTTCGGCTGGTCCTCCTGGTGGGCGACCAGCACCTTGGTCACCGCGCTCGGCGGTGGCGGCATCAGGACCGCGACCGCCGCGCCCGCCAGGAGTCCGAGCAGCGCGAAGGCGGACCAGAGACGACGGCGTCTGCGCACCGCCACCACCAGGGACTGCAGGTCGAACAGCGGAGTGGCGGCCGGCGACTCGGTGGTCTTGCTCGTCGTCACCCCGAACCTCCCCTCGTGTCGTCGGCGACCGCGACCGCAGGCATGGCGTGACGCGGAGAATGCTCATCAGTGCGTGTCGAACGGTCCCGGACGGTGCCCGCGACGACGGTGCCGACGATCTCGTGCCCCGCGTCCGCGCACGCCGCGGCGATGCCGGCGAGCTCCGGCGCGGTCCAACTGCCCGCGCTGAGCACGACCAGGACACCGGACTCGGTACCGCGGTCCGGCACCATCGGCCGGGACACCGGGACCTCCACCACGCGCAGCACGGGGGTGCCCCGGCCCGACGAGTTGGCGGACGGATCGCCCTGCGCCTCGGCGGCGAGCTGCCCGGCGGCCCGGCGGGCGACCTCGTCGCCGTCCGGCACGACGGCCAGCAGCCCCCGGGAGGCGGGCAGTTGGCTGCGCAGACGGGCGCACACCCGCCGGTAGCGGACACGTCTGCCCGCGTCGTCGGACGTGTGAGGTGTCGGTGTGTCCCAGCGGGTGTCGAGGCCCAGGGCCCAGCGGAGCCAGGCCTTCGCGCCACCGCCCTTGGGACGGCGCGCGGGCGGTTCCTCCGGTACGTCGACGGCACCGAGGAACGTCGAGCCCAGTGCCGCGGCGATCTCCTTCTCGCCACGCAGCCGACGGCCGGCCCGCGCGGCGACGAGATGGCCGATGACCGCGGCCAGGAAGAACAACAGCGCCCCGGCGGCGACGAGTTGCATCCTCGTCGGCGGCGCCTCACCGGTCGGCCGGACCGCGGGTCCCATGACGACCATCCCGGCCTTGCCGGCCCCCGGTTCGGCCTCGTCGAGCTTCTTCATTGCCTCTTGCAGCGCGGTGCGCAGCTTCTCCAGTTCGGTGCGGGCCTGCACGCTCTCCACGGTCTGGCCGGGGTCGGCCGCGTTGGCCAGGTCGGTGATGCGCCGGTTGGTCTGCACCACTTTCTTGCGCAGGTCCTCGGGCCCCGCCGACGTGTCGGAGTCGCTGTCGTCGCCCGCGATCCGTCCGGCGAAGGTGACGTACTGCTGGGCCACCTCGTCGGCGAGACGCTGGGCCCGCTCCGGGGTCCGTGCCGTACCCGAGATCTTGATGATGTTTCCGTCGGCGGCCTTGGCGCTCACCTGTTCCCGCAGCTCACTGCCGCTGACGCCGCTCCAGTCGAGCTCCTCGGCGGCGCGGTCGGCCACGGCCGAACTGGACGCGATCTCCGCCTGGGTGAGCAGTTCGCGTTCCTCCCACTGGCCCGACAGGAGGACCGATGCCGACGTCGTGTAGTTCGGTGGGAACAGCAGGGAGGCGCCGAAGCCGACGAGTGCGCCCAGTACGGTGACGATGACGAGAAGCCGCCCGCGCCGACGGATAATCCGCCCGATCGTGACCAGGCGTATCGTGTCCTCGCTCAACGACGCCGCCTCCTCCTTGTCCGGTCGGGGCCGCCCGCCGACACCGGCGCGTGGTCACGGCAGGCAGCGGCGTAGGCGGCGAGCAGCGACGCCTGCGAGTTCCGCCAGGACAGCTCTCCGCTGATCCGCTCCCGGCCGATCTCGCCCATGCGGGTCCGCTGCTCCGGGTCGTCCAGGAGCAGCGCGACGAGCTTGGCGAACTCGGCCTCGTCGTTGGCGGGCGCGTAGAGGGCGGCCTCACCGGCGGAGACTCTCGCCTCTCTGAGGTCGAACGAGACGATCGGCCGGCCCATCACCATGTACTCCAGGACCTTGTTCATGGTCGACACGTCGTTGAGCGGGTTGCGCGGGTCGGGCGAGAGACACACGTCCGCGCTGGACAGGTAGCGCACCAGGTCGGCGTCCGGGATGCGCCCGGTGAACTGCACGTGTTCCGCGAGCCCGAGCCGCTTCGACAGCTCCACCATCGCGTCGAAGGCGTCGCCTGCGCCGACGAACACCGCGTGCCAGTCGGTCCGCCCGAGGTCGTCGCGCAGCTTCGCGAGGGCACGCAAGGCGTAGTCGACGCCGTCCTGCGGGCCCATGACCCCGAGATAGCACAGCAGATGGGGCTTGCCGCGCTTCAACTCCGGCTCGGGCGGCACCGGTTGGAACCGGTCGATGTCGGGCGCGCTGCGCACGACGAAGACGTCCTCCGGCCGCCGGCCGCCGCGGCGCACCGCGACGTCCCGGTAGCTCTCGTTCGTGGCGAGCACGATGTCCGCGGCCCGGTAGGTCCGCCGTTCCAGCGCGCACACGCCGCGGTAGAGCAGGTCCTTGCCGCGGTCGAAGCGGGAGAGGTACAGCTCGGGCACCAGGTCGTGCTGGTCGAAGACGAACCGCGCGCCCTGTCTCTTCAGCCACAGTGCGGGCAGGAACAGCAGGTCGGGCGGGTTGCAGGCGTGGACCACGTCGACCGGGCCGACCTCGCGGGCCAGCCGCAGCGTGTGCCACAGCGCCGTTCCGTACTCTCTCAGGTAGCCGGCGGGGCCACCGGTGGCCGCGCGCAGGGGGTAGCGGTGGATGCGTACCCCGTCGATCACCGCCTCGGCCTCCGTGTCCCGCTTCTCCCCCCGGGGACAGATGACGTCCACCGTCCATCCCGCGTCGCGCAGTGTCGTGCACTCCTGCCACACCCGCCGGTCGAACGGGACCGACAGGTTCTCCACCAGGATCAGCGCCCGACGGTGCGGCCGGTCGCCACTGGTCGTGTTACCAAGCAAGGCCCATGTATCCCGGTTCGGTCCGGCGCGCCTCGGCGTCGGGAAGGCGGATGAGGTCGACGATCACCGGGCCGTCACCGTGGGGCAGTGCCGAGAGCACGGCCGGATCCTTGGTCCCGACGAGGCACACCTCCGCGTGCTCGAGCACCTCGTCGACGGAGTCCGCGAGCAGCTGCGCGAGGTGCGGCAGCCGGGTCTCGATGTACTCGCGGTTGGCCCCGATCAGCCGGGAGAGGCTCACGTTGGCGTCATAGATGCGCAGGTCGTAGCCCTTGCCGAAGAGTCTTTCCGCCAGCTCGACGAGCGGGCTCTCGCGCAGGTCGTCGGTGCCGGGCTTGAAGGACAGCCCGAACAGGCCCACCCGGCGCTTGCCGGCGCGCTCCACCAGGTCCACCGCGCGCTGCAGGTGGTCGGCGTTGGAGGGGAGCACGTGGGAGAGGATGGGGACCGAGATGTCGGCCCGTCGCGCCGCGTGGACCAGGCTGCGCAGGTCCTTGGGCAGGCAGGAGCCGCCGAAGGCGAAGCCGGGGCGCAGATAGGCGGGGCTGATGTTCAGCTTGCGGTCGGCGAGGAACACGTCGATCACCTGATGCGAGTCCACGCCGAGCGCCTGGCACACCGCGCCGAACTCGTTCGCGAAGCCGATCTTGAGGCCGTGGAACGCGTTGTCCGCGTACTTGATCGCCTCGGCCGCCGGGACGGGCACGCGGAACACCTCGCCGGGCAGGCCCTCGTACAGCGACGCCACCACGTCGCCGCTCGCCGGGTCGAGTTCACCGATGACGGTCTTGGGCGGGTCGAAGAAGTCCCGCACACTGGTGCCCTCGCGCAGGAACTCCGGGTTGACCGCGACCCCGACGTCCACCCCGGCCGTACCGCCGAGGCTCTTCTCCAGGATCGGCACCAGCAGGTTCAGACAGGTGCCGGGGAGCATGGTGCTGCGGAACACGACGGTGTGCCGTCCGCCGCGCTCGGCCAGCGCGGCGCCGATCTGCTCGGTGACCCGCTCCAAGTACGTCGTGCACAGGCTGCCGTTGGCCTCCGACGGCGTGCCCACGCAGATCAGCGACACCTCGCTGTTCATGATCGCTTCGCGGACGTCCACCGTGGCGCGTAACGCCCCGCTCCGCACGACCTCGGCGGTGAGCTCGCCGATCCGCTCCTCGACCACCGGGGCCTTGCCGTCGTTGACCAGGTCGACCTTCACCTGGTTGACGTCCACCCCGATGACCTCGTGCCCCATGCTGGCCAGGCACGCGGCTGACACGCAGCCCACGTAGCCAAGCCCCAGGACGCTTACCCTCATGACTCGTTCCTCCCCCAGGGCAGGCCCTTCCGGCCCGCCTGCCGTGCATCGTTCGGACGACGCCCCCCACGCATCAGTACGCCCCTTGTCCCTGGAGCACCGCACGCAGCGTCTTCCACAAGATCACTGTGTCCAGGGCGAGCGACCAGTCCTCCACGTACCGCAGGTCGAGGCGGACGGCCTCTTCCCACGGCAGGTCGCTGCGCCCGCTGATCTGCCACAGACCCGTGAGTCCGGGCTTGACGAGCAGCCGTCGCCTGATGTCCGGTCCGTAGGCCGCGGACTCCTCCGGCAGGGGAGGCCGCGGACCGACGAGGGACATCGATCCGGTGAGTACGTTGAAGAGTTGCGGGAGTTCGTCGATCGAGTACCGCCGCAGCACCGCTCCCACCCGGGTCACCCGCGGATCCCGGCGGAGCTTGAACAGCAGGCCCGCGCCTTCGTTGCGGTCGGCGAGCGCGGCACGCGCCCGGTCGGCCCCGACGACCATGGTGCGGAACTTGAAGATGGTGAACTCGCGGCCGTCCTTGCCGACTCTGCGCTGGCGGTAGAACGCCCCGCCTCTGCTGTCCACCAGGACGAGCAGCCCGACGACGACCATCAGCGGCGCGAACAGCAGCAGCAGGATCGCCGCGCCCATCCGGTCCACCACCCCTTTGACGGCCCGGCGGCCTCCGGTGAAGGTCGGCATGCTGACCCGCAGCAGGGGGATCCCGAGCACCGCGTCGACGTGCAGCCGCGGGCCCGCCACCTCCATCAGCACGGGAGCCACGACCATCTCGGCCTCGCTGCCCTCCAGATTCCAGGCCAGTTTCTGCAGCCGGTCCGGTGTCCAGTGCGGGTCCGGTGTGACCGCGACGACCCGGTAGCCGTCGCGGCGGACGTGTCCCGCGACGTCCGCGAGCCGGCCGACGACCGGCACGCCGTTCAGCTGGTCGCCGTCGGGCCCGAGGCCGTCCACCGTGCAGACGGCGTCCACACGCCAGCCGAGGTGCGGGAACTTGCGGGCCCGGGTGATCATGTCGTGCACGGTCTCCGGGCTCCCCGCGGCCAGTACTGGTCTCAGGCACCTTCCTTCTTTGCGCTGTTTGTGCAGCCAGAGGCGCAGCACGTACCGCGCGGTCATGGTGACGATCGCGATCGCCGGGATGGCGACGAAGATCCAGAGCTTGATGTTGCGCGAGGTGAGCGCGATTCCCCCGAGCGCGAGGACGACGGCCGCCG
>NZ_LIRJ01000134.1 GCF_001419745.1 Streptomyces silaceus | reverse complement strand
GTGATGAGCGACCTGGGCAGACGCGCGGGCCCGGGACACGGCGGCGGTGGGGGACGCGGCGGAGGCGGCGCCCGTCAGGACGGCAGCGGCGGCGGCCGCGAGGCCCGCGCGTCTGCTCAGGTCGCTCATCACAGCTCCTTCGGCTTCGCGCAGGTGAGGTCGGCGGCGGGCAGCTTCCCGTCGCGCAGATAGGTGTTGACGGCGCGGTCGGCGCAGGGGACGGGCGTGAGGCCGTCGTTGCCGCGCCCGTACACGCCGTGCGAGCGGATGTCGGCCGTCACCAGGCGCGATCCGGTGAGCCGCTCGTGCAGGGCGAGGGCGCCCTCGTAGGGGACGTTGTTGTCGTGGCGGGCCTGGAGCATCAGGAGCGGCACGGAGTTGCCGATCTTCGTGCCGGGTTCGCGCGGCTCGCTCCCCCAGAACGCGCACGGCGCGATCATGCCGTTGACGTAGGGCCCGAAGACCGGCTGGGTGGCCCGGCTGCGCTGCATGTTCTTCCAGTACGTCGCCGGGTCCTTCGGCCAGCCGCCCGCGGGCCACCCGCCGTCGCCGCACATGAAGATCGCGCCGCCCGCCATGCTGCTCTCCAGCTCGGGCGAGGCGAGGAGGTCCAGGAGTCCGCTGAGCGCGGGGCCCGGCTCGAACTCCTCACCCGCGGCGGCCTTCTTCAGATCCGATACGACTTCGGCAAGTCGGGGGTCGTTCTCCTCGTGCTGGACGAGCTGCTTGACGACGAGCCGCAGCAGCGGAGCGTTCAGGCGCTGGTCCTTGACGGGGATCGGATGGCGCTCGGCGCGTGCGAGCAGCTTCTCCACGTCCGTCCGCACCCGGCCGGTGAGCGCGGCCTCGGCGGGCGCGCCGGACCGCTGGAACAGCTCGTACTGCGTGGCCGCCGGGTCCGTCGAGGAGTCCAGGACGACGCGGTCGGCGGGGCGCGGGAACAGCTGGGTGTAGACGGCGCCCAGGTCGGCGCCGTAGGAGATGCCGTAGTACGACAGCCTGGGCTCGCCGAGCGCGGCGCGGATGGCGTCCATGTCGCGGGCGACGTTGCGGGTCGAGGCGTGCGGCAGGAGAGCGGCGTTGTCGCCGTGCTCCCGGCAGCGGCGGGCGGTGTCGCGGGCGGCGCGCACCGACTCCTCGAAGTCCGCGCGCGGGGTGGTGGTTTCGGCGGGCGGCTTCGGGCGCGGGGCCGTGCCGCAGGTGACGGGGGTGCTCTCGCCGAGGAAGCGGGGGTCGAAGCCGATCAGGTCGTAGCGGTCGGCCACGTCCTTCAGCGTGGGGCGCAGCGCGAGGGTGTGGGCGAGTCCGGTGCCGCCGGGGCCGCCCGGGTTGGAGAGCAGGATGCCGCGCCGCTCGCCCGGCGACTTCGCCTTGACGCGGGAGATCGCGATCTTGATCGTACGGCCGCCGGGGTCGGCGTAGTCGAGGGGGACGGTCACCTTCGCGCACTGGGCGCCCGCCTCGTTCAGCTCCTTCTGGTCCGCGGAACAGCGGCCCCAACTGACGTTCTGTGTCGGGCTCTTGGGGGCTTCGGGCAGGCCCGTGGCGGCGGCCACGGTGCCCGCGAGCAGCCCGACGAGGCCCAGGCCCGCGGTGACTGCTGGGACGACGCGCATCGTGCTCCTAGGTTCGTGTGCCCGGTCCGGCCGTCCGGCCCGGGGAAGTCGATCACCACGCTAGGAACGCGCCGGGCGGTGGACCATCCGGCCACCGGGCCCGGCTCCCCTGGGGACAACCCCCTTACGCGCGCTGCGGTTTGCCGGAGATCCGCGCCTTGACCTGGAGTCCGCTCCAGCTCCTAGGGTCGGCGACGATCAACGGCCACACCCCTGGAGGTACCAGCATGACCAGCCTTCCCACACGCCGGCTCGGCGCGCTGACCGTCTCGGCGCAGGGTCTCGGATGCATGGGGATGAGCCACGGCTACGGCGCGTCGGACGACGCGCAGTCGGTCGCGACGATCCACCGCGCCCTCGATCTCGGCGTCACCCTGCTCGACACCGCCGACTTCTACGGCAGCGGCCACAACGAGGAGCTCATCGGCCGCGCCCTGGCGGGCCCGCGGCGCGAACAGGCCGTCCTCGCCACGAAGTTCGGCTTCGCCAACCGGCTGGGCGAGCCCATCCGCATCCGGGGCGACGCGGCGTATGTGCGCGAGGCCTGCGACGCCTCGCTGCGGCGCCTCGGCGTCGACCACATCGACCTGTATTACCTGCACCGGGTCGACCGGACCGTCCCCATCGAGGAGACCGTCGGCGCGATGGCCGAGCTGGTCGCGGCGGGCAAGGTGCGCCACCTCGGGCTCTCCGAGGCCGGGGCGGCGACGCTGCGCCGGGCGCACGCCGTGCACCCCATCGCCGCCCTGCAGAGCGAGTGGTCGCTGTGGACCAGGGACCTGGAGGCGGAGATCGCGCCGGTCTGCCGTGAGCTCGGCATCGGTCTCGTGCCGTTCTCGCCGCTCGGGCGCGGCTTCCTCACCGGCCGCTACACCTCGCTGGAGGGGCTGCCCGAGGACGACGTGCGCCGCACCCAGCCGCGCTTCGCCGACGGCAACCTGGACCGGAACCTCGCCATCGTGCGGACCCTGGACGCGCTCGCCGCCCAGAAGGGCGTCACCGCGGGGCAGCTCGCGCTCGCCTGGGTGCAGCACCGCGGCGACGACGTGGTGCCGATCCCGGGCACGCGGCGCGAGACGTATCTGCGGGAGAACCTCGGGGCCCTCGCCGTCGAGCTGTCCGCCGACGAGCTCGCCGCGATCGACGCGGCGGCCCCGGCCGACGGGGTCGCGGGCACCCGGTACGACGAGCGCAGCCTGGCGGTCGTGGACGGCTGATCCGGGTCCCGGCCGGTGGCCGCCACGAGGGGAGCGGCCACCGGGAAGGGACGGCGCGCCGTGGACGTAGCCTGCTGGCATGCCCTTCCCCGATGAGGCCACCGACGTGAGCGTGGTCGACTACCAGGACACCTGGCCGCGCGACTTCGAGCGGATCGCCGAGCGGCTGCGCCCGGCGCTCGCGGGCCTCGCGGTCGCCGTCGACCACGTGGGCTCGACGTCCGTGCCGGGGCTCGCGGCCAAGGACTGCGTCGACGTGCAGGTGCGGATGAGCTCGCTCGACGAGGCGAGGGACGTGCCGCTGCTCGCCGCGCTCGGCTTCCGCTGCCGCCCCGAGCCGTGGAACCGCTCGGAGATCTCGTTCGGCCACCCCTGCCCCAAGCTCGTCTTCGCGCCGCCGGCCGGCGCCCGTCGCTGCAATGTCCATCTGCGCGAGGACAGGCGCTCGAACTCCACCTACGCGCTGCTCTTCCGGGACTATCTGCGCGCGAACCGTGAGGCCCGCGACGCGTGGGGCGCCTTCAAGCGACGGCTCGCGTCGAGCGCGCCCGCCCTGGAGGAGTACGGGCAGATCAAGGCCCCGGCGACCGACGCCCTGATGGCCGGGGCGCAGCTGTGGGCGCTGCAGACGGACTGGGTGCCGCGATGACCGACTCCCGTCCCGCCCCGGCCGGGCCCGCCGCCCCGTCCTGCCTGCCCGTGCCGGACACGCTCGCCTTCCTCGCGGGCGCCTGGCAGGTGGAGCGCACGGTCCGCGATCTCGCCGACGGCTTCGAGGGGCACTTCGCCGGCACGACGCGCTTCACGCCACTGCCCGCCCCGGACGACGGCGGGCTGCTGCACCACGAGTCGGGCACGTTCACCTGGCGCGGCGTCGCGCGCCCCGCCGAGCGCACCCTGCGCTTCCTGCCGGGCGACGCGCCGGGCACCGTCCGCGTGGAGTTCGCCGACGGCCGCTTCTTCCACGATCTCGACCTGCGCGCGGGCCGCTGGACGACGGACCACCCGTGCGCGGCCGACCTCTACCGCGGCGGCTTCGAGGTGGCCGACGCGGACCACTGGCGCAGCCGGTGGCGGGTGGGCGGCCCCGCCAAGGACCTGCTCCTGGTCACGGAGTACCGCCGGGCGCGTCCAGCCTGAGGTTCCACCGGCCGCCGTGGCCGGTGAGGGTGACGGTCGACAGGGGGCGCACGTCGATGTTCCAGTACGTCGACGGGGGCGCCTTCAGGCCGTAGGCGAGCGCGGCCCGCACCACGGCGGGCTCGGCCACGGCCAGGACGCGGGCGCTGTCGCCGACCGGCCGGGTGTCGAGCCGGCCGCCGACGCGCGAGATGAACGCGTGCAGCGACTCTCCGCCGTGCGGTGCCGAGCGCGGATCGCTGAGCCAGGCGTCGACCGCGGCGGGTTCGCGCACCGTGACCTCGCCGAGCGTCAGACCGCGCCGGCGCCCCATGTCGCAGTCGCGCAGGGCGGGCTGGGCCAGCGGCGCGAAGCCGAGGGCGTCGCCGGTGGCTCGGCTGCGCGGGCTGGGCGAGCAGTAGCGCAGTTCGGCCACGCCGAGCGGCAGCAGCGCGGGCGCGACGCGCTGGACGTCGTCCCAGCCCGCCCGGTCGAGCGGCCGGTCGTCGTCGAAGCGCTCCGCGAGCAGCGAGGCGCTGCGGGCGGCCGCGATGAGTGTGACGCCGGCGTGCGTCCGGAGATCGTGGAGCCCGCAAGGCCACAGGTCAAGGCTTCACCGTCGGTACGTGACGTGCCTCGCCCGGGGCTTCGCCGGCTCACTGGCTGCCGAACGCCATCCACTTCCCCGGCGACTCCAGCGGCTTGAATCCCACCTTCTCGTACACGCCGTGCGCGTCGGCGGTCGCCAGGAGCACGCGGCGCAGGCCGAGGGGTTCCAGGTGGTCGCGGACCGCGGTCACGAGCGCGGTGCCGAGGCCCGTGCCACGCGCGGCCGGGTCGACGTAGACGTCGCAGAGCCAGGCGAAGGTGGTGCGGTCGGTCACCACGCGCGCGTACGCGACCTGCTCCCCGGAATCCGCCGCGTACGCACCGAAGTTGAGCGAGCCCGCGATGGCCGCGTCCTGCTTCTCGCGGGTGCGGCCGAGGGCCCAGTAGGCGTCCGTGGAGAGCCAGTGGTGGACGCGGGCGGCGTCGATGCGGGCGGGGTCGGCGGATATCTCGTAGGCGCCGTGGCGCGTGGCGGTGTCGTCGTTCATCCTGTGACCCTCGCAGCGGACCCGGCGCGGCGTCGACCGTGTTTCGTCTGGTGGGACCGGCCGGGTCCGGCTAGCCCAGGACCTCGTCGCAGGCCTCGCGCAGTCTGCGCACGCCCTCGGTGATCTCCCCGATGCCGGCGACCGCCGCGAAGCTCAACCGGACGTGCCCGGCGGGGGGTTCGGCGGCGAAGTAGGGGCGGCCGGGGGCCACGGCCACGCCCGCGCGCAGCGCCGCCGCGGCGAGCGCGGACTCGTCGGCGCCGTCGGGCAGGCGCAGCCACAGGTTGTAGCCGCCGGCCGGGATGTGCGGGAGGGCGAGTTCGGGCAGGCGCAGCCGCAGCCCCGCCGCCAGCGCGTCCCTGCGCCCCCTCAACTCGCCCGCCACGGCCCGCAGATGGCGCGGCCAGGCCGGGGAGCCGACCAGTTCGAGGGCCGCCTCCTGCAGCGGTCTGGGCACGAAGAAGTGGTCGACGACCTGGATGGCGCGCAGCCGTTCGAGGACCGGGCCGCGCGCGGCGAGCGCGCTGACCCTGAAGCTGGGCGAGGTGGCCTTGGTGAGCGAGCAGACGTGCACGACGACGCCGTCGTGGTCGTCGGAGGAGAGCGGGCGCGGCAGCGGCCCCGCGTCCTCGTGGACGAGGCGGCGCACGAAGTCGTCCTCGACGACGAACGCCCCCGCATCGCGGGCGATCCGCAGGACCTCGGGGCGGCGCGCGGCGGACAGCACGGCGCCGGTGGGGTTCTGGAACAGCGGCTGGCAGACGAAGACCCGGGCGCCCGTCGCGCGGAACGCGGCGTCGAGGAGCTGCGGGCGCACCCCGTCGGTGTCGACGGGCACCGGCACCGGCCGCAGTCCGGCCGCGCGGGCGATGGCCAGCATGCCGGGATACGTCGGGGACTCGACCAGGACCGGCGCGCCGGGCGGGGCGAGCGCCCGCAGCGCCGTCGTCAGCGCGCTCTGCCCGCCGGCCGTGATGAGCACCTCGGCGGCGGTGATCGCCCCGCCGATCCCCCGCGCGAACCACTCGCGCAGCTCGGGCAGTCCGTCGATCGGGGGCCGCCCCCACGCCCCGGGCCGCCGCCCGGCCCGCGCGAGGGCCGCGGCCATGGCCCGTTCGGGCTGGAGTGCGGGGTCGAGATAGCCGCCGTTGAACTCGATGACGCCCGCCGACGGCGCGGCGAGCGTGGCGAGGACACCGGACGCGTCGACGGCGCGCGGCACCAGCTCCGCGGCGGCGTCGGCGCTGAGCGACACCTCCTGCCACGAGGTGTCGCCCGCCGGTGCGGCGGGCGTCTGCGGCTCGGCCCGGAAGACGCCCGCGCCGGGGCGGGTGACGACCAGCCCCTCGGCGGCCAGCTGGGCGAGGGCCCGCGACACGGTCACCGGGCTCACCCGGAACCGCTCGACGAGCGCCCGGCTCGACGGCAGCTTTCCACCCGGAGAGTAGCGGTCAAGCTCACTCTTCAGCTGTTTCGCCAATTCGCCCACACTGCTACTGTCATGCATGACAGCACAGGATAGCGCTACTCGCCCGACCCGGATAGCGGTCACGTCCCTCGACACCGCTTCCGGCACCTCCGCCGGCACCCTCGGCACCCCCAGCACCTCCGCCGGCACCCCCGTCGACCCCGGCGCCTCCGCCCGCCGCACCGGCACCCTGATGGCCGCCCTCGGCGTCACCGCCTTCTCGCTCACCTTCCCCGCCACCGCCTGGGGCCTGGAGGGCATCGGTCCCTGGAGCTTCGTGACCCTGCGCGGCGTGCTCGCCGCGCTCATCGCGGGCGGCTGTCTGCTCGCGCTGCGCGTCGCGCTCCCGCACCGCCGCCACTGGGCGGGGCTCGCGGTGGTCGGCGCCGGCGTCGTCGTCGGCTTCCCGCTGCTCACCACGCTCGCCCTGCGGACCTCCACGACCGCGCACGCCGCCGTGGTCGTCGGCCTGCTCCCCCTGACGACCGCCGTCTTCTCGGTGGTGCGCACCGGGGCGCGGCCCTCGCGGACCTTCTGGGTCGCCGCGCTGGCCGGCGCCGCCGCGGTCATCGCGTTCACCGTGCAGCAGAGCGGCGGCGCCCTGTCCACCGCCGACCTCTACCTCTTCGCCGCGCTCCTGATCTGCGCGGCCGGCTACACGGAGGGCGGCCGGCTGGCCCGGGAGATGCCCGGCTGGCAGGTCATCGGCTGGGGCCTGGTCCTGTGCCTGCCGTTCAACGTCGTGGGCGCGCTGCTCGCCCTGCCGCACGAGTCCTTCGCGCTCACCGGGCACAGCACGGCGGGCCTGCTCTACTCCGCGATCGGCTCGCAGTTCCTGGGCCTGGTCGTCTGGTACCGGGGCATGGCGGCGATCGGTGTCCCCAAGGCCAGCCAGCTCCAGCTCGCGCAGCCGCTGCTGACCCTGGTCTGGTCGGTGTTCCTGCTCGGCGAGCACCTGCCCGTGGCCGCACCGCTCACGGCGGCCGCCGTCCTCGTCTGCATCGCGGTCACCCAACGGACCCGCGGCTGACCGGTCGCACGGCACCCGACGGGGCCCAACTCCCGCCACCCGTCGTACACTTGCGCCCACGGATCGCGACGGCAGAGCGGGACGAGGGGGCACTCCAGATGCGTGCAACCGTAGGCGACGAGCTGGTGGTGCACGGCAGGATCGTCGGGCAGCACGACCGGATCGCGCGGATCGTCGAGGTGCTGGGCCCGGACGGCGGTCCGCCGTACCGCGTCCGCTTCGAGGACGGCCACGAGACCCTGATGTCGCCGGGCCCCGACACCGTCGTACGGCATCAGGGCCCGGCGACGCAGTAGCGGCGCCGGATCAGCGCGGCGGCTTCGCCGGCTCCTGGTAGTGGTCGGCGACCACCCGCGCCATCGCGCCGATCCTGTCGACGCCGACCTCCTTCGCCGAGAAGTAGACGTGCCCGCGCACCTCGGGGAAGTCCTTGGCGTACGTGAGGTGCCGGGACAGCTCCGCCGGGTCCTGCCAGGCGGCGGGCTGCGCCGGGTCGCCCGCCTTGTAGAGGGCCTCACCGATGTAGAGGCGCACGCCCGTGCCGCGCACGACGTCGTTCCACCACGGGACGAGCTTGGCGTAGTCCGCGGCGGCGAAGCCGATGTTCCAGTACACCTGCGGGACGATGTAGTCGATCCAGCCCTTCTTGACCCAGCCGCGCGTGTCCGCGTACAGGTCGTCGTAGGTCTGCACCCCGGCCCGGGTGTCGGAGCCGGTCGGGTCGGTCGCGATGTTGCGCCAGACCGCGAAGGGGCTGATCCCGAACTGGGTGCGCGGTCGGGTCTTCTTCACCCGGCGGGCCATCTCGCGCACCAGCCGGTCGATGTTGTCGCGCCGCCAGGAGGCCCGGTCCGGGAAGCCCGCGCCGTAGCGCGCGAAGGCCTCGTCGTCGTCGAAGACCTGGCCCGCGACGGGATACGGATAGAAGTAGTCGTCCCAGTGCACCGCGTCGAGCGGATAGCGGCGCACGGCGTCGAGCATCGCGTCCTGCACGAAGCGCCGCACCTCGGGCAGGCCCGGGTTGTAGTAGAGCTTCCCGCCGTACGGCACGACCCAGTCGGGGTGCAGGCGCGCGGGGTGCGTGGCCACCAGACGCGACGGGTCGGTGTGGTTGGCGATCCGGAACGGGTTGAACCACGCGTGCAGCTCCAGGCCCCTGCGGTGCGCCTCGCGCACGGCGGTGCCCAGCGGGTCCCAGCCCGGGTCCTGGCCCTGCACGCCCGTGAGGTACTCCGACCACGGCTCGCGGGTCGAGGGCCACAGCGCGTCGGCGGTGGGCCGCACCTGGAGGACCACCGTGTTCAGTCTGCGGTTCACGGCCGAGTCCAAGTAGGCGAGCAGCTCGCTTCTCTGCTGCGCCGCCGGGAGCCCCGGCTTGGACGGCCAGTCGCGGTTGACGACGCTCGCCAGCCACATGCCGCGCAGCTCGCGGCCCTTGTGCGGACGCCGTCCGGCGGCGGCCGCGTCGCCCGCCGTCGCGAGGCCCGCGAGCGCCGCCGCGGCCACCACCGAGAAACCCCTGCGTGACATACGCCTCATCTGCATGCCCCCTGAGCTCGCTGTTCCCCGGCACCCCTTGCCGGTTCCGGACAGCATGCCCGACCCGGCCCGTCATGGACCCCTCGCTGCGGAGTAACGTTCACGGCCGAGGCAGGCACCGAAACCCACGGGGGGCCTGCCGGCCCCGTTGATCAGCGAAAGGCACGAGGTGACCGACTCCATGACCGATATCGCACGCGTCGGAGTGGTGGGCTGTGGCCAGATGGGCGCCGGAATCGCAGAGGTCTGCGCCCGCTCCGGACTGGACGTGAAGGTCGCGGAGACCACCGGTGAGGCCCTGGAGATCGGCCGTACGCGGCTGTACAACTCCCTCTCCAAGGCGGCCGAGCGCGGCAAGATCTCCGAGGAGGAGCGCGACGAGACGCTGGCCCGCCTCAGCTTCACCACCGACCTCGGCGAGTTCGCCGACCGTGACCTGGTCATCGAGGCCGTGGTGGAGAACGAGCAGGTCAAGACCGAGATCTTCCAGGTGCTCGACCAGGTGGTGACCCGGCAGGACGCGATCCTCGCCTCGAACACCTCCTCCATCCCGCTGGTGAAGCTGGCCGTCGCGACCTCGCGTCCCGACCAGGTCATCGGCATCCACTTCTTCAACCCGGCGCCGGTGCAGCAGCTCGTCGAGCTGATCCCCGCGCTGACCACCTCCGAGGGCACCATCAGCCGCGCCCAGGCGATGGTCGAGAAGATCCTCGGCAAGCACGCGATCCGCGCCCAGGACCGCTCGGGCTTCGTGGTCAACGCCCTGCTCATCCCGTACCTGCTCTCCGCCATCCGGATGTTCGAGTCGGGCATCGCGTCCCGCGAGGACATCGACAACGGCATGGAGATGGGTTGCGCCCACCCGATGGGCCCGCTCAAGCTCGCCGACCTGATCGGCCTGGACACGGTCGCCTCGGTCGCCGACTCGATGTACGCCGAGTACAAGGAGCCGCTGTACGCCGCTCCCCCGCTGCTCCAGCGCATGGTGGACGCGGGCCGCCTCGGCCGGAAGACCGGCTCGGGCTTCTACACGTACGCCTGACCACTTCCCCTGGTCGCTCGCTCCTCTTGATCGCATCACCTGTACGGCGGCCGCTTCCGGCGCCGTTCACTCTCCGTACGGGAAACGGGCCCGGCACTCATGCGAGTGCCGGGCCCGCTGCGTTCACACACCGTGTGCGCAATGGGCTCGCATATGCCCATCGCACACTCTCCCGCCTTGCCCACCAGGCGAGTTGACTGCCTGTGCGGATGAAGGGGGGACGCGCCACTACAGAGAGGAGTGGACTCGTGACCACCGACGGCGAGAGTGCCGTGGTCCCGGAAGAACTCGCTGAGTTACGCCGTAGCCTTGACGTGGGCCTGGCCCGCGTGGACGGACGGCTGGCGTTGCTCACTCAGCACGACGAACAGACCGCCAAGAACGTGGAGACCATGGAGACCCGGGTCGCCGCCTTGGAGCACACGCGCTGGCCCTTGCCGACGATCGTCGCACTCGCGGCGGTCGCGGCACTCGCCGTGGCGGTCTGGCAGGCCCTCGGCCATTAGCTAGCGCGCGTCCTGGCCGAGGCGCAGATGGTGCAGGAGGAGGAGCGCCGCGGCCATGTTGGCGGCCGGGACCTCTCCGCGGGCCACCATGTCGGGGACCAGCTTGAGCGGGACCCACTCGCGGCGGTCCGACTCGAAGTCGTCCTCAGGGTGACCGATGTAGGTGCCTTCGTCGGACCAGTAGATGTGGTGCCGGGCGTCGGTGAGCCCGTTGGAGGGCTCGACGCTCATCAGGTGCCGCAGCGGTCCCGGCCGCCAGCCGGTCTCCTCCTCCATTTCGCGTGCCGCCGCGTACGCGATGTCCTCGCCGTCCTCGACGACGCCGGCGGCCAGTTCCCAGCCCCAGCTGTCGGTGATGAAGCGGTGCCGCCACAGCAGGAGCACTTCGTTGGCGTCGTTGACGACGGTGGCCACGGCGACGGGCCGCAGCCTGATGAGGAAGTGGTCCAGATGCCGTCCGTCGGGCAGTTCGACATCTGCGAGATTGACGGTGAACCATCGATTTCCATACACAGTTTGTTCGCTCTGTTTCGTCCACTGCACGGTTCTGCCACCTTCCGCCGAGTAGATGGCAATATCGCAGCAGCGGAATCGTCGGAGCAGCGTGTGTGCGGCGCGGGACTGTGCGTATGCGCGGCCCCGGACAGCGGTGTGTACGGCGCCCGCACGGCCGTCGCGGCCGGGCGGGCGGCGCCGGGAGCGGGTCAGGTCACAGCGGTACGCGCAGCGCCCCGTCGATGAGTTCGGCCGCCTCGGCCGTGCCCGCGCAGTCGCTGCGGACGAGGTGTTCGCGCACCGCGCGCAGCCGGTCGCGCAGTCTCTGCGACTCCATCCCCCGCGCCTGTTCTGCCATTTCCACCGCCGTGGCCACGGCCTCGTCGGTGTTGCCCTGGCGCAGTTCGATCTGGCTGAGCATGGCGAGCCGGTGCACCCGGCCCCGGTCGTGCGCCGGGGTGTCCACGGCCGCCGCGGCGTGCTCCCGGGCGCTGGTGAGATCGCCGAGACTCAGCAGGGCCTCCGCCACCTGTACGTTGACGAGTCCGGGCTGGACATAGCCGGTCTCGTCCGGCTCACGGCCGCGCAGGATCCGGTCGGCCGCGTCCTCCGCACGCCGGATGCAGGACAGGGCGCTCCTGCCGTCGCCCAGGTGTGCGTACGCCTTGGCCTGCATCGCGTACAGATCGGACGCGAGGGCCGGGGTGAGATCGCGCCCCGCGGCCCGCAGCGCCGCCTCCGCGAACGCCACCGCCTGGCGGTACTCGCGCATGAACAGCGACTGGTTGACGAGCAGCGCGATCACATACGCGCCGAGCCCCCGGTCCCCGCTGGCCTTGGCCAGGCGCAGTGCCTGGTGGAAGTAGCGCTGGGCGAGGCCGTGCGCGTCGGAGTCGTAGGCGCAGATGCCCGCTATCGCCACCAACCCGCCCGTGGAGCGGTGCAGTTGGCGGCCCAGCTCGTCGGTGTAGCTGCCGCGCAGCAGGGGCGCGGCCTCGGAATTCAGGAAGCCGACGATGCGGGTGCGGGTCGCCACGCCACCGGTCTTGCGGTACATCTGCTCGTAGTGGGCGCGGGCCGCGCGCATCATCTCGATGTCGGCCGTGCTGACCGGGTGGCGGCCGCCACGGGAGACGTCGACGTCCTCGGGCGGGTTCTCCCACTCCCAGACGGGCATCACGGCGGGCGTGCCGGTGACGGCGGGCGCGCCGAGCAGATGCGGGCGCTGCTGTTCGTCCGAGCGCCACAGGGCGGTGGCCCGCTCCACGAAGCCGGAGAGCGTGGAGGCCGCCGAGCCGGCGTGGGGTGCGGGGACACCGGGCAGCCCGAGGCCGATGTCGTCGAGGGTGACGGGCCGTTGCAGCCGGGCCGCGAGCACCTCGCAGATCAGGTCGGGCACCTGGCCGCGCGGGCGCTGGCCCTTCAACCAGCGGGAAACGGCGGTGTGTTCGTAGCGCAGCGCGAGGCCTCTGGACCGTCCGGCCTGGTTCACGTGTGCGGCCAGTCCCGCGTGGGAGATGCCGGCTTCGTCGAGGATCGCGTCGAGCAGGGTATTGGGCTGCATGGATGCCCTCCGGTGGCTCGGTGCTGTTCAGACTAGTTGAGGGGGCTTCACACGGGGTGTGAACGGAGTGCCCGAATCCGGGGGGTGTGCGCTCTGCCGCATGGGGTGTGGGATCGCTTGACTGAGATGCCTCATCAGTTAAGGAGGCCGGCCGGGCCGCCGGCTCCCCCCTCGTACAGTGCGGCGGCCCTCACTGGCGCCGTCCGTCCCGCCGTCTGCCCGACAACTCCATGGCGGGGCGGATGGCGCATGCCGCTTTCCGGGACCGCCCCCTGGAGGACTCAGCCCAGGCTGCGGGCGTGCCGCCCCGGCTCCGACTGCTGGCACGGCACCCTCGTCCGGTCGTTGCGCAGCACGAGCAGCGCCGCGTCGTCGGCGGGCAACCGGCCCGCGTGGCGCAGGAGTCGGCCGTAGATCGCGCGGATGAGGAGCTGGGGGGAGACCGGCTGGATCCGGGCGGCCTCGGTGAGCGCGGCCTGCAGCGGGAAGAACGCCCCCGCCGCGTTCCGCGCGTCCTCCATGCCGTCCGTGTGCAGCACCAGCGCCTCGCCGGGCAGCAGCCGCCCGCAGTCCAGGACGCCCAGGTCGGCGGGGAGCGGGAACGGCCCGAGCGGCGGCAGCGGGTCGGCGTCCGTGAGGGGCCGCGCGTGACCGCTCAGCAGATGGGGCCAGGGGTGCCCGCAGTTGAGCGCGGAGATGTCGCCGTCCGGACCGATCTCCAGGAGCAGTACGGTGACGAACTCCTCGGCGAGGGGGCTGTCCGGGACGGTCCCGCCGCCCGAGGGGTGCTCGGCGCGGGAGCGCTCCCGCAGATGGCGTGCGAGGGCCCGCTCCAACCGGCCCAGCACCTGCGGCAGTTCGGTCTCGTCGTGCGCGGCCTCGCGGAAGCTGCCGAGCACGGCGGCGACGGTCGCGAGGGCGGGCAGGCCGTGGCCGCGGACGTCGCCCATGATGACGCGGACGCCGTGGTCGGTGGCGGCGACCTCGTACAGATCGCCCCCGACGGAGGCGCCCCGCGAGGCGGAGAGCCGGCCCGCGGCGAGCGCGAGGCCCTCGATGCGGGGCGGCAGCGGGCGCAGGAGCACGTTCTGCGCGGCGCCCGCGACCTCGCGGATCTGCCGCAACTCCCTCAAGAGCGCCCGCCGCACGTGCAGGACGAGTCCGGTCCCCACGGCGAAGAAGACGGCGCTGCTGACGATCCGCGCGCCCATGCTGTCCTGCGTCGCGAGCGGACAGGCCAGTTTGTACGTGATGGCGAAGGCGCCCCACACGGTGGGCAGTCCCAGCGCGAGCGCGCGCCGGACGCGGGGGCCCTCGCAGCGGCGCCGCCCCCGGGGAAGCACCCGGAACAGCCGCCGCCGGACGCGCCCCGCGCCGGGGACCGGCGGGACGCGCGAGGCGTCCGGAACCCGTCGGGGACGCGCGCCCCGCACCCTCGCCCGGAGCGTCGCCCGGCAGGGAGCACCAGCCTTGTTACGGATCATGCCGACGGCCCCCCTAAGGCCCGGTGCGGGCGAGCAGGCCCAACCCCTGCGGCCGGATTGATTCTGTCGACCGAGTGGACCGATCGGACCAGAGTGACGCCACTTGTCACTCAAACGAGTGAGGGGCTTACCCGGTGGTCCGGATAAGCCCCTCTTTGCGCCCCTTGTGCGCCTGTTGCCGACTACGGGCGGTGACTACGCTCCGCGCAGCACCGCGCCCGTGTGCTCGGCCGCCAGCGCGACGGCCGCGTCACGGGCCGCCGACGCCTCGTCGACGGTCAGCGTGCGGTCGGCGGCGCGGAAGCGCAGCGCGTACGCCAGCGACTTCTTGCCCTCGCCGATCTGCTCGCCCTCGAAGACGTCGAACAGGCGGATGGACTCGAGCAGTTCGCCCGCGCCACCGCGCAGGTAGTACTCGACCACCGCGGCGGGCACCTCGGTGCCGACCACGAGGGCGACGTCCTGGGTGGCCACCGGGAAGGTGGAGATGCGCGGCGCCTGGACGATCCCGTCGCGTGCCGACTCCAGCGCGTCCAGGTCCAGCTCCATCGCGCAGGTGCGCGCGGGCAGGCCCAGCGCCTTGACGACACGCGGGTGCAGCTCGCCGGCGTGGCCGACGGAGACAATCTCGCCGTCCACGACGACCTTCAGCTCGGCGCAGCGGCCGGGGTGCCAGGGGCCGTACTGCCCCTGGTCCACGATCAGCTCGACGCCGACCTCGCGGGCGACGGTCCGCGCCGCCTCGACGGCGTCGGCCCAGTCCGCCGGGCGGCCCTTGCCCCACCAGCCGGCCTGCTCGCGGGCGCCCGCGAGGACGACGGCGGCGTGCCGGGGCTGGACGGGCAGCGCGTCGGTCAGGGACGCGATCTCCTCGTCGGTGGGGCGCCGGTCGACGGGCAGGCGCACCGCGACCTTGAGCTCCTCGCGCTGTGGGGTCTCCCCTGCTCGAACGGAGCCGAGAGCTCGGGGATGGAAGACCAGGCCCGTCTCGAAGAGGGCCAGGTCGTGGCTGCCTCGGCCGTCGTTGCGGCGCAGGGCCTGGAGCAGGCCCGGCAGCAGCGTCGTACGGAGCGCGGGCTCCTCGTCGGAGAGCGGGTTGACGAGCTTGACCACGCGGCGGTTCGCGTCGTCCTTGTCGAGGCCCAGCTGGTCGAAGACGCTCTCCCCGATGAAGGGGTAGTTCAGCGCCTCGACGTATCCGGCGCCGGCCAGCGCGCGGCCCACGCGGCGGTGGTTGCGCTGCCGCTCGGTCAGGCCGCGGCCCGCGGGGGGCTTGGGCAGCGTCGAGGGCAGGTTCTCGTACCCCTCGAGACGGATGACCTCTTCGGCGAGGTCGTTCGGCTCGGCGAGGTCGGGGCGCCACGACGGGACGGTGACGGTCAGGTCGTCCTGGCCGTAGACGTCGCAGCCGACCTCCTGGAGGCGGCGCACGACGGTCTCGCGGCCGTAGTCGACACCGGCGACCTTGTCCGGGTGGTTCGCGGGCATCGTGATCGTGCGCGGCGCGGTCGGCGCGATGACCTCGGTGACGCCGGCCTCGGCGGTGCCGCCCGCCAGGAGCACGAGCAGGTCGACGGTGCGCTGCGCGGCGGCCGCCGCGGCCTGCGGGTCGACGCCGCGCTCGAAGCGCTTGGACGCCTCGGAGGCCAGCTTGTGGCGGCGCGCGGTGCGGGCGATCGAGAGCGCGTCGAAGTGCGCGGCCTCGATGACCACCTCGGTGGTGCCGCGGGCCGCGCCGGTCTCCGGGTCGGTCTCGGAGTCGGCGATCTCGGTGTTGGCACCGCCCATGACGCCCGCGATGCCGATGGCGCCGCGGTCGTCGGTGATGACCAGGTCCTCGGCGTCCAGGACGCGCTTGGTGCCGTCGAGGGTGGTGATCTTCTCGCCCTGCTCGGCCCGGCGCACCCCGATCGTGCCCTGGACACGGGAACGGTCGTAGGCGTGCAGGGGCTGGCCGAGCTCCATCATCACGTAGTTGGTGACGTCGACGGCGAGCGAGATCGGGCGCATGCCGACCTTCTGCAGCCGGCGCCGCAGCCAGATCGGGGAGCGCGCCTCGGGCTGCAGGCCCGTGACGGTGCGCGCGGTGAAGCGGTCGCAGCCCAGCGGGTCGCCGATCTTGACCGGGTAGCCGAACGAGTTCGGCGCGGGCACGTCCAGGAGCGCCGGGTCGCGCAGCGGCAGGCCGTACGCGGTGGCGGTCTCGCGGGCGACGCCGCGCATCGACAGGGCGTAGCCGCGGTCGGGCGTGACGGCGATGTCCAGGACCTCGTCGACGAGCTCGAGGAGCTCGATGGCGTCGGTGCCGGCCTCGTGCTCGGGCGGCAGGACGATGATGCCGCCGGAGCCGTCGTCGCCCATGCCGAGCTCGTCGCCGGAGCAGATCATGCCGTGCGAGGTCTTGCCGTACGTCTTGCGGGCGGCGATGGCGAAGTCGCCGGGCAGGACGGCGCCGGGCAGGACCACGACGACCTTGTCGCCGACGGCGAAGTTCCGGGCACCGCAGACGATCTCCTGCGGCTCGCCGGTGCCGTTGGCCGTGCCGACGTCGACGGTGCAGAAGCGGATGGGCTTCTTGAAGCCCTCCAGCTCCTCGATGGTGAGGACCTTGCCCACGACGAGCGGGCCCTTGAGGCCGGCGCCGAGCTGCTCGACGGTCTCGACCTCGAGGCCGACCTCGATCAGCTTGGCCTGCACGTCACGGCCGGTCTCGGTGGCGGGGAGGTCGACGTACTCCCGCAGCCAGGAAAGCGGGACCCGCATCAGATCTCCATCCCGAACGGCCGGGTGAACCGGATGTCACCCTCGACCATGTCTCGCATGTCTTCGACGTTGTGGCGGAACATCAGCATTCGTTCGATGCCGAACCCGAAGGCGAATCCGCTGTACTTCTGGGGGTCGACGCCGCAGGCGGTGAGCACCTTCGGGTTGACCATGCCGCAGCCGCCGAGCTCGATCCAGCCCTCGCTGCCGCAGGTGCGGCAGGGGCGGTCGGGGTCGCCGACGGACTCGCCGCGGCAGACATAGCAGACCATGTCCATCTCGGCGGACGGCTCGGTGAACGGGAAGTAGTTCGGCCGCAGGCGGGTCTTCATGTCCGGGCCGAAGAGCGCCTGGACCATGTGGTCCAGGGTGCCCTTCAGGTCGGCCATGGTCAGGCCCTCGTCGACGGCGAGCAGCTCGATCTGGTGGAAGACCGGGGTGTGCGTCGCGTCCAGCTCGTCCGTGCGGTACACGCGGCCGGGGCACACGATGTAGACGGGCGGCTCGCGGCGCTCCAGGAGCGAGCGGGCCTGCACGGGCGAGGTGTGCGTGCGCAGCACGACGCCGGACTCGTCGCCGTCGGCGCCCTGGGGGCCCTGGACGAAGAACGTGTCCTGCATCTGCCGGGCCGGGTGGTCCGGCGTGAAGTTCAGGGCGTCGAAGTTGAACCACTCCGCCTCGACCTCGGGGCCCTCGGCGACCTCGTAGCCCATCGAGACGAAGACGTCGGCGACGCGCTCCATCATCGTGGTCAGCGGGTGGCGGGCGCCCGCGGGCGTGCGGTCGTAGGGCAGCGTGACGTCCACTGCCTCCTCGACCAGGACGCGGGCGTCGCGCTCGGCCTCCAGCTCGCTCTGGCGGGCGGCCAGCGCCTTGCTGACGGCGCCGCGCGCCATGCCGACGCGCTTGCCCGCCTCGGCCTTGGCCTGCGGCGGCAGCGCGCCGATCTCGCGGTTGGCCAGCGCCAGCGGCGACGTGCCGCCGGTGTGCGCGACCTTGGCCTCCTGAAGCGTGTCGAGGGAGTCCGCGGCCGCGAAGGCGGCGAGCGCCTCGTCCCGCATGCGCTCGATCTCTTCAGGTTTCAGGGCCTCGACCTCAACAGGGTCGTACGACTTGTTCGGTGCCGACATCTCTTCCCGTGCTTCCGATTGGCTGGCGGATGGGTCCCCGTCAACAACTCGGAGACAAGCTGTCCCAGATCCGGGGACACAAAGTGCCAACGACCGAGTCTAACGGGGGTGCGGTGAACGAATGAGCCCGCGGGCTGCTCGCGACGTGATCACTGAAGATACGCCGGGGCCCCCACGGGCAACGTAAATCGGAACTGGGCGCCGCCGCCGGGTGCGCGGCCGACGGTGATCGTCCCGCCGTGCGCCTCCACGATGCCCTTCACGATGTACAACCCCAGTCCCGTCCCGCCGCGCTTGCTGCCCCGCCAGAAGCGGGTGAAGACGCGGCCCATCGACTCCTCCGGAATGCCGGGACCTTCGTCGCTCACGGTCACGGCGGTCTCCGCGCCGCCCCGCTCGCGCGGTGACGAGAAGGGGGCCACGTCGATGGTGACGGTTCCCTCGCCGTGGCGCACCGCATTTTCCAGCAGATTGCTGAGCACCTGGTCGATCTTGTCGGGGTCCGCCCAGAGGTCGGGCAGCGGTCGCTGGACGCGGACGAGGAAGCGGTCCGCGTCCTGTCCCGCGGCGACGTGCGCCTGGATGTGCCGCCCGACGGCGGCGCCGATGTCGACGGGCTGCCGGCGCAGTTCGAGGCGGCCTGAGTCGATCCGGGAGATGTCGAGGAGCTCGGCGATCAGCCGGGTGACGCGGTTGGCGTCGGCGTCCACCGTCTCCAGCATCAGTTTCTTCTGGTCGTCGGTGAACCGCTCCCACTTGGCCAGCAGCGTCGCCGTGAAGCCCTTGACGGAGGTGAGCGGCGAGCGGAGCTCGTGGGCGACCGTGGCGATCAGCTCGGCGTGGCTGCGCTCGGTGCGGCGGCGGGCCTCGGTGTCGCGGATCGAGACGACGACACGCCGTACGGGCCCGGTGCGGGTGGTGCGTACATAGCGGGCGGAGACCAGGACCTCGCGGCCGCCGGGCAGCAGGAGGTTGCGCTCGGGCTGCCCGATGCGGGTGGCGAGGCCGCCGTAGGGATCGGTCAGCTGCCACCAGCGGCGGCCTTCCAGGTCCTCTAAGGGGAGCGCACGCTCCAGGGAGGCGCCGATGGCCTCGGCCGCGGGCACCGCGGTGATCC
The DNA here is from genome assembly GCF_001419745.1 of Streptomyces silaceus. Classification (GTDB taxonomy): domain Bacteria; phylum Actinomycetota; class Actinomycetes; order Streptomycetales; family Streptomycetaceae; genus Streptomyces; species Streptomyces silaceus. The sequence continues at coordinate 3,203 of NZ_LIRJ01000134.1, read as the reverse complement.
GCGCCGCCGCCGCGTTGAAGCAGATGACCCGGCCGGTCTCGTCCGCGACGACGAGCCCGTCGGGCAGCTCGTCGGGGTCGAGTCCGAGGTCGCCGAGATCACCGGGACCACGCCGGTCCGCGCGAGCACGGACGACGTCCTGTACTCCCGGTGCTCTGCTCGTGCCGACACTCATTACCCCGTATCCCACCTCTCGGACTGCCGGTGGGGGTACCTCCCTGCCCGAGCGATACCGAGCTTCCCGAGCGATACCGAGAGCTTGGGGGGAGGGCCCCCGAGGCCGTCACACTACTAGCTCGATGTGACGGAGCGGCACCCTCCGGCGGCACGCTGTGCACGGGCGGACGCATAGAGGCACACGGCCGCGGCCGTCGCGAGGTTGAGGCTCTCGGCTCTGCCGTGGATCGGAACGCGCACCACCGCGTCGGCGAGTGCGCGGGTCTCCTCCGGCAGTCCCCAGGCCTCGTTGCCGAAGACCCAGGCGGTGGGGGTGCCCATGGTGCCCTTGTCGAGCTCCGTGTCGAGGTCGTCCTCACCGGCCCCGTCGGCGGCGAGGATCCGTACGCCCGCGTCCTTGAGGCCCCGCACGGCCTGCTCGACGGGTACGCCGACGGCGACGGGCAGGTGGAAGTGCGAGCCGACCGAGGCGCGCACCGACTTGGGGTTGTAGAGGTCCACGGAGGCGTCCGTGAGGATCACGGCGTCGGCGCCCGCGGCGTCGGCGCAGCGCAGCACGGTCCCGGCGTTCCCGGGGTCGCGGACGTGCGCGAGGACGGCGACGAGGCGGGGGCGGGCGGCGAGGATCTCCTCGAAGGGCACGTCGAGGAAGCGGCAGACGCCGACGAGACCCTGCGGGGTGACGGTCGTCGAGATGTCCGCGATGACGTCCTCGTCGGCGAGGTGCACCCGGGCCCCGGCGGCACGGGCCTCCCCCACGATGTCGGCGTAGCGCTCGGCGGCCTCCACGGTGGCGAACAGCTCGACGAGCGTCTGCCCGTGCGCGGCGGCCTCCCGCACGGCCTGCGGCCCCTCGGCGAGAAACAGCCGCTCCTTCCCCCGGAAATTCCGCTTGGCAAGCCGCCGGGCGGCACTGACGCGGGGTGACTTGGGAGAGATCAATTCGGGAGCGGCAACCATGAAACGCACCTTAGGAACAGCGCGCCCCTCCAGGGGCGCGGGGAACTGCGCGACCGGCCAGGAACAGACCCGCGGTCGGCAGACGACAGACGAGGGCAGACGGGACCCCGAACACACTCGGACCCGCAAGCCGACCGGCCTGCGGGTCCGAGATCACGCTCAGCTCAGCGCAGCGTTACGCGGCAGCCTTGGGCGCGTTGACGTCCGACGGCAGCGCCTTCTGCGCGACCTCGACGAGCGCGGCGAACGCGTTCTCGTCGTTGACGGCCAGCTCCGCGAGGATCTTGCGGTCCACCTCGATGTTGGCGGCCTTCAGACCCTGGATGAAGCGGTTGTAGGTGATGCCGTTGGCGCGGGCAGCGGCGTTGATGCGCTGGATCCACAGCTGACGGAAGTCGCCCTTGCGCTTCTTGCGGTCGTTGTAGTTGTAGACCAGGGAGTGGGTGACCTGCTCCTTGGCCTTGCGGTACAGGCGCGACCGCTGGCCGCGGTAGCCGCTGGCCTGCTCGAGGATCGCCCGACGCTTCTTGTGCGCGTTGACTGCGCGCTTGACGCGTGCCACTTGTTAACTCCTTGTAGCGGGGCCGTGGTTGGACTCACACGACCCGAAATCGATTGGGTCCCGGTCAGAGCTCAGGTGCCGTGTCCGGCACCCGGGCTCACTTGCCGAGAAGCTTCTTGATCTTCTTGGCGTCGCCCGGGGCCATCTCGGCGTTGCCGGTGAGGCGACGCGTCAGGCGCGACGACTTGTGCTCGAGCAGGTGGCGCTTGCCGGCGCGCTCACGGAGCACCTTGCCGGAGCCGGTGACCTTGAAGCGCTTGCTGGCACCGCTGTGCGACTTGTTCTTCGGCATAGCGCCGTTCTCTCCTCGTCAGTGGCGCTCCGATGCCCGGTCGTGAAACCGGGCATCCGGGAGCGTCATGTGTGTCATTTGGCGATCCCTGGACTCGCGTCCGGGGATCAGGCCTCGGCGGGAGCTTCGGCCGGGGCCTCGGCGGAGGCTTCGGCAGGAGCTTCGGAAAGCTCCTCCTCGGCGGAGTTCTGCGAGCGGCCCGGGTTGGCCTTCGCGTCCGCCTTGCGAGCCGCCTGGGCCTCACGGGCCTCGGCCATCGCCTCGGTCTTCTTCTTGTGCGGACCGAGGACCATGATCATGTTGCGGCCGTCCTGCTTCGGGTTCGACTCGATGAACCCGAGGTCCTCGACGTCCGAAGCGAGACGCTGAAGCAGTCGGAAGCCCAGTTCCGGACGGGACTGCTCGCGACCACGGAACATGATCGTGATCTTGACCTTGTCGCCCTGCTTGAGGAACCGGACGACGTGACCCTTCTTGGTGTCATAGTCGTGCGGGTCGATCTTCGGCCGGAGCTTCATCTCCTTGATGACCGTGTGCGCCTGGTTCTTGCGCGCCTCACGGGCCTTCATGGCCGACTCGTACTTGAACTTCCCGTAGTCCATGAGCTTGCACACGGGCGGACGGGCGTTCGCCGCGACCTCGACCAGGTCAAGGTCGTACTCCTGCGCAAGCTCCAGGGCCTTGGCAAGCGGAACAATCCCGACCTGCTCGCCGCTGGGACCGACAAGTCGCACCTCGGGAACGCGAATCCGGTCGTTGATGCGGGGCTCGGCGCTGATGGATCCTCCTCGGTAGCACCACGCGACCGTCTGGCGGACAGCCGCGTTACGTCTGTTTTCTGGACCAACCGCGCCGGCGCACAAAAAATGCCCCGACCGATCACAGGAAGGGGCTCCACGTACTACCGGAGCACCTCCGCGGCGATCGCGGGGCGCACATCATGCGGCCCGAAGCCTCGGGGACTTCGGCCGCCTGACCGGTGACCCGCCGCTCCAAGGAGCGGCCAGGTGGGAGATCGGAGCCTCCACTTGTGGGCCGGATCCTTGTGTTGGCACGCGGGTATCCGGCCGGTCGTTACACAAGGTTAGCAGCTCCCCGGGGGTGGAGCGAACCAGTGGGCACACCCGCTCCCGCGGCTCGGGGGCGCCGGGACGCGGCTTATCGTGTGGGACATGAGCGACACGACCCCCGCCCCCGAGTCGCGGGAGCGGG
>NZ_LIRJ01000133.1 GCF_001419745.1 Streptomyces silaceus | reverse complement strand
CCTCGGGAGTGGCGCGGGGGGCGGCGCGGGGGTGCGCGGCGCGTCGGAAGGGGAGGGCCCACCCTGCCGGAGTGGAATCTTCCGCTTTATGGCGGGAAGGCGGTCCCCAACGGCCTCGGAGCCCCTGCGCCGCAGGGTTCCCGGCCTCGCTCATCAGGGGGCGCACTCTTCGGCGCGGCGGGCCGCGCCCCGGTCGTCGGCGGCTCGGCGTCACGTCCGCGTACCGCTCCTCTGCGGCGCTCTACGCCACCCCTTGCCGCCACCGCTCTCCGGCGGCGGCTCCAGCGTCCGCGTCCGACGCCGGCTCCCTCGACGAGCGGGGTCAGTGCTCGCCGCTCGGCACCGTCGCCGGACCCGCGCCGGGCCCCGCCCCCGAGCTCCGCCTCACCTGCGCGGCCTCACATGCGTGTGAAGCACCACACTCCGAGGAGCAGCGCGCCCGATCCGGCGAGTGCCGCGAGCGTCGCCGATGCGACGGGGTTCACACCCTGGGCGACGGGCGCGCGGTGCGCGACCCGCGCACCGGTCCACAGCAGCAGTCCCGCGCCGAACAGCGCGAACACCGTCCCGGCGAAGATCGCTGGTCCGCTCTCCATGGTCGTGCCTCCCCGTGCCGAGTTCCCCTGCCGGGAGGCTGACACGCGAGGGAATCCGGAGCGCGAAATCGGGGTGAACGGCGGACGGCCTGCCTGTGCCACGCACGGCACGCCGGGCCCGCCCGCCCCGCCCCTCACCGCGTATCGCACCCAATTTGCCTGAAACGGGCGGGTTGTTGGCCGGTTTTGCCTCCCCGCGTCCGGAGCGCAGATGCGCTACGCCCCGACCGGCGGCGCGGCGCAGACGCCCTACGCCTCGACCGGCAGCAGGAAGCCCTGCTCCACGAGGAGCCGGATCTGCGCGGGCGTCCGGTCCCGCAGCAACACCGGGTCCTCACCGACCAGTTGGGCGATGGCGTCCAGGATCCGTCCGGCGCTCAGCGAGCCGTCGCACACCCCGGCGAACCCGGCGCCCACCGTGTCCACCTTGGTGGCCCGGCGCATCCCGCGGTTCTGGCGCAGCACGACGTGCTCCGGGTCCTCGGCGCCCGGCAGCCCGACCTGCTCCTGCACGACCTCACCGGCGAGCTTGAAGTGCGCCGCGAGCAGCGCCGCGTCGTCGTGCGTCCGCAGATAGTCCTGCCGCTCGAAGAACGCGCGCACCGTGTCGCCGAGCGGCTGCTCGACGGGGTGCGGCCACTCCTCGACGGTGACGGACGGCTCGGCGGCGCCGGTCTTCCTGAGCGCGATCCAGCCGAACCCGACGGCACGCGTGCCCCGCGCCTCGAACTCGTCCAGCCACGCCTCGTACCGCGCCGCGTAGTCCGCGGGGTCCGTGCGGTGGTCGCCCGCGTCCCGCAGCCACAGCTCCGCATACTGCGTGATGTCCTGCACCTCGCGCTGCACGATCCAGGCGTCGCAGCCGCGCGGCACCCAGGAGCGCAGGCGGTCCTGCCACTCCTCGCCGTCCACGTGCTGCCAGTTCGCCAGGAAGTGGGCGTACCCCCCTTCGTTCAGTCGCTCCCCCGCCTCCTGAACGAGCGAGCGGCACAGATCGTCCCCGCCCATCCCGCCGTCGCGGTACGTGAGCCGCGCCCCCGGCGAGATCACGAAGGGCGGATTCGACACGATCAGGTCGTACGTCTCGTCCGCCACCGGCTCGAACAGCGAGCCCTCCCGCAGATCCGCCTCCGGGGCCCCGGACAGCGCCAGGGTGAGCCGGGTGAACCGCAGGGCCCGCGGGTTGAGGTCGGTGGCGGTCACGCGCGTGGCGTGCTGTGCGGCGTGCAGGGCCTGGATGCCGGATCCGGTGCCGAGATCAAGGGCGCTGGCCACGGGCGTACGCACCGTGATCCCCGCGAGTGTCGTGGACGCGCCGCCGACTCCGAGGACCACGCCTTCCGCGCGGCTGCCGATGCCGCCGGCGCCGCCGACCGCGCAGCCGAGGTCGGAGACGATGAACCAGTCCTCGCCGCTCGGCCCGCCGTACGGCCGCACGTCCACGGTCGCCGCGAGTCCGCCGTCCCGTTCGACCAGCCAGTCGCTCTCCAGGAGGGCGTCGACGGGCAGGACGTCCGCCACGCGCGCGTGCGCCACGTTTTCCTGCAGCAGAAAGAGACGTACGAGCGCCGCGAGGGCCCCGTCCCCGCGCGTGGCCCGCAGTGCGGGCACGGTCTCACTGCGCGCGAGCGCCGCGTACGCGGGCGCCCCGAGCAGCTCGAGCAGCCCGTCAGCGGTGAAGTCGGCACCGATCAGCGCACTCCGCAGGGAAGCGGCGACATCGGCACGGTCGGACGAGGGCAGGGGGAGACTGACGTTACTCACGCCGACCATTGTGACCCGCAGGCGACGAAGCGCACCGCTTCCGCTCGGGTGCCGGGGCCCGCGAACCAGAACGCCGCCCCGGCGCGGGCGGAAAGCGCCCCGGCGCCGAGGCGGCGTACGTCAGAGAGGCTCAGCTCTTGGCGCCGGGCGAGGCGGAGGCGCTCTTGCAGCTGTCCTGCTTGCTCATCGCCTTCCCGACCTCCCCCTCCTGCAGCTTCTCCAGCGCCTCGTTCCCGCTCTTGCTCAGCTTGTCCAGCTCTCCCGCGATGTCCTTGAGCCCATCCGCGAAGTCCGCCTGGTTCTTGGTGTCCAGGCCGTCGACCTGCTTCTTGAGGTCCTCGTACGACTTGGAGATCGCGTTGAGCTCCTTGACGGCGTCGTCCGCCTTCTTCTTGCCGTCGTCCGCCGGCGGGGCCCCCGCGCTCTTCACGGAGGCGCCCATCGCCTTGTACGCGTCGGACATGTCCTGGAACGCCTTGGAGTCGGTCTTCTGGACGTCGGCCGGCGAGCTGTTGTCGGAGGTCTCCTTCTGGATCGCGGCGTTGGCGTCCGCGATCTTCTTCGACTGGGGCTGCACGGAGTCGCAGACCTTCTTGGCCCAGTCGTCGAGCTTCTTGTTGCCGTCGTCGCTGCACCCCGACAACGCGAGTACCAGTACCGCACCGCCGGACAGTGCGGCCGCAAGCTTCTTGTTCACCGGATTGGTCCCTTCCATGGCTCTCGGCCCCGGAACTTACACGCCAACTGGGCGACAACCGCATGCCGGGGGCCCGGTACAACCGCTATTGCAGCCATTTGCACCAAGGGGCAGAAGGGGCGACGGCACGAGAGAAGGCTCACGACCCCGCCGCGCACGCCGACGGGCGGACGGCACCTCAAAAAGCGCCGTCCGCCCGCGTGTTGGGCAGAGCCCGACCCGGAGTCACCAAATCCGGGGATCCCGTGACGGACTACCAGGTCACGAGACCACGGCCGGGTCGACCGGTTTGGCCACACGCTCGGCCTCGCCGTCGTCCTCCACGGCGATGCCCCGCCGCTTGGAGACGTAGACCGCGCCGATGATGACCAGAATCGAGAGCACGGCGATCAGCACCCGCATCCCGACACTGGCGTCGTCGCCGTAGCTGAACTTGATCACCGCGGGCGCGATGAGCAGCGCCACCAGGTTCATCACCTTCAGCAGGGGGTTGATCGCCGGACCCGCGGTGTCCTTGAACGGGTCGCCGACCGTGTCGCCGATCACCGTCGCGGCGTGGGCCTCGCTGCCCTTGCCGCCGTGGTGACCGTCCTCGACGAGCTTCTTGGCGTTGTCCCAGGCACCGCCGGAGTTGGCGAGGAAGACCGCCATGAGCGTGCCCGTGCCGATCGCGCCCGCGAGGAACGAGCCGAGCGCGCCGACGCCGAGCGTGAAGCCGACCGCGATCGGCGTGAGCACGGCCAGCAGACCCGGCGTGGCCAGCTCGCGCAGCGCGTCCTTGGTGCAGATGTCGACGACGCGCCCGTACTCGGGCTGCTCGGTGTAGTCCATGATCCCGGGGCGCTCGCGGAACTGCCGCCGCACCTCGTAGACCACGGCACCGGCCGACCGCGACACCGCGTTGATCGCCAGCCCCGAGAAGAGGAAGACGACCGCGGCGCCGAGGATGAGGCCCACCAGGTTGTTGGGCTGGGAGATGTCCATGACGAGGTTCATCGGGGCGCCGTCGCCGAGTTTCTCGCCGACGTCCTTGGCCGCGGTCGCGATGGCGTCGCGGTACGAGCCGAAGAGCGCCGACGCCGCGAGGACCGCGGTGGCGATGGCGATGCCCTTGGTGATGGCCTTCGTCGTGTTGCCGACGGCGTCCAGGTCGGTGAGCACCTGCGCGCCCGCGCCCTCGACGTCACCGGACATCTCGGCGATGCCCTGCGCGTTGTCGGAGACGGGACCGAAGGTGTCCATGGCGACGATGACGCCGACGGTGGTCAGCAGCCCCGTACCGGCGAGGGCCACCGCGAAGAGGGCGAGCATGATCGACGTACCGCCGAGCAGGAACGCCCCGTACACGCCGAGCCCGATCAACAGCGCGGTGTAGACGGCCGATTCGAGCCCGATGGAGATGCCGGCCAGGACGACGGTCGCGGGACCGGTCAGCGAGGTCTTGCCGATGTCCTTGACGGGCCGCCGGTTGGTCTCGGTGAAGTACCCGGTGAGCTGCTGGATCAGCGCGGCGAGCACGATGCCGATGGCCACGGCGACGAGCGCGAGGATCCGCGGATCGCCGTCGTGTCCCCTGATCGCCGCGTCCGTGATGCCGTCCAGGTCCGCGTACGTGGACGGGAGGTAGACGAAGACGGCCACGGCCACCAGCGCCAGCGAGATGACCGCGGAGATGAAGAAGCCGCGGTTGATGGCGCTCATGCCGCTGCGGTCGGACCGCCGGGGCGCCACCGCGAAGATGCCGATCATCGCGGTGATGACACCGATGGCCGGAACCAGCAGCGGGAAGGCGAGCCCGGAGTCGCCGAACGCCACCTTGCCGAGGATCAGCGCGGCGACGAGCGTGACGGCGTACGACTCGAACAGGTCGGCGGCCATACCGGCGCAGTCGCCGACGTTGTCGCCCACGTTGTCGGCGATGGTCGCGGCATTGCGCGGATCGTCCTCCGGAATGCCCTGCTCGACCTTGCCGACCAGGTCGGCGCCGACGTCGGCGGCCTTGGTGAAGATGCCGCCGCCGACACGCATGAACATCGCGATCAGCGCGGCGCCGAGGCCGAAACCTTCCAGCACCTTCGGCGCGTCGGCCGCGTAGACGAGCACCACACAGGAGGCGCCCAGCAGACCGAGCCCCACCGTGAACATGCCGACGACGCCGCCCGTACGGAAAGCGATCTTCATGGCCTTGTGCGAGACGGCGGTGAGATCCTTTTCGGGTTCGCCTTCCGCCGGAGTGGCCTCTCGGGCGGCGGCCGCCACGCGCACATTGCTGCGCACGGCGAGCCACATACCGATATAGCCGGTGGTCGCCGAGAACGCCGCTCCGATCAAGAAGAAGATCGATCGTCCGGCGCGCTGATTCCAGTCGTCCGCGGGCAGCAGCATGAGCAGGAAGAACACCACGACGGCGAATACGCCGAGTGTGCGCAACTGCCGCCCCAGATAGGCATTCGCGCCTTCCTGGACCGCTGCCGCGATCTTCTTCATGCTGTCGGTGCCCTCGCCCGCCGCGAGCACCTGGCGCACGAGGACGCCCGCGACGACGAGCGCCGCCAGCGCGACGGCCGCGATCACCATCACGATGAGACGATTGTCGTCGGTCAGCACTGCGGCTGCGAAGGTTGAGGGATCGTCAAACTGATGAGGGGTAGAAAGCCCCGCCATTCGTCCTCCTTGACGCTTGGGCTGAGCTCAAGATGTGGACGGATTGTAGGGAGCGGAACCTGATCAAAACAGAGCGCCACAAACGGAATTGACCTGAGATTGCTTCCCAGCAAATGATCGTCGAAGCGGATTGGCCTCGAAAGTGGTAATGCCTCAAAACCGTTGACGGAACCGGTTCTCTAGATCACCGATCCGCCCGCATTAATGATCGGAAAAAGAAAATGCCCTGTTCATCGAGGTGATGGCAGGGGCGATGAGGGGAGCGGCGAGGGGG
>NZ_LIRJ01000132.1 GCF_001419745.1 Streptomyces silaceus | reverse complement strand
GTCGGCGGTGTGCCGCTGACCGAGATCGCCGACCGCTTCGGCACCCCCACGTACGTCATCGACGAAGCCGACGTACGCGCACGCTGCCGCGCCTACCTGCGGGCCTTCCCCGAGGCCGAGGTCCACTACGCCGCCAAGGCGTTCCTGTGCCGTGCGATGGCGCACTGGATGGACGAGGAGGGCCTGGGCCTCGACGTCTGCTCGGCCGGTGAGCTGGAGCTCGCCGTGACCACGGGCTTCCCCGCGGAGCGCATCGTGCTGCACGGCAACGCCAAGAGCCCGCACGACCTGCGGGCCGCGCTGCGGCTCGGGGTCGGCCGCATCGTGATCGACAGCGCCTCGGAGATCGCCCGCCTGTCCGCGGCCGTGCCGTCGGGCAGCCGGCAGAAGGTGATGGTGCGCGTGGTGCCCGGCATCGCGGCCGGCGGACACGCCAAGATCAGGACGGGCACCGACGACCAGAAGTTCGGCCTGTCCATCACGGACGGCTCCGCCCAGCACGCCGTCGCCCGCATCCTCGGCCAGCCGTCCCTCGAACTCGTGGGCCTGCACTGCCACCTCGGCTCGCAGATCACCACGGAGAAGCCGTTCCTGTGTGCCGTGCGGCGCATGGTGGGGCTGATGGCGCGGATCAAGGAGCAGTACGGCGTCACCCTGCCGGAGCTGGACCTCGGCGGCGGCCACGGCATCGCGTACCGCCCCGGTGAGGAGGCGCTCGACATCGCCTCCCTCGCCCGCAAGGTGCGGGCCGAGCTGATCGAGAGCTGTGCGGCGGCGGGCCTGACCGTGCCCCGCCTGATCGTGGAGCCGGGGCGCGCCGTCGCGGGCCCGGCCGGCGTGGCGCTCTACCGCGTCCTCGCGGTCAAGCGGTCCGGCGAGCGGACCTTCGTGGCCGTGGACGGGGGCATGAGCGACAACCCGCGCCCGGCCCTCTACGGCGTGCGGTACGTCCCCCGCCTGGTCGGCCGGCACTCCACGGCCGAGCCCGCGCCGGTGACGGTCGTCGGACGGCACTGCGAGGCCGGCGACGTCCTGGCCTCGGACGTCCCGCTGCCCGGCGACGTACGTCCGGGAGACCTGCTGGGCGTGCCGGTCGCCGGGGCGTACCACCTGTCCATGGCCTCCGGGTACAACCTCGTGGGCCGCCCGCCCGTGGCCGCGGTGGTCGACGGGCACGCCAGGCTGCTGGTCCGCCGCGAATCTCTGGAGGACTTCCGCAGCAGGGACGTCGGGCTGTAGTCCGATGCAGAACACGCGACGACCCCGGGGCGGGAAGCCCCGGGGCCGTCGTGACCGGTCCCGCCGGCCGGATGTCGCTAGAGGATCGCGCCCGGCGTGTACGCCGCGGCCTCGGGGTGCTCCTTGAGGAGCGCCTCGATCTGGGCGACGACGACGCCGACCTGGTCGCTCGCGGCGCCGGTGAACGACAGCTTGTCGGCCATCAGCTCGTCCAGCTGCGCGCGGTCCAGCGGGATCCGGGTGTCCGCGGCGAGCTTGTCGAGCAGTTCGTTGCGCTCGGCGCCCTGCTCGCGCATGGCGAGCGCGGAGGCGACGGCGTTCTCCTTGATGGCCTCGTGGGCCTCCTCGCGGCCGACGCCCGCGCGCACCGAGGCCATCAGGACCTTGGTGGTGGCGAGGAAGGGGAGGTAGCGGTCCAGCTCGCGCGCGACGACCGCCGGGAAGGCGCCGAACTCGTCGAGCACGGTCAGGAAGGTCTCCAGCAGGCCGTCGAGCGCGAAGAACGCGTCGGGCAGGGCCACCCGGCGCACGACCGAGCAGGAGACGTCGCCCTCGTTCCACTGGTCGCCCGCCAGCTCACCGGTCATCGAGGCGTAGCCGCGCAGGATGACGGTGAGGCCGTTGACGCGCTCGCAGGAGCGGGTGTTCATCTTGTGCGGCATCGCCGACGAGCCGACCTGGCCCGGCTTGAAGCCCTCGGTGACCAGCTCGTGGCCGGCCATGAGGCGGATCGTCTTGGCGAGCGAGGAGGGCGCGGCCGCGACCTGCACCAGGGCGGTCACGACGTCGTAGTCGAGGGAGCGCGGGTAGACCTGGCCGACCGAGGTGAACGCGCGGTCGAAGCCGAGGTGACCGGCGATGCGGTCCTCCAGCTCGGTCAGCTTGTCGGCGTCGCCGCCGAGCAGGTCCAGCATGTCCTGGGCGGTGCCGACCGGGCCCTTGATGCCGCGCAGCGGGTAGCGGTCGATCAGCTCGTCGAGGCGGCGGTAGGCGACGAGGAGCTCGTCGGCGCCGGTCGCGAAGCGCTTGCCCAGCGTCGTCGCCTGTGCGGCGACGTTGTGGGAGCGGCCCGCCATGACCAGCTCGGCGTACTCACCGGCGAGACGGCCGAGCCGGGCGAGGACCGCGACGGTGCGGGAGCGGATCAGCTCCAGGGAGAGCCGGATCTGCAGCTGCTCCACGTTCTCGGTCAGGTCGCGCGAGGTCATGCCCTTGTGGACGTGCTCGTGCCCGGCGAGGGCGTTGAACTCCTCGATGCGGGCCTTCACGTCGTGGCGCGTGACCTTCTCGCGCTCGGCGATCGAGGCCAGGTCGACCTGGTCGAGCACGCGCTCGTAGTCGGCGATGGCGGCGTCCGGAACCTCGATCCCGAGGTCCTTCTGCGCGCGCAGCACGGCGAGCCAGAGCTGACGCTCCAGCTTCACCTTCTGCTCGGGCGACCAGAGGGTCGCGAGCTCGGCGGAGGCATAACGTCCGGCGAGGACGTTCGGGATACGGGGCTTTGCAGGCGCAGCAGTCACGTGTACGGATTCTACTGGGCATTCATGCAGGCCAGCGCCACGCCCCCGTTCGTCGGAAGCTACGAGAGCGGGCGTGGCGCCCGGCCGGAGCGGCCGGGCCGGTGCCGCTAGGGCAGCGGGCCGTCGTAGGGCAGCAGGTCGGGGCGCTTGGGCGGGCGGCCGTCGCCGGAGGAGCGGCCGGTGAGGCGGCGGCCGATCCAGGGGGCGAGGTGCTGCTTGGCGAACCGGGCGTCGGCGACCCGGCGGGCCACCCAGTGCGGCGGGACCGTGGGCGGCAGCGGGCTGCGCCAGTCGTCCTGCGGCTCGTTGCCGAGCGCCTGCCAGACGGCCTCGGCGACCCTGCGGTGCCCCTCGGCGGTCAGGTGCAGCCGGTCCACGTCCCACATGCGCTGGTCGGCGAGCGCGGGGGCGCCGTACAGGTCCACGACCACCGCGTCGTGCCGCGCCGCCAGGTCGTCGATGTGGGCGAAGAGCTCCTCCATGCGCGGGCGGAACCGCTGGAGCACCGGGCCGTTGCGCCCCGGGCTGCGCATCAGGACGAGCTGCTTGCAGGACGGGGCGAGGCGCTCGACGGCCTCGTCGAGCAGTCCGAGCAGCCGTCCCATGTCGCACTTGGGGCGCAGCGTGTCGTTGAGCCCGCCCACCAGCGTGACCACGTCGGCCTGCATCGCGGCGGCCGCGTCGACCTGCTCGGCGACGATCTGGCCGATGAGCTTGCCCCGCACCGCGAGGTTCGCGTAGCGGAAGCCGGGGGTCTGCGCCGCCATCCGGCCGGCGAGCACGTCGGCCCAGCCGCGGTAGCTGCCGTCGGGCAGCAGGTCCGACATGCCCTCGGTGAAGGAGTCGCCGACCGCGACGAGACTGGTGTAGTTGGCATTCATCTGCATGGCGGAAGCGATCGTATCCCGCCGGGGCGGGTCGTGCGGGTGGGATTCCCGTGCGGTCAGCCCGCCCGCCTCGAGGAGCGCTCGCAGGTGTTCCGGCCGGTGAGATGGGCCGCCACCGTCTCGCCGATCTCGGCGAACGCCTCGATCTGTGCGGGGGAGAGCAGATCGACGAAGTTCTCGCGCACGGACGCCACGTGCGGCGGGGCCGCCGCCTCCAGCGTGCGCAGCCCCTCCTCGGTCAGCGCGACCACCGCTCCGCGCCCGTCGCGCTCGCACCCCTCGCGCTCGACGAGTCCGCGCTGCTGCATGCGCGTCAGATGGTGGGAGAGGCGGCTGCGGGACCACAGCATGCGCTCGGCGAGCTCGCTGACGCGGCGGCGGTGTTCGGGGGCGGCGCTCAAGGTGGACAGCACGTCGTAGTCGGGGTCGGAGAGTCCGCTCCGGCGCGCGAGGTCGCGTGACACCTCGGCGTCGAGCAGCAGGGACATGCGGCGGTAGGCCTGCCATGCGCGCTGTTCGCGGTCGGTCAGCCAGCGGGGTTCCTCGGTCACGTGACCACCGTAGCGAAGGTTTCGTTGACATGTCACTCACCGGGGTCCTACCTTGATGAGTGACACGTCAACTAACTGGAGAAGTCGGTGTCGGCACGGTGTTGTTCGCCGTTCGCCGCGACGATCGGACCGCTCGCCCGGCCGGCGATACGGCGCTTCTCGACGGCCCTCGACGTCGGCGCGGCCCGGGGTGACGCGGCCCCGGCCCGGCCGGACCCCGATACATCCACGTACGCACGTCTCCACGACTTCACGACTTCACGCAAAGGATCAGCACGATGCCTCGACTGCACGTCGTCTCCGCCAGCACCCGCCCCACCTCCGCTGGTCGTCCGCTGGCCGCCTGGGTCGCCGAACTCGCCGCCGCGCGTCCGGAGTTCGACACCACGCTGGTCGATCTCGGTGAGGTCGCACTGCCCTTCCTCGACGAACCCGAATACCCCTCCCACGGGCGCTACGTCCACGAGCACACCAAGGCGTGGAGCGCGACCGTCGACGCCGCCGACAGCTTCGTGTTCGTGATGCCGATGTACAACGGCGGCTTCACCGCGCCCCTGAAGAACGCGATCGACTTCCTCTACCGGGAGTGGCAGGACAAGCCCGTGGGCCTGATCAGCTACAGCGCGGGCCCCACCGGCGGCGCCCCGGCCCTGGAGATGATCCAGCCGGTCCTCGGCCGGGTGGGTCTGCGGCCCGCGGCCACGACCCTGTCGATCCCCGGCATCGAGGACCGCGTCGGCCCGGACGGCCGCTTCGTCGCCACGGACGAGCTGGTGGACCAGACCACTGCTGTCCTGGACGAGGTGGCGCTTCTGACCGCCGACACGGCGGCCCGGGCCGCCGCGGTCTGAGCCGCCCGCGCGGGCGGCGCCGCGGACCTGGGCAGCGGGGCGTGACGGCGGTATGTCATAGACACGTCGTCGTCACGAGAGAGCGAGCCCGCCATGTGGACCGCAGCCTTCTGGAAGGCCACGGCGGAGCGTGCGATCCGCACCTTCGCGCAGTCGCTGGCCGCCGTCCTGGTGGCGGGCGCCACCAGCCTTCTGGACGTCCCGTGGGGCGCCGCCCTCGCGACGGCGGGCCTGGCCGCGCTCCTCGCGGTCCTGACGGCGATCGGCGCCTCGGAGGCCGGGGCGAAGGGCCCCGGCCTCACCGAGCGCCCCACCACGAAGGGCCGGGGCGAACCCGTCCTGTGACGGTTCGCCCCGGCCCCTCGACGCGGTAGCCGCGGCCGTGCCCGGATCACACCGGCTGGCCGAACAGCTCCCTCAGGACGTCCTCCATCGTGACCATCCCGGCGAGCCTGCCGTCCGAGCCCAGCACCGCCGCGACGTGCGTCCGGCTGCCGCGCATGGCGGTCAGCACGTCGTCCAGAGGCGTGGTCTCGCGGACCTGGGCGATCTTGCGCATGTCCGGCACCCGGAACGGCAGATCGCGCGGAGCCCGGTCCAGCGCGTCCTTGACGTGCAGATAGCCGACGATGCGACGGCCGTCGTCGACCACGGGGAAACGGGAGAACCCGGACTCGGCCGACAGCTGCTCCAGCTTCTCCGGAGTGACGCCCACGCGCGCGTAGACGACGTCCTCCAGCGGCAGGACCACGTCCCTGACCGGGCGGCGGCCCAGCTCCAGCGCGTCGTGCAGCCGCTCCTGCGCGCGGTCGTCGATCAGGCCCGCGTCCGAGGAGTCCTTGACCATGCGGGCGAGCTCGTCGTCGGAGAAGCTCGCCGACACCTCGTCCTTCGCCTCCACGCGCAACAGCTTCAGCAGGCCGTTGGCGAACGCGTTGATCGCGAAGATCACCGGACGCAGCGCCCGCGCGAGCGTCACCAGCGGCGGACCGAGCAGCAGCGCCAGGCGCACGGGCTCGGCGAGCGCGATGTTCTTCGGGATCATCTCGCCGAGCAGCATGTGCAGATACGTCGCCAGCGTCAGCGCGATGACGAACGAGATCGGGTGGACGAGGCCGTGCGGCACCCCGACCCCGTCGAACACCGGCTCCAGGAGATGCGCGATGGCCGGCTCCGCGACGATGCCGAGGACGAGGGTGCACAGCGTGATGCCGAGCTGCGCCGCCGCGAGCAGCGCCGACACGTGCTGCAGGCCCCACAGCACGCTCTTGGCCCGCCGGTCGCCCTCCTCCGCGTACGGCTCTATCTGGCTGCGGCGTACGGAGATGAGCGCGAACTCGGCGCCCACGAAGAAGGCGTTGACGACGAGCGTCGCCAGACCGATCAGGAGCTGGATGGCGATCATCGGGCGTCCTCCTCGTGGCCGTCGTCCTTCGGGGCGTGCAGCAGCACGCGGGCGGCGCGGCGCCCGGCGGCGTCGACGACGTCGAGCCGCCAGCCGCCCACCTCGACGGTGTCGCCGACGGCCGGGATGCGGCCGAGCTCCGTGGCGACGAGTCCGGCGAGCGTCTCGTAGGGGCCGTCGGGCGTGCGCAGGCCGACCCGCGCGAGCTGGTCGGTGCGCGCCGCGCCGTCGGCGGAGTAGAGGGTCCGGCCGTCGTCGTCGGTGCCCGCGGCGGCGATGTCGGGCGTCTCGTGCGGGTCGTGCTCGTCCCGCACCTCGCCGACGACCTCCTCGACGATGTCCTCCAGGGTGGCGACACCGGCGGTGCCGCCGTACTCGTCGATGACGACGGCCATCGTGCGCTTGCCGGAGAGCCGGTCCAGGAGCCGGTCGACGGTCAGCGACTCCGGTACGAGGAGCGGCTCGCGCATCAGCTCGGCCACGGACACGCGCGGCCTGCGGTCGGCGGGCACGGCGAGGACGTCCTTGATGTGGGCGACGCCGACGACCGTGTCGAGGTTGCCGCGGTAGACGGGGAAGCGGGAGAGACCGGTCGCGCGGGTGGCGTTCGCGACGTCCTCGCAGGTGGCGTGCACGTCGAGGGCCATGACCTGGACGCGCGGGGTCATCACGTTCTCCGCGGTGAGGTCCGCGAGGTTGAGCGTGCGTACGAACAGCTCGGCGGTGTCCGCCTCCAGGGCGCCCTCCTTGGCGGAGTGGCGGGCCAGGGCGACCAGCTCCTTGGGGCCGCGCGCGGAGGCGAGCTCCTCGGCGGGCTCCATGCCGAACCGTCGTACGGAGCGGTTCGCGGTGTTGTTGAGGTGGGCGATGAACGGGCGGAACGCGGCGCTGAACAGACGCTGCGGCGTCGCCACCCGCTTGGCGACGGCCAGCGGCGAGGAGATCGCCCAGTTCTTGGGGACCAGCTCGCCGACGACCATGAGGAAGACCGTCGACAGGGCGGTGCCGATGACCAGGGCGATCGAGGAGGCCGCCGAGCGCGGCACCCCGAGGTCGCCCAGCGGGCCCGCGATCAGCTTGGCGATGGACGGCTCGGAGAGCATGCCGACCACCAGGTTGGTGACGGTGATGCCGAGCTGGGCGCCGGAGAGCTGGAAGGTGAGGTTCTTGACCGCCTTGAGGGCGCCGGCGGCGCCGCGCTCGCCGCGCTCGACGGCCCGTTCGAGTTCGCTGCGCTCGACCGTCGTGAGCGAGAACTCCGCCGCGACGAAGACGCCGCAGGCCAGGGAGAGCAGCACCGCCACGAGGAGCAGGAGCACTTCGGTCATCGGGTCACCTCCGTCCCATGATCGGCCAGGGCCGGGAGGAATGCGCGATGTCGGGTACTGGGAGGCTCGCCCATGGGCGGACGCTCACACCTTTCCGTTGGATACGAGTGGTGTGTCCATGTTAAAGGACCAGCAAAGCCGCTCGAACTGGTGTCGTGACCGGCCGGCCCGGACACCGGAGGCGATGCCCGACCGGGTCCGGATGCGGACCCGGGCACCGACACCGGTACCAGTACCTGGATCGGTTCCGGTCAGTCCACCAGGGGCTTGACCCAGCGGCTCCACTGCGGTTCGGGAGCGTAGCCCGCCGCGCGCCAGGTGTGGTGGGCGAGGTCGTTGCGGTCCAGGACCATCGCGTCGCCGCGGCGCCCGCCGAGCCGTACGAAACGCTCCTCGGCTGCCGTGAGCAGCGCCGAGCCCACGCCCCGGCGGCGGTGGTCGGGGTGGACGGCGAGACGGTAGAGGTGGCAGCGCCAGCCGTCGAAGCCCGCGATGACCGTGCCGGCCAGCTCGCCCGAGCGCTCGGCGAGGATCAGCGCCTCGGGGTCGCGGGCGACGAGCCGCTCCACGCCGGAGCGGTCGTCGCTGATGCTCGTGCCCTCGGCGGCCACCTTCCAGAAGGCGAGTACCGCGTCGAGATCGTCGGGAGTGGCTGTCCGTATCCGTGGATCGTCCATGGGGCCATCCCATCACCGGGCCGTCGCGCGGTGCGCGGGGATTTCAGGATGCGGACGTGGGCCCGTGCCTGTCGGCGTGCGCCCGTGGGGTCGCTCAGCTGCCGCTCAGTTCCTCGATCACCGGGCCGAACGTCTCCATGGCCGCCTCCAGGACGGTGACGTAGGAGAAGCCGAACCGCTCGCGCTGGGCCCGCAGTTGCTCCGCCATCTGCCGGACCGTGCCGATCAGCAGAGTGGGCAGGTCCAGCGCCTGGTCCTCGGTGAGGTGGGGGACCAGGGGGAGGCCGGGGCGGACGGCCGCGCGGCGGTCCCGGGCCACCTCGACCCGCTGGAGCAGGATGTTCAGCTCCGCCGGTGCGGCCCGGGTCGCGGCGTAACGGCGGTAGGTGTCGACACGCTCGGCCAGGTCTTCGGCCGGCAGGAGGGACAGGGTGCCGCTGCCGTCCCTGGGGGTCGTCCGCGTGCCGGTGAAGGCCGCGATGTCGGCGTGCGCGGCGGTCAGTTCCAGCATGCGGTCGCCGTTGCCGCCGATCAGCAGCGGCGGGCGCGGGCGCTGCACGGGCCGGGGCACGTGCTCCTCGGAGCCGAGCAGTCCGTCCAGCTCCTCGACCGTGCGCCGCAGGTGGGCCACGCGGTCACCGGGCGAGTCCCAGGGCAGACCGGCCCGGTCGTGCTCGGCCCTGACGTAGCCGGTACCGAGGCCCAGTTCGAGGCGGCCGCCCGTGAGCGCGTCCGTGGTGGCCACCTCGCGCGCGAGGAGCGTGGGGTTCCAGAAGGCGGTGTTGAGGACGAAGGTGCCGACCCGGGGGCGCTCGGTGGCCTCGGCCGCGGCGACGAGGGAGGGGAACGGCGCGGGCATGCCGAGGTGGTCGGCGACCAGGATGACGTCGTAGCCGAGGGCCTCGGCCTTGCGGCACTTCGCGCGCCATTCGTCGCCGGTCGTGGGCGTCATCATGGTGACGCCGAAACGGAAGGGGCGGGCCATGAACTCTCCTCCTGTGGGGTGGACGCGGTCCGGCCGGGCGTGACGGTCTTGTACGTGAGGCCGTCCCGGCCGGCTCCTCACTCGTGCGCGATCGCCGCCAGCACGTTCATGCGGGACGCCCGCAGTGCGGGGAGCAGCGCCGCCGCGAGGCCCACGAGCACCGAGCCGATCACCACCGCGACGATGGTCGTCCACGGGAACGCCAGCTCCTTCATGCCCTGAAGCGCCAGGACCCGCTGCACGGCGACGCCCCAGATCAGCCCGAGCGCGAGACCGAGCACCGCGCCGAACACCGCGATCACCACCGACTCCAGACGGATCATGCGCCGCAGCTGACGCCGCCCGAGCCCGATGGCGCGCAGCAGCCCGATCTCCCGGGTGCGCTCCACCACCGACAGGGCGAGGGTGTTGACCACGCCGAGCACCGCGATGACGATCGCCAGGCCGAGCAGCGCGTAGACGAGATAGAGCATCACGGCGATCTGCTGGCGGACCAGCTCCTTGTAGTCGGCCTGGTCGCGCACCTGCACCTGCGGATACGGGTCGAGGGTCTTCTCCAGGTTCGCGCGCAGGGTGTCCGCGTCCGTGCCCGAGGCCGCGTTGACGTACAGCGCGGAGTCCTGCCCGCCCGGCACGTACTTCTCGATCGTGCGGAAGCCCAGGAAGAGCCCGCCCTCGACGCCGAAGCCCTCGGGGGAGTCCTGGTCGGTGAGCGCGCCGACGGTCAGCTCCGCGGTGCGCCCGCCGGGGAACGTCGCGGGCAGCGTGTCGCCCGCGCGCACCTTGTGCTTCGTCGCGAAGTCCTTGTCCATCCCGATGTGCCCGGGCGCCAGTGCGGCACGTGAACTTCCTTGCGCGTACGTCAGGTTGGCGACGTCGTCGAGCTGCCGGTCGTAGCCCGCCGCCGTCGACTTGACGTTCCTGCCGTCAGGCAGCGTCAGCTCGATCGGGGTGAAGCGCTGGCGTACGACGAGGCCCGCGCCCTCGGTGTCCTCGACCTTCTTGGTGACCTCCGGTGAGAACGGCATGAAGTTGCTGTTCTGCACGACGAAGTCCGCGCCGAGGGTCTTGTCGATCTGCCGGTCGAACGACTTGGTCATCGACGCGCTCGCCACCGAGAGCCCTCCGACCAGCGCGAGCCCCACCATGAGGGCCGCGGCGGTGGCGCCCGTGCGGCGCGGGTTGCGCAGCGCGTTGCGCTGGCTCATCCGGCCGACCGAGCCGAAGACGGCGGGGAACGCACCCCCGAGCACCCGGATCACCGGACGCACCAGGAGCGGCCCGGCGACCACGGTGGCGACGAGCGTGAGGACGACGCCGAGCCCCAGGAAGGACGCCGCGGACGAGGTCGTGTCCGCCAGCGCGCAGCCCACCAGCGCCGCGGCACCGGCCACCGCGACCGCCGAGCCCACCACGGCCCGCACCGTCAACGGCTTTCCCACACCGGCCACTTCCGCGTCGGCGAGCGCCGCCATCGGTGAGACCTGCGCGGCCCGGCGCGCCGGGAGATACGCCGCGACGAACGTGACGCCCACGCCGACGACGTACGAGGCGACGGGCGTCACCCAGCCGATCACCATCTCCGTTGACTTCAGGTTCATCCCGAACACGCCCATCAGCGCGATCAGGCCGAGCGCCAGACCGATGCCGAGAGCCAGCCCCAGGGTCGAGCCGACCAGACCGAGCAGCAGCGCCTCGGTGAGCACCGAGCGGCGCACCTGCTTGCGGTCGGCGCCGAGCGCGCGCAGCAGGCCCAGCTCCCGGGTGCGCTGCGCGATCAGCATCGAGAAGGTGTTGACGATGAGGAAGATGCCGACGAGGACGGCGATCCCGGCGAAGCCGAGCATCACGTACTTGATGACGTCCAGGAAGCTGCCGAACTGCTCGGCCGCCGACTTCGCCTGCTCGCCGGCGGTCTCCAGCTTGTAGCCGGAGCCCAGCGAGGCCGCGATGCGGTGCTTGAGCGCCGTGTCGCTCACCCCGTCGGCGGCCGTCACGGAGATGCTCGTCGCCTCTTTCGTCGAGCCGAGGAGCCCGCGCTGGGCCGCCCGGGTGTCCAGGTAGACGAGGGCGGCGCCGGGGTTCGTCGTCGTGAACGTGGCGATGCCGACGACCCGGACCTCGAACGAGCCGGGGCGCGCCTGGATGGTGAGGGTGTCGCCGATCTCCACGTTCTTCTTGTCGGCGGTGTCCGCGTCGAGCACGGCCTGGCCCGCGCGGCGCGGGGCGTGGCCGGAGGTGAGCTTCACCGGACTGCGGTCCGTGAGGTACCAGTTCGTGGCGACGGTGGGCGCGCCGGTCGTGGGTCCCACCGACTTGTTGTCGCTGTCGACGACGACGGCGTTGTCGACGGACACGTCGAGGTGCGCGTCCGCCACTCCGTCCACCCTCGCCACGCGGTCCCGCAGGCTCGCGGGCACCGTCGGCGTCTGCCCCGAGGGCACCGCCTCGTCGAGGTCCTCCTCCGGCGCGACCGTCACATCGGCGGAGGTCGAGGCGAAGAGCCGGTCGAACGTGCGGTTCACCGTGTCCGAGAAGATCAGGCTGCCCGCGACGAACGCGACCGAGAGGACGACGGCGAGCGCGGAGAGGACGAGCCGGCCCTTGTGTGCGAGAAAGCTCCTGAGCGTCGCCTTCAGCACGGCGCCCCCCGGTCAGCTCTGCTCGGTGGCGCCGTGGCCGGACGCGGGGCCGCCGGGCGGGCCCGATCCCGGCGCGGGCGGCACCGCGTGCAGGGCGTCGAAGCGCTTCATGCGTTCGAGCACCGCGTCGGCCGTCGGACTCGCCATCTCGTCCACGATCCGTCCGTCGCCGAGGAAGAGGACCAGGTCGGCGTGGGCGGCCGCGCCGGGGTCGTGGGTCACCATGACGACGGTCTGGCCGAGCTGGTCGACCGCGTCGCGCAGGAAGCCGAGGACCTCGAGACCGGCCCGCGAGTCGAGGTTGCCCGTCGGTTCGTCGGCGAAGATCAGCTCGGGCCTGGCGGCCAGCGCCCGCGCGCAGGCCACCCGCTGCTGCTGCCCGCCGGACAGCTGCGCCGGGCGGTGCTTGAGGCGGTCCCGCAGGCCCAGGGTGTCGATCACGTGCTCCAGCCAGGCGGCGTCGGGCCGCTGCCCGGCGATGTCCATGGGGAGCGTGATGTTCTCCAGGGCGTTGAGCGTGGGGATGAGGTTGAAGGACTGGAACATGAAACCGATGCGGTCGCGCCGCAGCCGGGTCAGCTCGCGCTCCTTGAGGCCCGTGATCTCCGTGTCCCCGAGCCACACCTGGCCCGCGGAGACGCCGTCGAGCCCGGCCAGGCAGTGCATCAGGGTCGACTTCCCCGAACCGGAGGGGCCCATCACGGCGGTGAAGCGCCCGCGCGCGATGTCCACGTCGACCGAGTCGAGGGCGAGCACGGTCGTCTCGCCGGAGCCGTACGCCTTGGTGAGGCCGCGGGCGCGCGCGGCGCTCCCCGCGGGCTCCGCGTGACCCGTGAACGGTGCCGATGCAGGTGTGGACAAGGCCGCCTCCTGGGTTGTGGCCGTTCCGACTCCCGTATGTCCGCCGAGAGTAGTGGGGCCCACCGGGGGTCCGGTATCCCTCAGAGGTCGGGCCCCGGAGACCGGTGTAAGGGGCAGGATCCCGGCGCCCTTGTCGTGCTAGCGCCTCGGCGCTAGCTTGACGGTATGGCGAAGACTCAGCTGAACGTGCGGGTGGACGAGGACACCGCCCGGGCCGCGCGGGAGCGCGCCCTGGCCCGGGGCATGAGCGTGAACCGCTACATCGAAGAGCTCGTCAGACAGGACGCGGGCGAAGTCGGGCATACGTTCGTCGAGGCGGCCGCCGACTTCATGAAGCAGTACGAGTCGGTCTTCGCCGAGGAGTTCGGTGTCGAGCGAGAAGGCCGTCGCTGAGCGTTGGACCTCAGAATCGATCTTGCCTGGCTCCTCATGATCGCCGAACACAAGACTCCCGGAGACCCCCAGGTCACCGACTGGGGCGCGCTCGTGGCCGCCGTCAGCAGACATGAGGCGGAGATCTTCGGCGTACCCGTCTACGAGACCCCGCACGACCGGGCGGCGGCGCTCCTTCAGGTCCTCCTCCACATCCCCGCGCTGGAGCGTTCGAACGCGCTCTTCGCCTCCTCCGTCGCCTACGCCTATCTCGTCTCCAGCGGCCTGAAGGTCGTCACCTCGCCCGAGCAAGTCCGTGACCTCGCACGCCTGGTCAAGGAGGACGGCGCGAGCGTGCACGCCATCGCGGACCAGCTGCGGCTGTGGAGTCTGTGACGGAGCCGGACACGGCCGCCGCGCCGGGACGTGACCTGCGTCTTCGAGCCCGAGCGATGAGTCGGGGCCGTCGGCGCGGTCATCAGGACGACCAAGCGCGGGCCCACCGGCCCACGCCACCTCGTCCGCCGGAGGAGACCGCCCATGCCGTCCACCATCCAGCCGATGCTCGTCACCCCCGACGTCGCGCGTCTGCTGTCCTTCTACCGCGATCTGCTCGGCGCCGAGGTGACCGAGCGTTATCCGAAGGACGGCGCGGTGTTCTTCACGCTGCTGCGGATCGGCGGCGCGGACCTCGGCATCGTCGCGGACGCCGACGTGGAGACCGGCACCCCGCAGCGGATGCTCCTGAGCGTGCGCGTCGAGAACGTGGACGACCTGCTCACCCGCGTCGAGGCCCTGCACGGCACCGTCCTCGGCCGCCCGAACGACATGCCGTGGGGCGAGCGCGTCGCGCACATCAAGGACCCGGACGGCAACGCGGTCAACCTCACCCAGAAGATCTGAATCCAGCGGATCCGACCCCAGAGGATCTGATCCGGAAGATCTGCGTCCGCGTCCCTCAGTCGGTGTCCGGACGCCGTGCCGTGCCGATCACGCAGTACGAGGACGGCAGCCGCGGCCCCTTCGGAGGCACGAGGAGCCGCCGGAACGCGCCGACCTCGAACCCCGCCGCCCGCAGCGAGCCCAGCGGGTCCCGCGCGACATGGCAGCCGCCGCACAGCGGCGGCCACACCGTGCGGTCCAGGACCCGCTGGGTGGCCGCCATCACGGCGCCCGGCGCCCGCTCGTGCTCGAAGAACCGCAGCTCGCCGCCGGGCCGCAGCACCCGGCGCAGCTCGCCGAGCGCCCGCGGCACATCGCGCACGCTGCACAGCACGAGGGAGGCGACGGCCGCGTCGAACGCCTCGCTCTTGACGGGCAGCGCCTCGGCGGCGCCCGGCACCACGTCGACGGGCACGTCCGCGCGCAGCGCCGCGGACGCGGCCAACCGCCGCAGCAGCCGCTCCGGTTCGATCGCCACGACCTCGGCGACCCCGCGCGGATAGTGCGCGAAGTTCAGGCCGTTGCCCGCTCCCACCTCGATCACCCGGCCGGCGAGCCCGGCGAGCAGTTCCTTGCGAAGAGGGGCGACCACGGGCTCGGCGGACACACTGTGACGTGCGTAGACCCGGGCGAAGACAGGGTGGTGGACGGCGTCCCTGTGCGCCGGCCTGGCGGAGCGCGGTGACATGAACCCTCCTCGGCGGAGCGGGTTGATACCGCAATGGTTCCCCGGTGGAGGCCGTTCCCCTCCTGCGCACGCGAGCGAGTGTGCCGCCGGTCCGCCGGATGACGGACCGGCGGCACGTGCTCAGCCGCCCAGGACCCCGGGAGCCTCCCGGTCCGCGAAGGACACCGCGTCCCAGGTGCCGCCCAGCTCGGGACCCAGCCAACTCCCCGCCGCCGCGCGGAAGTCGGCTCCCGGCAGCGCGCCCGCCCCCTGGGGAACGGCGCCCAGCAGACGCCCGCCCGCCGCCTTCGGCAGATCCGTGAGGTTGCAGCGGGACGCCAGGTCCGGCGCGCTCGGCCAGCTGCCGACGACGACGCCCAGCTGGGCCACGCCGCGGGCCTGGAGCGCCTCCCTGGTCAGCGTCGTCGTGTTGAGCGTGCCGAGGCCCGCCGTCGTGACCACCAGGACGGGCGCGTCGAGCAGCCGCGCCGCGTCCGCCAGCGTGCCGCCGGCGTCGTCGAGCCGGACGAGCAGGCCGCCCGCGCCCTCGACCAGGACCAGGTCGTGCTCCGTCGCCAGTTCCTGCGCAGCCTCGGCCACGTCCCGCGGTCCGATCTGCGGGAGACCGGCCCGGCGCGCGGCCGTGTCGGGCGCCAGCGGCTCGGGGAACCGGGCGAGTTCACGCGTGGTCATGCCCTCGCCCGCCAGCCGGACCACCTCCTGCGCGTCGCCCGGCTCGCCGGGGGCGACCCCGGTCTGCGCGGGCTTGAGCACCGCGACACTGCGCCCCGCGGCGAGCGCGACGGCGGCCACCGCGGCGGTCGTCACCGTCTTGCCGATCTCCGTGCCCGTACCGGACACCACGATCACCGGCATGTCAGCCCTCCTTCGCCGCGGCGCACACCGCGCGCGTGATCCGCGCGACGTCGTCGTCGCCCGTGATGAACGGCGGCATCGTGTAGATGAGGTCGCGGAACGGCCGTACCCACACGCCCTCCCGCACCGCCGCGCGCGTCGCCGCCTCCATGTCCACCGGGTGGTCCAGCTGGACCACCCCGATCGCCCCGAGGACGCGGACGTCCCGGACCGTGCCGAGGCCGGCGGCCTCGGCCAGACCGTCCCGCAGGCCCGCCTCGATGCGCTTGACCTCGGTCTGCCAGTCCTGCCCGAGCAGCAGGTCGATCGAGGCGCTCGCGACCGAGGCAGCCAGCGGGTTGGCCATGAACGTCGGCCCGTGGGCCAGGACCGGCACCTCGCCCTGCGAGATGCCGTCCGCGACGCGCGGCGTGCACAGCGTCGCCGCCATCGTCAGATAGCCGCCGGTCAGCGACTTGCCCAGGCACATCACGTCCGGCGTGACGCCCGCGTGGTCCGCCGCGAACAGCGCGCCCGTCCGGCCGAAGCCCGTCGCGATCTCGTCGAGGACGAGCAGCACGTCATGGGCGTCGCACGCCTCCCTGAGCACCCGCAGGTACTCGGGGGAGTGGAAGCGCATGCCGCCCGCGCCCTGCACCACCGGCTCGACGATCACGGCCGCCAGTTCGTGCGCGTGGCGCCCGATGACGTCGTGCAGATGCGTCGCGTACGCCTCTTCGTACGCGGTGGGCGGGGCGTCCGCGAACACCTGGCGCGGCAGCACACCCTGCCAGAGCTCGTGCATGCCCCCCTTGGGGTCGCAGACCGCCATCGGCTGCCAGGTGTCGCCGTGGTAGCCGCCGCGCCAGGTCAGCACGCGCTGCTTCTCCGGCCGGCCCAGCGAACGCCAGTACTGCAGGCACATCTTGAGCGCGACCTCGACCGAGACGGAGCCGGAGTCGCAGAGGAAGACGTGCTCCAGGCCCTCGGGCGTCAGGTCGACGAGCTGCTTCGAGAGCCGGACGGCGGGCTCGTGCGTGAGCCCGCCGAACATGACGTGGCTCATGCGGTCCAGCTGGCCGCGCACCGCGTCGTTCAGGACGGGGTGGTTGTAGCCGTGGATCGCCGACCACCAGGACGACATGCCGTCGATCAGCTCGGTCCCGTCCGCGAGGCGCATGCGGACGCCGCTCGCGGACTCCACGACCAGGGGCTCCTGGCGGCCCGGCATCGGGCCGTAGGGGTGCCAGACGTGCTGCCGGTCGAGCGCGAGCAGGTCGGCCGTGGACAGGTCAGGCATTGGGGGCCAGGTCCGTTCCCGCGCCCCGGCGGCGCACCGCCACCAGGTCCGTGCGCGCCTCGTTCGGCCCGGCGGGGGCGTCGGCCACGGGCTCACCGCTGCCGCAGGGGCCGCAGCCGCCCCCGCCGTGCGAGCCGCAGCCGGCGGCGTCCGCGTCGTGCGAGCCGCAGCCGGCGGCACCCGCGTCGTGCGAGCCGCAGCCCGCGGCGGCGTCCACGCGGTGCTGCGGCAGTGTCACCTGGTCCGCGCCCTCGACCTCGAAACCGGCGTCCGCGATCATGTCGAGGTCGGCCTTGCCGGCCTGCCCCTCGCTGGTCAGGTAGTCGCCCAGGAAGATCGAGTTGGCGATGTTCAGGGCGAGCGGCTGCAACGAGCGCAGATGGACCTCGCGGCCGCCCGCGATGCGCACCTCGACGTCCGGGCAGACGAAGCGGGCCATCGCGAGGATCCGCAGGCAGCGCTGTGGCGTGAGGTTCCACTCCTTGGCCAGCGGCGTCCCCTCGAAGGGGATCAGGAAGTTCACCGGCACCGAGTCGGCGTCGAGCTCGCGCAGGGCGTACACGACGTCGACCAGGTCCTCGTCGCTCTCTCCCATGCCGGCGATCAGCCCCGAACACGCGGAAAGGCCCGCCGCGTGCGCCTTCTGGACGGTGTCGACGCGATCGGCGTACGTATGCGTCTTGGTGATGTCCCCGTACGTCGCCTCGGACGTATTGAGGTTGTGGTTGTACGCGTCCGCGCCCGCGCCCTTCAGGCGCTCCGCCTGCCCGTCCGAGAGCAGCCCGAGGCACGCGCACACCTCGACGCCCTCGTTCTGCTCCTTGACCGCCTCGATGGTCCGCGCGACCCGGTCGACGTCGCGGTCGGTGGGGCCGCGGCCGCTCGCCACGAGGCAGACCCGCTTGGCGCCGCCGGCGATGCCGGCCGCGGCGGCCTGCGAGGCCTCGTCGGGCTTGAGCCAGGTGTACTTGAGGATCTCGGCCTTGGAGCCGAGTCGCTGTGAACAGTACGAGCAGTCCTCCGGGCACAGGCCCGACTTGAGGTTGACCAGATAGTTGAGTTTCACCCGTCGCCCGAACCACTGCCGCCGTACCTTTCCGGCGGCAGCCACTACGTCCAGGAGATCGTCGTCGGAGGTGGCCAGGACGGCCAGCGCCTCTTCACGGGTCGGCAGTTCGCGCCGAAGCCCCTTGTCCACCAGCGTGTTCAGCAGGTCCATGGCGCTGATCCTTACGCACGGCAGCCTCCCCGGCCAAGGAGGGTTCGCACAACAGAACCGGTTTGACGTGTGGGTATTGCCACACCCTGGCCAGGTGGCAGGACGGCTAGGGTCTGTGCAATGTCTACAAACAGGCACCCCGCGACGGGCGCATCGGACGCATCCTCCGTTCCCCCCTCGCCCTTCGGGTGGATCGACGAGCAGGCACGGCTGCGCGCCGCCGCCGGACTCGTCCGCACCCTGCGCCCGCGCCCCGCCGCCGACGCCCTCCTGGATCTGGCGGGCAACGACTACCTCGGCCTGACCCGGCACCCCGAGGTCACCGAGGGCGCGGCCGCCGCCGCGCGCCGGTGGGGCGGCGGTGCCACCGGCTCCCGGCTGGTGACCGGCACCACCGAACTCCACGCCGAACTGGAGCGGGAGCTCGCCGAGTTCTGCGGTTTCGAGGCGGCGCTTGTGTTCTCCTCCGGCTACGCGGCGAACCTCGCCGCCGTCACCGCGCTCGCTCCGCACGGCTCGCTGATCGTCTCCGACGCGGGCAACCACGCGTCCCTCATCGACGGCTGCCGGCTCGCGCGCGGGACCACGCAGGTGGCGCCCCACGCCGACCCCGAAGCGGTCCGCAAGACGCTGGACGCCCACGACGGGCCCGCGATCGTGGTCTCCGACTCGGTGTTCTCGGTGGACGGCGACATGGCCCCGCTGGCCGAACTGGCCTCGGCCTGCCGGGAGTCCGGCGCCGGACTGGTGATCGACGACGCCCATGGGCTCGGGGTGCTCGGCGACGGCGGCCGGGGCGCTCCGTACGCCGCCGGGCTCGCGGGCGCGCCCGACACCGTGGTCACCCTGACCCTCTCCAAGTCCCTGGGCAGCCAGGGAGGCGCCGTGCTCGGCCCCGCCGAGGTCATCGCCCATCTGGTGAACGCGGCCCGCACCTTCATCTTCGACACGGGCCTCGCGCCCGCCGCGGTGGGGGCCGCGCTCACCTCCTTGCGCCTGCTGCGCCGCGAACCCGAACGGGCGGCGCGGGCCCGCGAGGTCGCCGCCGAACTGCACCGTCGTCTGACGGCAGAGGGCCTCGCGGCGGTACGTCCCGACGCCGCCGTCGTCTCCGTGCGCGCGCCATCACCCGAGCTTGCCGTGCGCTGGGCGGCCGACTGCCGGGCCGAGGGCCTGGCAGTCGGCTGCTTCCGGCCGCCGTCGGTGCCCGACGGCATCTCACGGCTGCGGCTGACCGCCCGCGCGGATCTCACCGGCGCACAGATCGCCGATGCCGTACGAGTGATCAGCCGCAGCGCACCCCGATGAAGCGTGCCGGGCCCGGTGTGGGCCGGGCTCTGCTCACCGGATGCTGTTGAGGAACGACTCCCAGGGGCCGGGGGAGAGAAGCAGGGCGGGCCCTGCGATGTTCTTCGAGTCACGCACGGCGCGCAGGCCGGTCAGCGGACCCGAGTCGAGCGTGGCCGTCTCGACGCAGTTGTTCATTCCGTTGCTGTAGCTGCTGCGCTGCCACCGCGCACCTTGAAGAGTCGTGCTGGAAGGTACATACCGAGGCATTGCGGTCATGGTGCCTCCTTAGCGCCGTCGCAGAGGTCGGCGATGAAATGCGTGGAGTCCTCGGGTGATAGCGCCTGTACCTGAAGGGAGTTGAAGGCCTCCGTGTACGCCTGGAGGTCTTCTTTCCGTTCGAGATAGAGGCTACTCGTCAAATGGTCGAGAACAACCACATCCAGATCAGCAATGTTCGGAAATGAAAAAATAACGAAAGGTCCGATCAGACCCACGTGCTCGCCGGCGGCGAACGGCAGCACCTGAAGACGCACATGCGGCATCAGGGCCACCTCCTGTAACCGTGTCAGCTGCCCCGTGAACACCCGGTCCCCGCCCACCGGGCGACGCAGCACGGCCTCGTCCAGGATCACGCTCAGGCGCAGCGGCGGATCGGCGCGCAGCACGTCCTGACGCGCCAGCCGGACCTCGACCAGCGCGTCCACCTGCTCTTCCGGCAGCCCGCCGAGCGCGGCCCGGGTCACCGCGCGCGCGTACTCGGGGGTCTGCAGCAGTCCCGGCACGACCGTCGTCTCCAGCGTGCGGACCCAACTGGCCTGCGACTCCAGGCTGATGAAGTCGCGGTAGGTGGCCGGCAGCAGATCGCGGTAGGCCTTCCACCAGTGGTGGCGCCCCGCGCCGGGGTCGTCGGCGCCGGCGAACGCGAAGAGCAGTTCGCTCAGTTGGGGGTCCTTCACCTCGTACGCTTCGAGGAGCAGGCGCACGTCGGCGGCCTTCACCCCGCTGCGGCCGGTCTCGATCCTGCTGATCTTCGACTGGTGCCAGCCGAGCTTCGCCGCGGCCTGGCTGCTGGTGAGTCCCGCGTGGGTGCGCAGGGCGCGGAGTTCGGCACCGAGTTGGCGGCGGCGCACCGCGGGGCCGTACTGCATGCCCGTCTCCTTCCGGGTGGAGCCGTCGGGCAACCCGGCGGCAGAGCGGGGGCAGTAGGCGACAGTAGAGGAAGCACCAGTGTGCCGCCCAAATACGGTCTGCCGTAGCAGAGTTCACCGCTTCGAGCGACAGATATATGCACATCTCGGTGGATCGCCACCCGTGACAAGGTAAGGAGTGGCAGGCTGGCGCGAAGCACCAGTTCGGGACTGTCCTCCAGTCATCCGCGACGAGTCGGAGACCGGTCCCGGTGGGAAAGGGACAGCGTCGCCATGGCAGACCTTCAGGAAGCCTCCGTCACCCTGCCGAGCGATCCTGCCTCGGTCTCCGCGGCCCGGAAGTACGTTTTGCGGGTGCTCACCGAATGGGGGCTGCCCGGCGACGACGAGGTGGCCGAAACGATCAGACTGATCGTCTCCGAGCTCGCCACGAACGCGGTGCAGCACACCCGGGGGCAGTCGCCCACCTTCACCGTGGACGTCGAGCTCGACCGGGAGGAACAGCTGCGGATCGGCGTCACCGACAGCCACCCCCGCTACCCCAGGCGACTGCCCGCGGCCGTCCAGCAGGACAACGGCCGGGGCATGGTCATCATCCGCTGGCTGACGGCCGAGTGCGGTGGCAGGCTCTCGGTCAGTCCGACCGACGAGGGCGGCAAGACCGTGTGGATCGCACTGCCGTGGAAGGCGCCGGTCCAGCGCAGACAGCGGGGCGCCGCCCACTGACCGCGGGCCTCGCCGACCGGCCCGTACGACGGCGCGCCGCGCCCGGTCAGCCCGTCCCCGCCGAGCGGCCGAACGCCCCGCGCAGCAGCGCCCGGAAGGAGTCCGCCGCGGGGCTCGACTCGTCGGTGCGGTGGACCACGGAGATCGTGCGGCGCAGGTCGCCCGGTTCCAGCAGGCGGGTGCCGACGGGCGTCGCGGCGGTGCGCGCCACCATCTCCGGCACCACGGCGACCCCGAGCCCCGCGCTGACCAGCGCGCAGACCAGGGCGTATCCGGGTGTCCCGACGAGTACCGCGGGGCTCGCCCCGACCCCGGCAAGCGCCCGCTCCACCCCCTGCCGGGGCGGATGGTCCGGCGCCATGCTGATCAGCGGCTGCCCCGCCAGTTCGGCCAGCGGCAGCCGGGAGGTGCCGCCCGCCAGCGCGTGGCCGGGCCGGGTCACCAGGACCAGCTCCTCGACCAGGATCGGCTCGGCCGAGACGGCGGCGGGCAGCGGCACCGGGTCGGCGGGTTCATAGGTGTGGGTGAGCGCCAGGTCGACCTCGCCCGCCGCCACGGCCGCGACACCCGAGGGCGGTTCGTGGCCCGTCACCGTCAGCTCCACGTCCGGGTGCGCCCTGCGGAACGCGCTCAGGACGGGCGGCAGCAGATGGATGCCGGCCGTCGGGAACGTACCCACGCGCAGCCGGCCCCCGGAGAGCCCGGCGAGCCGCGCCAGTTCGTGCCGGGCCCGCTCCATCTCGTCGAGCACCCGGCGGGCGTGCCCCACGAGGAGTTCGCCCGCACCCGTCAGCCGCGCCCCGCGGTGGTGGCGTACGAGCAGGGCGGTGCCCGCCTCCCGCTCCAGTTTGGCGAGTTGCTGGGAGAGCGCGGGCACGGTGTAGCCGAGGCGCTCGGCGGCCCTGGTGATCGAACCCGCCTCGGAGACGGCGACGAGAGCGGCGAGGCGCGTGGGGTCGTACATGGCATCTCCCTCAACACCTGCTTAAGGCAGACCCAGGATATTG
The DNA here is from genome assembly GCF_001419745.1 of Streptomyces silaceus. GTDB lineage: Bacteria > Actinomycetota > Actinomycetes > Streptomycetales > Streptomycetaceae > Streptomyces > Streptomyces silaceus. The sequence continues at coordinate 2,970 of NZ_LIRJ01000132.1, read as the reverse complement.
CACATACCTGCTGAAGGCCCGGTCCGGGCAGGCTGGCCCCATGGACGCACAACTGGTCGCCTTCACCGGCGTCGCCGCGGGCATGGTCGCCATGCCGGGCGCCGATTTCGCCGTCGTCGTACGCAATGCCCTTGCCTCGCGGCGGGCCGGGGTCGCCTGCGCGGTCGGCGTGGCCGGCGGGCTGCTGGTGCACACGGCGCTGGCCGTCGCGGGCGTCGCCGCGGTCCTCGCGGCCGTGCCCACGCTCTTCCGTGGGCTCCAGGTGCTGGGCGGGATCTATGTGCTGTACCTCGCCTGGCGCGCGCTGCGGTCGGCGGCGCGACCGCGGGGCGTGCAGGCGCTGGCGGACGAACCGGCGGCCCGGGCCGGTGGCCTGCGCGAGGGCTTCCTCACCAACGCCCTGAACCCCAAGGCGCCGATCACCTTCCTCAGCGTGCTGCCGCAGTTCGTGCCCGACGGCAGCCCGGCGATGCCGAGGACCCTGTTGCTGGCGACGATCGTCGTGGTGTTCGCACTGCTGTGGTTCCCGGTCGTGGCACTCCTGGTGGACCGGCTCGGCAGATGGCTGCGCAGGCCGCGCACGGCCCGTGCCGTGGAGGCCGTCACCGGCACCGCTCTCGGCGTGCTGGGCCTGGTCCTCCTGCTGGAGCCCCTGCTCGCGTGATGGGTGCGTCTTCGCGGGACACCGCCGCGAGCACGGCGAGCAGTTCCGCGAAGACGCGGTGGGCGCGCTCCACGCACGGAGACCCGAAGGTGCGTGACGCGGTGCGCGCCGGACCGGTCGCGGCAGGATCAGCGGACCCGGCCGTACCAGACGCTCTTGGACCAGATCTTCTCGAGACGGACCACCGTGCCCGTCTTGGGGGCGTGCCAGATACGGCCGTTACCCGCGTAGATCCCGACGTGGTACACGTTCCGGCCCGAGTGGAAGAACACCAGGTCGCCGGGGGACCGCTGGGACTTGGAGATGTGCCTGGTCTTGTTGTACTGCGCGGCGGCGGTGCGCGGCAGCTTCTTGCCCGTCTTCTTGAACGAGTAGAGCGTCAGGCCCGAGCAGTCGAACCGGTTGGGGCCTGTGGCGCCGTAGCGGTACGGAGATCCCTTCTTGGAAGCCGCGATCTTGAGCGCCTTCGTCCCGTGTGTGGCCGCCTGTGCCTCCGACGCGAGCCCGGGGGCCACGACGGTGCCGCCTACGACGGCGAGCGTGAGGACCGATGCGGCACCGGTCCTGCTGAGCAGCGACGGAACATGATTCAGCGCAGTCATGCGCAACCCTTCGTCAGCCGCCTGTGAAGGATGACCTGTCGGGTTCGGGCAGGCGAAGATGCCCGGCCGCGTCGTGCTCTGCGGCTTCACCCCAAGGGCGTCGTCCGGACTTCCCGGACGGGCCCGCCGTGCTTGGGTCCTCCACTCCTGCCGTTGCACCGATGTCGACCGGTCATCCGGGTGGCGGCAGGACTCGGCGTCCGCCCGGACCGCCCCGCCGCTGTGGCGGGGGCTTGTCGTCGGAAGGGATCTTGACCCGACAAGGGCGAAAAAACCGAGCCGAAACGGCGTTTTGTGAGGCTCCTCACGACTGACCCGTTCGGGTGGACACCGACGAATTAGGGTTGAGGAGGCATGGTCTGACGACCGCTCGACCAGCATCGGAATATGTCATTCCGCCGCCGTTGTACACACCTGGCGCAACTCTCCAGGCCCTGGCGCCGGACGCCCCCCTACGCCGTCCGGGGTAGCTCTTCTGGTCCGTTTCAAACCGGTCCCGGACGTTCCGGAGGGCGGCGCGGGGCGTCCGTGCCGTGGTCAGCCGGTCGGTGGGGGCGGGACGGTGACCCGCCGGGCCCGCCGCTCGCCGTCGAGGACGCGCAGGGCCGCGGCGAGCGTGGTGGCGTGCACCTCGCTCTCGCCGCGCTGGTGCATGAGCGTGAGCGCGTCCCGCAGCGCGGTCGCCCGGCCGACGAGTGCCTGGGCGGCGCGCAGGCCGCCGTAGGTGTGCTCGGCGCGGGCGGGATTGATCCGGCCGAGCAGGTCGACGACTTCGAGGTAGCGGTCGATCAGCTCGGCCTCGGCCCGCGTCAGCGCGGGCAGGGGCGGGAGCTCGGGTGGCAGCATCGCCGGCTCACCTCGGGTCGCGCGCGCCGGGCGAGGTCCTGCGGCTCGGGACGATCCGGTCCACGAGCCCGTACTCCAGGGCCGCCGGCGCGTCCAGGATCATGTCCCGCTCGATGTCCGCGGTGACCCGCTCCGGGTCTTGGCCCGTGTGCCGTACGAGCAGTTCCTCCATGAGGTGCCGGGTGCGCAGCAGCTCGTCGGCCTGGATCGCGAGGTCGCTGGCCTGGCCCTGGACCGGTTCCGCGAGGGCGGGCTGGTGGATCAGCACGCGCGCGCCGGGCAGGGCGCTCCGCTTGCCGGGGGCGCCGGCGGCGAGCAGGACGGCGGCGGCGGACGCGGCCTGGCCGAGGCAGGTCGTCTCCACATCGCAGGTGACGAACCGCATCGTGTCGTAGATCGCGGTCATCGCGCTGAACGAGCCGCCCGGGGAGTTGATGTAGAGCGCGATATCGCGGTCCGGGGCGAGGTACTCCAGGTGCATGAACTGCGCCATCACGTCGTTCGCCGAGCGATCGTCGATGGGGGTGCCGAGGAAGACGATCCGCTCCTCGAGGAGCTTCGAGTAGGGGTCGAGGGTCCGCGTTCCCGAGCTGGTGCGTTCGGTGAACTCGGGCAGGACGTAACGGGCGGACGGACGGTTCATGGCACGCCTCTCTTCTTCCGGTCGCGGAGCGGTCCGGGCTCTGTAAAAAATGTACAGGACGTACGTTTCTCGGGGAGTGGGAGAAGTGAGGTGTGCCGCCGTGCGGGGCCCGCACACCCTCTTCGGGCGATGAGGGACGACGCGGGGGAGCGGGACGAACGAGGGCTGCCGGCCCTGGAGGTGGACGTGATCGCGGCCCAGAAGCTGCGCCGCCC
>NZ_LIRJ01000131.1 GCF_001419745.1 Streptomyces silaceus | reverse complement strand
CCCGGCGCGCGGGGGAAGCGGCCCCGCTGGGCCATGCGGGTGGCGACCACCTTCTCCGTCACCGTGCTGGCCGCGGCCGGCATCGGGCACGGGGTCGTCACCAGCCTCGACACCGGGATCAAGCGGGTCGATGCCTTCAAGGACATGAAGAACAGGCCCGCGCAGGGCAACGGCATGAACGTCCTGCTGGTCGGCACCGACGGCCGGGACAAGATCAGCCCCGAGGAGAAGGAGAAGTACCGCCTCGGGGGCGCGCCCTGCCACTGCACGGACACGATCATGATCGTGCACATCTCGCAGGACCGGGACCGCGCGAGCGTCGTGAGCCTGCCCCGGGACAGCTACGCCGAGCTGCCCGCGCACACCGACCAGACCACCGGCAAGAAGCACCACGAACACGCCAACAAGATCAACGCCGCGTACGCGGAGGGCGGCCCGAACCTCACGGTGCGGACCGTCGAGCACATGACGAAGGTCAAGATCGACCACTACCTGGAGGTCGACTTCACCAGCTTCATGAAGACCGTGGACGTGCTCGGCGGGGTGGAGATCTGCACGGCGCGGCCCCTGAAGGACTCCCACACCGGGCTCGACCTGTCGGTCGGCACGCACGAGCTGAACGGCGGCGAGGCGCTCCAGTACGTGCGTTCGCGGTACGTCGACGGGGCCTCCGACCTGGGTCGGATGCAGCGCCAGCAGCGCTTCCTCGCGGCGCTCATCGCGAAGGCGACCAGCAGCGGCGTGCTGTTGAATCCGGTCAAGTTCCGCGACGTGACGCGGACGCTGCTCGGCTCGGTGCGCGCGGACAAGGGCTTCGGGACGGGCGAGATGCTGGACCTCGGGCGGGCGATGCGGGGCTTCTCGCCGTCGTCGTCGGAGTTCACGACCGTGCCGCTGAGCGCGAAGGGCAAGAGCGTGCCCGGCATCGGCTCGATGCTGAAGTGGCACGGGACCAAGTCCAGGAAGCTGTTCAAGGCGCTGCGCGAGGACCGGCCGCTGGCCCCGCACCGGGCCAGGGCCAGGGCCGCGCTCGTCGGCGTCTCGCCCCAGCAGATCCGGGTCCAGGTGGACAACGGCACGGGGGCGCCGGGGCTCGGCAAGCGGGTCGACTCGGCGCTGCGGGCGACGGGCTTCCGGACGACGCGGGTGCCGGGGAACGTGCCGGGCGCGAAGGAGAAGCCGGCCAGGAGGACGGTCGTCGCCTACGACCCGCGCTGGGACCGCTCGGCGAAGGCGCTGGCCACGGCGCTGCCCGGCTGCGAGATGCGGAAGGTCGAGGGCCAGGGGGCGACGCTGAAGGTGATCGCCGGGTCGGACTTCAAGACGGTGCGCGCGGTGCGCGCGGAGGACGCCTACCAGGGCGAATTCGGTGCGGTCACGGGGGACCAGGTGGTGTGCCCCTAGGGAGCCGTGGCGGGGCGGCGGCTTCGGCCCCGCCACCCCGGCCCCCGGGCGTCCTGTGTCCGCGCCGCCTCAGTCGTCGTACCCCTCCGCCGCCCGTGACTCCCGCAGCTCCTTGATGGCGCGGCGGCGGGCCAGGCGGTGGGTGCGGCGGATCTGCGCCTCCTGGTAGCGGCGGCGGTCGCGGTCCGTCTCGGGGAGGACCGGGGGGACCGTGCGGGGCTTGCCGTCGGCGTCGACCGCAGCGAAGACGAGGTAGGCGGAGCCGACCTGCTGCGCGGGCGTCGACTCGTTCCAGCGCTCGGCGAGGACCCGGACGCCGACCTCCATGGAGCTGCGTCCGGTCCAGTTGACCTGGGCCTTCACATGGACGAGGTCGCCCACGCGGACCGGTTCGAGGAAGGCCATCTCGTCCATGGACGCGGTGACGGCGGGACCGCCCGAGTGGCGTCCGGCGACGGCGCCGGCCGCGTCGTCGACCAGTTTCATGATCACGCCACCGTGCACCGTCCCGAGGAGGTTGGTGTCGTTGTGGGTCATGATGTGGCTGAGTGTGGTGCGGGACGCCGAGGTCGGCTTGCCCGGAATCTCCGAATCCGGACTGGGGGCCTGATCTGTCATGCCCTCCAGCCTAAGCCGGACGTATGTCCGATCCCTCCCGGGCCGCTTTGCATCAGCTCTGCAACAGCCCTGGCCCGAAATCCCGACCGCCCTGTAAGCCTCACCGCCCGGCAGGTCACACTGGGCCACATGAGCGATTGGCCAGACGATCAGGCCGGCGGCCGGGGACACGGCCGCGGCAGCGGGAACGCCCAGCCCGAAGGCGCCCGCGTGATGCGGCACATCCAGCGCGGCCAGGCCTCCCGTCCGGCCGGACCGCCTTCCGGTGGGGTGCCGCCCCAGCACGGATACGACGACGGCTACGGCGACGGCCGGTACGGGGACGGCCAGCCGTACGGCGACGCCCGTGACGAGGTCTTCGAGCCCCGCACCCCGCGCCAGGACCCCTACGGCCGGAGTCAGGGCTACGACAGCGGCTACAACACCGGCCAGGTCTACGGCCAGCCCCAGGGCGGCGGCAACGGCAACGGCGGCCCCGGTGGCGGGCCCCAGCGTGCCCCGCGCCCCGCGCCGAACTGGCGCAAGCGGATCAAGTGGGGCGCGATCACGCTGGTCAGCGTGCTCGTCGTGACGTCGGTCGCCACGTACTTCTGGGCCGACTCCAAGCTCAAGCGCGAGGTCGACCTCTCCAAGGTCATCGAGCGCCCCGAGGGCGGCGCCGGCACGAACTACCTGATCGTCGGCTCCGACAGCCGCGAGGGCATGTCCGCCGAGGAGAAGAAGAAGCTCCACACGGGCTCGGCCGAGGGCAAGCGCACGGACTCGATGATGATCCTGCACGTCGCGGACGACGGCGGGAACACGATGATCTCGCTCCCGCGCGACTCGAACGTCACGATCCCCTCCTTCAAGGGCGCCGAGTCCGGCAAGCTCTACCCGAACACCGGCCGCCAGACGAAGCTCAACGCGGCGTACGCGGAGGACGGCCCCGAGCTGCTCGTGCGCACCGTCGAGTACAACACCGGCCTGAAGATCGACCACTACGCCGAGATCGGCTTCGGCGGCTTCGCCAAGATCGTGGACGCGGTCGGCGGCGTCGAGCTGGACATCCCCAAGGGCTTCAAGGACAAGAAGTCCGGCGCCGACTTCGAGGCGGGCAAGCAGACGCTCAACGGCGAGCAGGCCCTCGCCTTCGTCCGTACGCGCTACGCCCTGCCGGGCAGCGACCTGGACCGCACGAAGAACCAGCAGAAGTTCCTCGCGGCCCTCGCCAACCAGGCGGCGACGCCGGGCACGGTCCTCAACCCCTTCAAGCTCTACCCGACGATGGGCGCGGGCCTGGACACCCTGATCGTTGACAAGGACATGGGGATCACCGACGTGGCGTCCATGTTCTGGGCGATGAAGGGCGTCACCGGCGGCGACGGCGCGTCCATGAACATGCCGATCGCGGGTTCCGCGGGCGGCAATCTGCTCTGGGACAAGGCCAAGGTCAAGCAGCTGGTCAAGGAGCTGAACAACGACGAGAAGGTGACGGTCTCGGGCAACTGAGGCGCGCTTCGTCCGTACGGGGAGGGCCCCGCCGATTCCGGTCGGCGGGGCCCTTCCGCGTCCCGACACGCCGGGCGCATACCCCGAACGCTGCGCCCGCCGCGAAGCCGCGGCCGCCCCGTGTCACGGTGGTCCGAACTGCCACCCGCCGACGTCCGGAGCACTGCCATGGCAGACCTGCTGGAGGAACTCAACACCACCGCCGAGGCCGGGGAGCGCGACCAGCCCCCCGCTCCGCCCGATCCGCCGTCCGCCGACGACCCCGAATCCCCACCCGACGCCGCGCCCGCCGCGGCACCGGCGACCCGGGCCCGCTCCCTGCTCGCCGCGCACCCCGTCGCCGACGGCTACAGCGGTCTGCCGTGGACGCTGCGCGAGCTGCACTGGTACGACTTCGAGACCGGCGACAGCGGCCTGGAGAGCGACGTCCCGCGGCTGCGCGAGGGGCAGGTCGGGGCGCAGTTCTGGTCCGTGCACGTGCCCGAGGCCGTGAGCGCCGACCGGGCCGTCGGCGCCACCCTCGAACAGATCGACCTCGTGAAGCACGTCGTCGACGCCCACCCGGAGGGCCTGCGGCTCGCCCGCACCGCCTCCGACGCCACCGACGCGCGCAACTGCGGCCGCGTCGCCACCCTCATCGGCCCGGCCCTCGGCGCCGCGCTCGGCGACTCCCTGGGCACGCTGCGGGCGCTGCACAGCCTGGGCCTGTGCGCGGTCACCCTCTCCGGCACGTCCTGGGCGGGCCCGGACGGGCTGACGGCCTTCGGCGAGGAGGTCGTGCGGGAGATGAACCGGCTCGGGGTCCTCGCGGACCTGTCCGGTGCGTCCGAGGCGACGGTGCGCCGGGTGCTCGCCGTCTCCAAGGCCCCGGTGATCTTCACCCGCTCCGGGGCACGGGCCCTGCGCGACCATCCGGCGAACCTCTCGGACGAGCTGCTCGGCGCGGTGGGCGCCGCCAAGGGCCTGTGTCTGGTGCCGCTCGCCGCCGCGCGGACCGGCCCCTCGGTGCGGGACGTGGCGGACCACCTCGACCGGGTGCGCCAGGTGGCCGGTCCGGAGTGCGTCGGCCTGTCGGGCGCGTACGACACCGCGGAGCCGCATCCGGAGGGCCTCCCCGACGCGTCCTGCTACCCGCGGCTGATCGCCGAACTGCTCGAACGCGACTGGTCCGAGGCCGAGTTGGCGCTGCTCACCTGGGGCAACGTCCAACGCGCCCTGCGCGGCGCGGACTTCACCGCCCGCGCGGCGCGGGAGCGGCGGGCCGCGTCGACGGCGACGAGGGAGCTGCTGGACGGCTGACCGGGACGGGCGGGCCCCCGCACAGGGGGCCGCCCCCGGTCAGGGGATCTTGCAGAGGCAGAAGGGATGCCCGGCAGGATCGGCGTACACGCGGAAGTCGCGCCTGCCCCCGTCGTCGTCCAGGTCGAGGGGGCGCGCCCCGAGGGCGAGCACCTTCTCCTGGGCGGCGTCGACCTCCGCGTCGGTGCGGCCCGCGTCCAGGTCCAGGTGGATCTGCTGGGCGTTGACGTCGGAGCGGGGCCACTCGGGCGGGCGCAGCCCCTCCACCCGCTGGAACGACACCTTCACGCGCCCCTCGGCCACGAGGTCGACCCAGTCGCCGTCGTCCTCGATGGTGCCGCCGATGATCCGGGCGTAGAACTCGGCGAGTTCGCGCGGGCGGGGGCAGTCGAGGACCACGTTGCGCAGGCGGGCGACGGGGGCGGTGAACTCCTGGGCGTCCGTCATGGCACCTCCTCCTCAGCTTCCGCAGAGACAGAACGGGTGCCCCGCCGGATCCGCGTAGACGCGCCAGGTGCGGTCGGGGGTGCCCGCGTCGAGGAGCGTGGCGCCGAGCGCCAGGACCTCCCGCTCCACGGCCTCCAGGTCGTCCACCCTGAAGTCCAGGTGGAGCTGCTGCGAGCCGTCGTCGGAGGGCCACTTCGGGGGTACGTGGCCGGGGGCCAGCTGGAACGCGAGGGTGGTGCCCCCGTGGCCTTCGAGGACCACCCAGTCCTCCTCGCCGTGGACGGGGGTGCCGCCGACGAGCGCGGCGTAGAACCCGGCGAGGGCGAAGGGATCGCGGCAGTCCAGGGCGACGACGTCGAGCTTGGCGAGAGGCATGCTTCCTCCAGGCGATCGGACGATTACCGGCTGAGGGCTTCAAGCGGTAACAGTTACTTCATGCTCCCGCAGAAGGGGTAACGTCGCAACCATGAATGACAGGGCGCCCGCACCGGGTGGGCTCGCGCTGGTCCAGAAGCTGGTGAACACGCTGGACCTGGAGACGGGCGCCGATGCCCTGGACACGGCGGACGGGCTGACCGCGTTCGGCATCGCGCCGGGCGAGGCGGCGGCGGCGCGCGAACTGCGGGAGTCGCTGCGGGTGGCGTGCCTGGCGCACGCGGGGCATCCGGCGCACCGGCCGGTCCCCTGCCTGACGGAACTCCTCGCCTCGGCGCCACTCGTGGTGACCGTGGACGACACCGACGGCTCGGCGGCCCTCGGCCCGGCCGCGCCGGACTCGCTCGTCGCACGGGTGGCGGCGGCGATCGCGGAGGGCGCCGCCGCGGGCACCTGGACGCGCCTCAAGGCGTGCGAGGCGCCGGACTGCCACTGGGCCTACTACGACCGCAGCCCGGCGTGCCGCAGCCGGTGGTGCGACATGGCGGTGTGCGGGGCGCGGGCGAAGATGCGGGCGTACCGGGCCCGGAAGGCGGCCTCGCCCGGAGGCGCCCCGTAAGGGGCGCGGGGAGCCGCGCGACCGGCCGCGGACGGCCCGCGGACCCCGCGCGGCGCCCGTGGCGCAGCGGCTAGGCCGCGGGCCTGCCCATCGCGCGGTACGTCCAGCCGGCCGCCCGCCAGACCGCCGGGTCCAGGGCGTTGCGGCCGTCCAGGACGACCGGCGACTCGGCCACGGCGGCCAGCGCCGCCGCGTCGAGCTCGCGGAACTCGCGCCACTCCGTCAGGTGCAGGACGACGTCCGCGCCCCGGACCGCGTCCAGCGCGCTCTCCGCGTACCCGAGGGTGGGGAAGAGCCGGCGGGCGTTGGCCATGCCCTTGGGGTCGTACACCGTGACCTGGCCGCCCTGGAGGTGGATCTGCCCGGCCACGTTCAGCGCCGGGGAGTCGCGGACGTCGTCCGAGTCGGGCTTGAACGTGGCGCCGAGCACCGCGACCCGCTTGCCCAGGAAGGACCCGCCGCCCAGCGCCTCGCGCGCCATCTCGACCATCTGGCCGCGCCGGCGCATGTTGATCGAGTCGATCTCGCGCAGGAACGTCAGCGCCTGGTCCGCGCCCAGCTCGCCCGCCCGCGCCATGAACGCACGGATGTCCTTGGGCAGGCAGCCGCCGCCGAAGCCGATCCCGGCCCGCAGGAACTTCTTCCCGATCCGGTCGTCGTGCCCGAGCGCCTCCGCCAGCTTCACGACGTCGCCGCCGGCCGCCTCGCACACCTCCGCCATCGCGTTGATGAAGGAGATCTTCGTGGCCAGGAAGGAGTTCGCGGAGGTCTTCACCAGCTCGGCGGTCGGGAAGTCCGTGACGACGAAGGGCGAGCCCTCCTCGATCGGGGTCGCGTACACCTCGCGCAGCAGCTTCTCCGCGCGCTCGCTGCGCACGCCGACCACGATCCGGTCGGGGTGCAGCGTGTCCTGCACGGCGAGGCCCTCGCGCAGGAACTCCGGGTTCCAGGCCAGCTCGGCCTCCTCGCCCGCCGGGGCGAGCTCCAGGAGACGCGCGGCGAGGCGGTCCGCGCTGCCGACCGGCACGGTGGACTTGCCGACGACCAGGCACGGCCCGGTGAGGTGCGGGGCCAGCGACTCGACCGCGCTGTCGACGTAGGACATGTCGCAGGCGTACTCGCCGTGCTTCTGCGGGGTGTTCACGCAGACGAAGTGGACGTCGCCGAACGCGGCGACCTCGGCCGGGTCCATCGTGAAGCGCAGCCGGCCGCTGGAGCCCTCGAACCCGGCGACGTGCTTGCGCAGCAGTTCCTCAAGGCCGGGCTCGTACATCGGGACCTCGCCCCGCTGGAGCATCTCCACCTTCTCGGGGACGACGTCCAGGCCGAGCACCTCGAAGCCCAGCTCGGCCATGGCCGCGGCGTGCGTGGCGCCGAGATAGCCGGTACCGATCACGGTGATCTTGAGGGCCATGCGGTGCTCCAGGGATGGGAGGTCTGTGATGCGCTGCCCGAGCATAGTCGGGCGTGCCGGGGCCGCTCACCGGGCACGATTCCCGCTGTCGCCAAGCTCACGTATCCCTCGTGAGGGAGCGGCCACTAAAATTTGGGTTACTTAACGGTAGTTAGCGTCATGGGAGCGTGAGACACCTTGGCCGGATCGGCTGATTTCGACCTGTACCGCCCGTCCGAGGAGCACGACATGCTCCGGGACGCGATCCGTTCGCTGGCCGAGGCGAAGATCTCGCCGTTCGCCGCCGCGGTGGACGAGGAGGCCCGCTTCCCGCAGGAGGCCCATGACGCGCTGGTCGCCAACGACCTGCACGCCGTGCACGTCCCGGAGAGCTACGGCGGCGCGGGCGCCGACGCCCTCGCGACCGTCATCGTCATCGAGGAAGTGGCCCGCGTCTGCGCCAGCTCCTCGCTGATCCCCGCCGTGAACAAGCTCGGCTCGCTGCCCGTCATCCTCTCCGGCTCCGAGGAGCTGAAGAAGAAGTACATGACCCCGCTGGCCAAGGGCGAGGGCATGTTCTCCTACTGCCTCTCCGAGCCGGACGCCGGTTCGGACGCGGCGGGCATGAAGACCAAGGCCGTGCGCGACGGCGACTTCTGGGTGCTCAACGGCGTGAAGCGCTGGATCACCAACGCCGGCGTCTCCGAGTACTACACGGTGATGGCCGTCACCGACCCGGAGAAGCGCTCCAAGGGCATCAGCGCCTTCGTGGTGGAGAAGGGCGACGAGGGCGTCTCCTTCGGCGCCCCGGAGAAGAAGCTCGGCATCAAGGGCTCCCCGACCCGCGAGGTCTACCTCGACAACGTCCGCATCCCCGCGGACCGCATGATCGGCGAGGAGGGCACGGGGTTCGCGACCGCGATGAAGACCCTGGACCACACCCGCATCACGATCGCGGCGCAGGCCCTCGGCATCGCGCAGGGCGCCCTCGACTACGCCAAGGGGTACGTCAAGGAGCGCAAGCAGTTCGGCAAGCCGATCGCCGACTTCCAGGGCATCCAGTTCATGCTCGCGGACATGGCCATGAAGATCTCGGCCGCCCGCGCGCTGACCTACCAGGCCGCCGCGGCCTCCGAGCGGGGTGACGCCGACCTGACCTACCTGGGCGCGGCGGCGAAGTGCTTCGCCTCCGACGTCGCCATGGAGGCCACGACGGACGCGGTCCAGCTTCTCGGCGGGTACGGGTACACCCGTGACTATCCCGTCGAGCGGATGATGCGGGACGCGAAGATCACGCAGATCTACGAGGGCACGAATCAGGTTCAGCGCATCGTGATGGCGCGGAACCTGCCGTAACTGGGTTTTCACAGGTCAGCGGCCATTTTCGATGGCTCGCGGGCTGTGATCGGCTTCCGGTCCGTTCGGGACCGTTTCGGGCCGATCATGGGCGTCACGCTGGGGAAATCCTGGGCTGACGCTGGGCGGGAGACCGCCTCCCACCTGCACAAACGCAGCGGCCCCCGGCACTCTGCCGGGGGCCGTTCGCATGGGCTCTCTCAGGCGACTTCCGCCTGCCCTTCGGTGGGGTCGTCCGCGCCGGGCATCAGCATCGATGCGATGGCTGCCCGCCCGCGCTGCTCGACCCCCTCGAAGATGTAGTACCGGTCTCGACGCCAGCCCCTTCCGGGCACTGCTCTAACCAACCCGCACAAGAGCCCCGACCCGAAATGGGCCGGGGCTTCTTTGCTTTGAGGCTACGCCCGTTCGACGAAGGCCACCGACGTGCACAGGCGCTTGAACCGCGCATGCTGGGTCCGGCCGGTGTGGCTCATGCACTCGACGTCCACAGCCGCGCCGTCCGCCGAGGGGGAGGCCTCCCAGCCGCAGGTAAGGCACTTGGCCTCAAGGGTCACGTCGGTGTTGGGCTGCTGGGTGATCCGGTGCTTCTCGTAACGCATGACTGTGTGGGCCATCGTGACGTGCTCTCTCCTCAGACTCGGGCGGGTGTCGGTGTGCGGCTACCGCATCGGGCAGACCAGTTCGGGAGCGGCACGGTTCGGGGAGCAGCGCACCAAGGCCAAGGAGAGATACGCGGGCCGTTCGAGGTAGAACCCGTGGGAGACATCTCCGCCCCAGCTCAGGCGTTCGGCCGCAGTGTTGACCAGGAGCGCGAGGAAGGTGCTGTCACGGTCGGACTCGGACATGAACCGAGGGGCGTACTCGGCGAGTTGTTCACCGAGCCACTCGGCGGCTTCCTTGGGCTCTCCCCACGTGCCCCGGACAAGGTCACGGGGTTTGGTGAGCCAGCGGGCCGTTTCCATCGGGGGCAGGTCGCCGGAGCGGAAGTCTGCCGCGGCTTCCCGATAGCGCTGGTTGAGCTTGATCCCGTCCGTGTCGTCGTCGCCGCCGAGCGGCGGGGGCGGCGGATCGGGGTGTGGGGGCCGTCTGTGGCCTTCCTGGTCGAGCCGTTGCTTCGATCCCGTCCACAGATACCCATGGTGGTGGCGCACTGCTGGTCCCCTTCGGGGTGCAAGGGAGTGGAATCCGACCGGTCCCCGCCTGTCGGAGGGGGACGGAGACCGGTCGGATAAGGGGAGACCGTCAGGCCGAGACGGTGAAGCGGGCCGGGTCGATACCGGCGGCGTTCAGTTCCTCGCCGGTGAAGCGCAGAGGCGACATGGCGGGGTTCTTGCTGTCGCCCAGGGCCCACGCGTCCTCACCGATCCTGGTGAGGGTGACGCACCCTTCGGTGCAGGGCCCGCCGCAGGCCTTGTTGAACACGGCGGTCTCGGGGATGGGGAGCGCGTACAGGTCGGTCATCGCGGTGCCTTCCTGAGTGTCCGACAGTCCCAGGGCAGGACTGTCCTCCGCCCGTGCCGGGCGGAAGTGATGGGGGAGGGTGCTGTCTCAGGCCGAGTGCCGGAGCTTGGAAACCACCGTGACGCCCGGCCCTTCCGCCAGGGCATCGCCGTGAAACAGCTCCTGCATGATCGAGAGGGAACCGGCGAGAGCCTCGGTCAGGTGCTCGCTCAACAACGCGGCCTCCGTAGGCAACAGAACCATTTCGGTGTCCGCAACGTGCTTGCCGTCCCGGGCAATCCACATGGGCACACGAATGAATCCGTCGTCGCCCCTGCAGGCCTGACGACTGGGAATCGGATCGAGTCTCCAACCCCGTTGCTGCGGTTCCTCGCTGCTCGCCATGAGTCCATCATCAGGGCCCAAAGGCCTTGGCGGAATCGCTAGTTACGATGACGCATAAATGCCTGAGCGGAATCGGTGAGGAATGCCGTGGCGGCCTCACCCGTGAGGGCGTGCTCCCAGAACAGGTTAAACAGACCAAGGTGCTGGGATATGTCTCGGGGGTCCCTCTGAACGACTTCCCCGGAGAAGAGTTCGACCGTGACCAGGCGATCGTCGTAGACGACGAAGATATTCATGGGGGTGCCGGGAACCTCGGCGGACTGCGGAATGACACCCAAGTGCACGTTCGGCTTCTGGTTCACCTTCGCCATGTGCACACACTGTGCAGCCATGACCTCCGAGGACGCACGCCGCCACATGACAGCCTGCTCGGTCATCAGGAAGTAGAACGACCGCGAGGTGTCATCCAGGACCTTCTGTCGCTCCATGCGGGCGTTCACGGCCCTGGCCACGTCGCGGGCCGGGTCGCTCTCGATGGTGGGCGTCAGAGTGGCGGTGGCGTAGTCCCGTACGTGGAGTAGGCCCGTGGGGATGGCAGGCAGGAAGTGCCTCATCACCCGTGAGGAAGACTCCAGAGCCTTCAACTCTGCTTGCTTCTGGTGCATGCCGACACGGGCGTAGGCCCGCCAGGACGCGTAATCCACGTTCGCCCTGCGGGCGAGCCGCAGTATCTCGTCAGCCACTTCAACAGGAACCGCAAGGGCCTTCAGGATGCGCTCGACATCCATGACGGTCGGCAATGCACGGCCGGTCTCGATTCGACTGACCTTTGTCTGGCTCATGTTGCAGCGAGCAGCCAGCCGTTCACCGCTCAAACCAGCAGCGCGACGGAGGCTCCGAAGAGCCTCAGCCAAATCCTTGCGCTCCTGTGTCTGCGTGTCAGGTTCGATAGGCACTGAAGGGAACTGCGCTTTCGAGTGCTAGATCCCGCCATGCAAGGTACTTGCTGATATCGGGGTCTTGGATCAGTTCACGGTTGATCTGTGTTCCGTCGTCGCGGTAGTTCAGATGGACAACTGTGGTCTCGTCGAACAGCCAGAAATCCTGTTCCGGGAGGCCGGGGTTCGCGCCGTCGGTCAAATCAACTGTCTGGTAGTTCTCCCCGGCCGCGACATTGCCAGGGATGCACCACTCAAACAGGTAGCGGCTGTAGTCGGTCAGCGGCTGTCGAACGATCTTGGCCCGCGTCATCCTGCGCCCGGCCGCAGTGTGTTTCCGGATCAGGTCATGCCACGAGGCATTGAACCCTTCCGGCATGGGCTCCCCGGCCAGGAACGCACGGACCGTCTCCGCCTCGGCGGGCATGGTGTACGTCTGGTGGACCTCCAAGCGGAACGCGGAGTGCTTGAAGTCCCGGAAGTGCGACTGCCATTCGTCGCCGTCCAGGAGGATCGGGCTAGAGCCATCCACGGGCACGGGCCGCCTCCTTCAGGGTCTCCTCAGGGATCAGGACCACCGATTCCCCCTCGGGTGTCAGCCGGTCCACGTCGTACCCCTGGATGGCCAACATCCCGGGCTCCGCCGTCTCGTACACGGTCGGACAGTCGCCGTTGCCGCACTTGTCGTCGTCACCGCTCCTGCACGGTCCGCCCGCGATCATGTGTAGTTCGTCCACTGAGACCCCCTCCGGCCTGGTGTGGTCAGCAAGCTACGGAGCGTCTTACCCGCGCCACAAGACCGGCGAGCCTCTAGTCACGTACTCGCATAACTTGGCTGGTCCGAGTCACCGGCATACAGCCGCTGACCTGGGGTGGGAGTGGCACTCACGGCGAAAGGCGCATGACCAGAGGTATGCCCAGGTGAGGCCCGGTCGACGCTTCCGTGATCATGGGGAAATGCTGGGGAGGCACCCCGCAGATGGGCTTCCTCCCCAGCTCAGGGCCATGTTCTCCGTGAAGCACACAGTTCTACGAGGGCACGAATCAGGTTCAGCGCATCGTGATGGCGCGGAACCTGCCGTAACCGCAGGCGAGTGCATACGTCGATGGGGTGCCGCCCGGCCGGGCGGCACCCCATCGACGTATGCAAGCAGGGAACGAGAACTAGCCGTCCAGTTGCTCCAGCGTCGCCACCGACGGGCCCCTGCGGGACTGCACGTCCCTCGCCACGTCCTCCGCCGCGCCCAGTACCCGTACCGCGTTCTGCCACGTCAGCTTGGCCAGGTCGGGCTTCGACCAGCCGCGGGTCAGGAGTTCCGCGATCAGGTTCGGGTAGCCCGCGACGTCGTCGAGGCCGGCCGGGGTGAACGCCGTGCCGTCGTAGTCGCCGCCGATGCCGATGTGGTCGATGCCCGCCACCTCGCGCATGTGGTCGAGGTGGTCGGCGACCGTGGCGGTCGTCGCGACGGGGCGCGGGGTGCGCTCCTCGAAGGCCTCGTGGACCTTCATCGCCTCCGGCGTCGTGTCCAGGTGGTGGAAGCCGTGGGCGCGCATGTTCTCGTCCGCGGCCAGGGTCCAGTCGACCGCCGCCTGGAGGACGAACTTCGGCACGAACGTCGCCATCGCGACACCGCCGTTGGCCGGCAGCCGCTCCAGGACGTCGTCCGGGATGTTGCGCGGATGGTCGCAGACCGCGCGCGAGGACGAGTGCGAGAAGATCACCGGCGCCACGGAGGTGTCCAGGGCCGCCCGCATCGTCGTCGCCGCCACGTGGGAGAGGTCCACAAGCATGCCGACGCGGTTCATCTCGCGCACGACCTCGTGGCCGAACGGCGAGAGACCGCCGACCCCCGGCTCGTCCGTCGCCGAGTCCGCCCACGCGATGTTGTCGTTGTGCGTGAGCGTCATGTAGCGGACGCCGAGCGTGTGGAACGCCCGCAGCGTGGCCAGGGAGTTGTTGATCGAGTGGCCGCCCTCGGCCCCCATCAGGGACGCCACGCGGCCCTCGCCCCGGACCTTCGTCATGTCGGCCGCCGTCAGCGCACGGCCGAGGTCCGCCGGATAGCGCGTCAGCAACTGCTCGACGCAGTCGATCTGTTCGAGGGTCGCGCTGACCGCGGCGTCGCCGGACAGGTCCGTGCGGACGTACACCGACCAGAACTGGGCGCCGACGCCGCCCGCGCGCAGGCGGGCGATGTCGGTGTGCAGGCGGCCGCTCTGGTCGGCGGCGATGTCGAGGCGGTCGATGTCGTAACCGGCCTTCTCGCGCAGCGCCCACGGCAGGTCGTTGTGGCCGTCGACCACGGGGAACTCGGCGAGCAGCGAACGTGCTTCTTCCAGCTTCTCGGGATGCGTCATACCCGTCACTGTGCCGGTCACTTCCCCGAACCGAAACCGAATCCGGAACCCGCCCCCTCGACCTTGGCGCGCAGACGCTTGCCCTTCTCCGTCGCCTGGTCGTTCAGCTCCTGCTGGAAGTCCCGCATGCGGGAGAGGAGTTCGGCGTCGTGCGCCGCCAGCATGCGGGCCGCGAGCAGGCCCGCGTTGCGCGCGCCGCCGACCGAGACCGTCGCCACCGGGACACCGGCCGGCATCTGCACGATGGAGAGCAGGCTGTCCATGCCGTCGAGGTACTTCAGCGGGACGGGCACGCCGATCACCGGCAGCGGGGTCACCGAGGCGAGCATGCCGGGCAGGTGGGCCGCGCCGCCCGCGCCCGCGATGATCGCCTTGAGGCCGCGGTCGGCCGCCTGCTCGCCGTACGCGATCATCTCGTGCGGCATGCGGTGCGCGGAGACGACGTCGACCTCGAAGGGGACCTCGAACTCGTCGAGGGCCTTGGCCGCGGCCTCCATGACGGGCCAGTCCGAGTCGGAGCCCATGACGATGCCGACGACCGGGGACACGGGGGACGTACTCATTCGGTGATCGTTCCTCTGAGGTAGCCGGCTGCGTGACGGGCGCGCTCGAGCACGTCGTCCAGATCGTCGCCGTAGGTGTTCACGTGACCGACCTTGCGGCCGGGCTTCACGTCCTTGCCGTACATGTGGATCTTGAGCTGGGGGTCGCGGGCCATGCAGTGCAGGTACGCGGCGTACATGTCGGGGTAGTCCCCGCCGAGGACGTTCGCCATGACCGTCCACGGGGCGCGCGGACGCGGGTCGCCGAGCGGCAGGTCGAGCACGGCGCGGACGTGGTTGGCGAACTGCGAGGTGATCGCGCCGTCCTGCGTCCAGTGGCCCGAGTTGTGCGGGCGCATCGCGAGTTCGTTGACCAGGATGCGGCCGTCACGGGTCTCGAAGAGCTCGACCGCGAGGTGGCCGACGACGCCGAGTTCCTTGGCCACGCGCAGCGCCAGCTCCTGCGCCTCGCCCGCCAGGGCCTCGTCCAGGCCGGGCGCCGGGGCGATCACCGTGTCGCAGACGCCGTCGACCTGCTGGGACTCGACGACGGGGTACGCGACGGCCTGGCCGTGCGGCGAGCGGACGACGTTCGCCGCCAGTTCGCGCGCGAAGTCGACCTTCTCCTCCGCGAGGACCGGGACACCGGCCCGGAAGGGATCTTCGGCGTCCTCGACGGAACGTACGAACCACACCCCCTTTCCGTCGTATCCGCCACGCACCGTCTTCAGGATCACCGGGAAACCGTCGCCCTCGGCCGCGAAGGCGGCCACGTCGGCCGGGTCCTCCACGATCCGGTGGCGCGGACACGGCACACCGATCGACGTGAGCTTCTCGCGCATCACCCCCTTGTCCTGGGCGTGCACCAACGCGTCGGGCCCCGGGCGCACGGGAATGCCGTCCGCCTCCAGGGCCCTGAGGTGCTCGGTGGGTACGTGTTCGTGATCGAAGGTGATCACGTCGCAGCCCCGCGCGAAGTCACGCAGCGTGTCGAGGTCGCGATAGTCGCCGATGACGACATCGCCGACGACCTGCGCCGCGGAATCCTGTGGGGTGTCACTGAGGAGCTTGAACTTGAGGCCGAGGGGGATGCCCGCCTCGTGGGTCATGCGGGCGAGCTGACCGCCGCCGACCATGCCGACTACCGGGAACGTCACACCCCCAGGGTATCGGCCGGTATCGGCCACCCGGGAACGGCCGGATCCCTCGGCTTCGGGCCGCTCCTGTCACAGCGGCGCCACAGTGTCCGGGCGCCCCCGCGCGCGGGAGATGCCCGCTGGTTAGCATGGCGGGGTCGACACGACCGAAACACCAATCCGTCGGCACGTACACGACCGGCGAACAGCCGGTACGAATCGACGGGGGCTGGGGCGACCACCATGACGGAGCGGGGCGCACTGCGGGTGCGGCTGGACCAGCTGGCACGCGAAGTTGCCAAGTTCGGTGCCGTGGGAGCGGTCGGGACCCTGGTCAACTTCGGCGTCTTCAACCTCGTGCGGCACGTCACGGACCTGCACGTGGTGCGGGCCAGCGTGATCGCGACGGTCGTCGCCATCGTCTTCAACTACGTGGGGTTCCGTTACTTCACGTACCGCGACCGCGACAAGAGCGGCCGCACCAAGGAGCTCACGCTCTTCCTGCTGTTCAGCGCGGTCGGCCTGGTGATCGAGAACGGCGTGCTCTACGCGGCGACGTACTGGTTCGGCTGGGACGGCAGGCTGCAGGCGAACTTCTTCAAGTTCCTCGGCATGGGCATCGCGACGCTCTTCCGCTTCTGGTCGTACCGCACCTGGGTCTTCAAGGCGCTGCCCGCCCGTGAGGCCGTCGCCCATGCCGAATCGTTCCTGGAGGACTCGGACGAGCGGCCCGTGGCGCGCCGCGCGAACTGACGCCGCGCCCTGGCCCGCCCGGCCTCCGCCCCGGCCGGTCCGGCGCTCACCGGACCGTCTGCGTCTCCTCCGCGCTCCGCGACGGGTGCGTACGCGACAGGAAGAGGCCGAAGACGGGCGGCATCGTCTGGAGCATCTCCAGGCGGCCGCCGTCCGCCTCGGCCAGATCCCGGGCGACCGCGAGGCCGATTCCCGTCGAGTTGCGGCCGCTGATCGTCCGCTCGAAGATCCGCGCGCCCAGGTCGGCCGGGACGCCGGGGCCCTCGTCCGTGACCTCGATGACCGCCTGGTTGCCGGTGACGCGGGTGCGCAGCGCGACCGTGCCGCCCCCGTGCATCAGGGAGTTCTCGATCAGCGCGGCCAGCACCTGCGCCACCGCGCCCGGCGTGCCCACGGCCTCCAGGTGCCGCTTGCCCGAGCTGACGATCGCGCGGCCCGCGCTGCGGTAGGCCGGGCGCCACTCCTCCAGCTGCTGCTTGATCACCTCGTCCAGGTCGAAGGAGACCGCGGAGCCGGTGCGCGGGTCGCGGGAGTTGGTCAGCAGGCGCTCCACGACGTCGGTGAGCCGCTCGACCTGGGCCAGCGCGATCGTCGCCTCCTCCTTCACCGTGTCCAGCTCGTCGGTGACGGTGATCTCCTCCAGGCGCATGGAGAGCGCGGTGAGGGGCGTGCGCAGCTGGTGCGAGGCGTCGGCGGCCAGGCGCCGCTCGGCGGTCAGCATGCGCCCGATGCGCTCGGCCGAGGAGTCCAGGACGTCGGCGACGCGGTCCAGCTCCGGCACCCCGTACCGCTTGTGCCGGGGCCGCGGGTCGCCGGAGCCGAGGCGCTCCGCGGTCTCGGCGAGGTCGGTGAGCGGGGACGCGAGACGGTTGGCCTGGCGTACGGCGAGGAGCACGGCGGCGACGATGGCGAGCAGCGCCACGGCGGCGATGATCAGCAGGGTGCGGCCGACCTCGCGGGTGACGGCGGCCTTCGGCTCCTCGACGGTGACCTTCTCGCCCTGCTCGCCGGGGCGGGTGGCGCTGATGACGTCGCCCTCGGGGCGGTCGCCGATCTCGATGGGGGCGCGGCCCGGGATGTCGATGCGGGCGTACCGGTCGCCGGCGACCTGGTCGCTCAGGACGGCTCCGGTGATCCGCTCGTCGCTGATCAGCCGGCTGTCCACGATGCTGGCGAGGCGCAGGGCCTCGGAGTCGACGCGTTCCTGGGCGCTGCTGCTGATGGTCCTCGTCTCGACGATGACGAGGCTCACCCCGAAGACGGCGATCACCACGAGGACGACGGCGAGGGTGCTGTTGATCAATCGGCGGCGCATGTACTCAGTGTCCCGTGCGGGCGGCCCGTAAGGGGCGCGGGGAGCCGCGCGATCAGCCACCGGCGGGCGCGGCTCCGTCCTCGGGCCCGCCGGTGGCTCCCCGCACCCCTTACGGGGCTCGGCTCAGCTCTTCTCGAAGCGGAAACCGACGCCCCGTACCGTCGCGATGTACCGGGGGTTCGCCGCGTCGTCGCCCAGCTTCTTTCGGAGCCAGGAGATGTGCATGTCGAGCGTCTTGGTCGACGACCACCACGTCGTGTCCCAGACCTCCCGCATCAGCTGGTCGCGGGTGACGACGCGGCCCGCGTCGCGCACCAGGACCCGCAGGAGGTCGAACTCCTTCGCGGTGAGCTGGAGTTCCTCGTCGCCCATCCACGCGCGGTGCGACTCGACGTCGATCCGCACGCCGTGGGTGGCCGGGGCCTCCTTGGGCTCGGTGGCGCCGCGCCGGAGCAGGGCCCGCACCCGGGCGAGCAGTTCGGCGAGGCGGAACGGCTTGGTCACGTAGTCGTCGGCGCCGGCGTCCAGGCCGACGACGGTGTCCACCTCGTCGGCGCGCGCGGTCAGGATGAGGATCGGCACCGTGAGCCCGTCGGCCCGCAGCCTGCGGGCCACCTCCAGGCCGTCCATGCCGGGCAGCCCCAGGTCCAGTACGACCAGGTCGACGCCGCCCTGCAGTCCGGCGTCGAGAGCGGTCGGGCCGTCCTCACGCACTTCGACCTCGTAACCCTCCCTGCGCAGGGCGCGGGCCAGCGGCTCCGAGATGGACGCGTCGTCCTCGGCGAGCAGTACACGGGTCATGGGGTGATGGTAGTCCGCGGTGGACAACAGGCGTGCGGTGATCGCACAGTGGAGGTCGGAGCCTGCGGCTATGGGAAGCGATTCTGTGAAACACCTTTGAATGTGTGCCGTTGGTTGCAGCGACACCTGTGATCCATGTCTCAAGTCCTTCCATATGCATCCCTGACGTGTCGTATGGTGACCCAACGCCTGATGCACTACTCAAGGACCTATGGCCCGCTGTGCGCGCCTTAGGTCTCTTTTATGTGCGGGCTGGCCTCGGCCAGCCTTGAAAGGAATGACCTGTGGTCGGGCCCTGCGCGCGAGGAAGCGCCCAGGGTGTGGATCCCGGAGTCGCCGTCCTTCACCTCCTCCTGCGGGGGTGATCAACCCCTGGGCGTGGGGTCTGGACGTACGACGACGGTGCCGACCGCCCCCCACCGGGCGCGCACACGCTCCTGCCGCGCGTCCCGAACCCACGAGGATCGACCCATGGCGTCCAGCCTGACGAAGGACTCCGCCAGTACCCCTGGCTCCGAGAAGACCTTCTTCGGCCACCCCCGCGGACTGGCCACTCTGTTCATGACCGAGATGTGGGAGCGGTTCTCCTACTACGGCATGCGCGCCCTCCTCCCGCTGTACCTGGTCGCCCCCGGCGGGCTGAACCTGGACGCGGGCACGGCAGTCGCCATCTACTCCGTCTACATGTCGACGGTGTACCTGCTCTGCCTGCCCGGCGGCTGGTTCGGCGACCGTGTCTGGGGCCCGCGCAAGACGACGGCCATCGCGGCCTCCGTCATCGTGCTCGGCCACCTCATCCTGGCCCTGCCCTCCGACGCGACCTTCTATCTCGGTCTGCTCTTCGTCGCCCTCGGATCCGGCCTCCTGAAGGCCAACATCTCGACGATGGTCGGCCACCTCTACAACGGCCCGACCGACCCGCGCCGTGACGGCGGCTTCACCGTCTTCTACATCGGCGTGAACCTGGGCGCCTTCTTCGCTCCGCTGACCATCGGCACGATCGGCGAGAGCGTCAACTGGCACCTCGGCTTCGCGCTCGCCGCGCTCGGCATGGCGTTCGGTCTGGTCCAGTTCCTGCTGGGCAGCCGCCACCTGTCGGAGAAGTCCGACATCGTGCCGAAGCCGCTGAGCGCCGCCGAGCGCGCCGCCACGCTGAAGAAGGCCATGATCTGGCTGCTCGTCGCGGTGGTCTTCTACGCGATCGTGGTCGGCACCGGCACCTACACGCTGACCTGGGCGACCGTCCCGCTGCTCCTCATCGGCCTGATCGTGCCGATCGTCGTGCTCGGCCGCATCAAGCGCGACAAGGAACTGACGGCCACCGAGCAGTCCAAGGTCTCCGGCTACATCTGGTTCTTCGTCGCCGCCGCGGTCTTCTGGATGATCTACGACCAGGGCGCGTCGACCGTGGCCCTGTTCGCCAAGGACCACGCCGACACCAGCGTCTTCGGCTGGGAGTTCCCGGTCTCCTGGTTCCAGTCGATCAACCCGGTCCTCGTCATGGCGCTGGCTCCCGTCGCCGCCTGGCTGTGGCTGTACCTGAACCGCAAGGGCAGTGAGCCGAACACCGTCGTCAAGTTCGGCGTCGGCCTGGTCCTGACCGGTATCTCCTTCTTCGTCTTCCTGCTGCCGCTGACGGCCTCGGGCGACGGCAAGGTCAGCCCCTGGTGGCTCGTCCTGATCTACTTCTGCCAGACCGTCGGTGAGCTCTGCATCTCCCCGGTCGGCCTGTCGGTCACGACGAAGATGGCCCCGGCGAAGTACGGCTCCCAGATGATGGGTGTCTGGTTCCTCGCCGTGACCGCCGGTGACGCGATCGCCGGTCTGCTCTCGACGTACGGCGTCGACCTGAACAAGACGGGGGTCGTGGCCGCCGAGGCCGCGCTCGCGGTCCTGGCCGGTGTCGCGGTGTACATGTACCGCAGGCGGGTCAAGGAGCTCATGGGCGACGTCCACTGACGTGACCCGGCCGGGCCCCGCCCGGCTCGAACCGAGAGCCATCGCACCACCCGGTGCGGTGGCTCTTGGCGTTTCTGCGGGAGGCGGACGGCCCGCCGGTGGACCATCTGGCCATGCGTCGTGCGTTGCTCACCCTGGCCCTGTGCGGGGCGCTGCTGTCGTCCGGGGCGGTCGTCGAGGCCGCTCCCGGGCCGCCGTCCGGGCGGTTCTTCGCGTACGGAGGCCATCCCCGGCAGAACGTCACCGTGTACGGCGAGGGGGGCATCCCGCTCGTGATCCTGCACGGTGGCTACTGGTCCAAGGACACCGACTGGAGCGGGTGGGCGCGGTGGTTCGCGGCCCGTGGCTTCACCGTGTACGACACCGACTACCGGCTGACCTCGGACGCGGTCTGGCCCGCGCAGCGCGACGACGTGCTCGCGGCGCTGCGGTGGGTCAGCCGGCGGGAGGCCGGGCGGCGGCCCCTGGTGCTCGGCTCCTCGGCGGGCGGGCACCTGGCCCTCCAGGCGGGCTCCTACGGGGCGGGGCGCTCGCGGGTGCGGGGCGTGGTCGCCCTCTCCCCCGTGGCCTCGCCCCACCGCGCCTGGACGGACGGCGCGCGGCCCGGGGCGTCCGCCGAGCGGCGTGAGCTGCGCCGGGCCGCCGAGCGGCTCGCCGGGTGCGCGCCGGACCGTGCGGGGCGGCTCTGCCGGGAGCGGTGGGGCGACCTCGCCGTCGTCTCCCACGCCTCCGGCCCGGACGACGCCCCGCTGTTCCTGGTCCACTCGGCGGACGACTTCGTCCCCCCGGTCCACTCGGCCGACCTCGCGGTCGCGCAGCACAGGGAGGGGCTGCGCGACGTGACGGTACGGACGGTGCGGGGGTCCGCCCACGGGGGCCCGCTGCTGCGGTCGCGGGGGATGGCACGGGACGTACGGGAGTGGCTTCTGCGGCATGCCTGAGGCGCGGGGATCTGTGCGGTCGGCCACGACGGGCCCGCCCGGTTCCCCGCGCCGCACGCCCTGCGGCAGCGAGCTACCGCAGTCCGCGCCGCCGCTTCGGCAGGAACGTGAAGACCGCCCCGCCGAGCAGGATCACCGTCCCGGCGACCAGCCCCAGCGCCCGCAGTGCTCCGTTGTCCTCGGCGCCCGTGTCCGCGAGGCCACCGCCGGACGCGGAGCCGCCACCCGTGGCGGTGCCCCCCGTGGAGCCGCCCGTGTCCGAGCCGCCCGCGGAACCGCCGGCCGCGCCGGAGCCGCCGGACGCGCCGCCCGGCTGGGCCTTCGTGTCGATCTCCAGGGAGACCGCCGGCTTGTCGGGCGTGCACGTCGTGGTCGTGCCCAGCGCCTTGACCGTCAGGACACCCGGCGACAGCGTCGACTTGCCGTCGGCGCCCGGCTTGTAGGTGCCGGTCAGGTCGGGGATTGTCATCGGGTCGCCGGACTTGATCGGCTCCTTGTTGGTCGGGCCCTCGACGTGCACGGTGCCCTTGTCCGCGCCGCCCAGCACGACCTCCATCGACGGCTTCACGGAGTCCGCCGGGATGTCGGCGGGGCTGTCCATCACGGCCTTCTTGAACTGCACGGTCAGGCCGTAACTGCCGCCTTCCTTCTTGGCGTTGATCTGGACGGGCGAGGTGGCTTCCTTGTCGCCGATGGGCGTCTTGCACTTGTAGGGCGTCTGGACCTCCTTGCCGGGGAAGTCGGTCTGCCCGTCGCCGCCACCCGTGGTGCCGCCGTCGCTGCCGCCGGACGTACCGCCGGAGGAGCCGCCGGACGTGCCGCCGGTCGAACCACCCGACGTACTGCCACCCGTGCCGCCCGTACCTCCTGTGCCGCCCGTGCCGCCCGAACTGCCGCCCGAACTGCCGCCGCCCGCCGTCACCTTGATCGTCGCGCCCGCCGCCACCTGCTCCTTCGGCGCGCACTTGGTGTCGGTCGAGATCGGCTTGCTGACGTTGATGCTGTACGCGTCCGGGGTGAGCGTCACCTCGCCCGCGGCGGTCAGCTTCAGCTTGCCCTTCATGTCCGAGAGGATCATGGGGCTGTTCTTCTTGATGGGCGGGTTCTTGCGCTCGCCCTCCAGCGTGAGCTCACCGCTCTGGCCGCCGCCCAGCTTGATGGTGCCGGTCGGCTTCACGGTGTTCTCGTCCAGGTCGAGCACGTCGGGGTTCTTCGACGCGGCCTGCGTCGTCTTCCACACGACGTCGACCTCGTCGCCCACCTTCGCCGTGGCGGGCGCGGTGATCTCCACCTTGGTGGTGCCCTGCACGGGCGGCAGACCCGAGATCGCCGGGGGGACGCACTCCGTCTTGTACGCGACGTCGGCGGCCTCGGCGGGCCCGGCGGTCAGCAGGATGCCCGCGCCGCCGAGCAGAAGCGCGACCGAGGCCGTGCCGGCTCTCCGTCGATGCGTGATCACGTGTTTCCTTTCGTCGGACTGTTGTCGGACGGTGCGGAGAGCCGGCCTGCGGGTGCGCCGGGGTCGGTGTCGGGCGTGAACCACGGCAGGGAGGCGGTCGAGTCCGTCGTGCCGGAGCCGCCGGTGCCGGGGGTGCCCGAGGATTTCGTGCGAGGTGCGCGGGAGGTGCGGGACGTCCTCGCCTGTTCGTCCGCCGCGAGCGCGCCCTGCGGGAGCCGCAGCCTCGGGATCCTCCCGGCGAGTTCGGAGAGGCGTCCGCCGCGGTGGCGGCCGGAGGGCGCGGTGCGGCGCCGGTGCGGGCGGAGCCGGTCGACGATCGCCATGCCGACGCGGAAGACGGCCGCGGGCACGACGACGCAGAGCAGGATCCAGAAGAGCGTCACGCCCCAGGGGCGGCCCACGCCCCACGGCTGCTCGGCGAGGACCTTGCCCCCGAACTTCAGCGAGACCAGGTAGTCGCCGTGCGCGCCCGCCGACAGCTCCACCGGCAGCTCGATCTGCGCCTTCTTGCCGGGGGCCAGGGTGCCGCGCCACTGCTGCTCCTCCCACTGCGGGGCGAACACGCCGTGGGAGGTGCCGACCTGGAAGACGGGGTTCTTGACGGGGGCCGAGCCGACGTTGCCGACCGTGAAGACGAGCGTGCGCTGCGGCGGGGCGCCGAACCAGGTCAGGAGCCCGCTGGAGCCGTCGAGCCGGGTGTCCGTCAGGACGGAGAGCTTGCCGCCCGTGGCCTGTGCGGGCAGCGCCTTCACGGGGTGGCCCGCGACCTTCAGGACGGCGTCGACCTGCGCCTTCTCGCCCGTCACGGTCGCGACGTGGACGACGCAGGGGCAGGGCCTGGGCGGCTCGGCCACGGGGAGCTTCTTGCTGAAGGCGCCGTCGGCGTCCGTGGTGACGGCGAGCCCCTCGGAGTTCGCGCAGGAGTTGGTCCCGCCGACGACCCCTTTGGCGGGCGTCGCCTGACCGCAGACCAGCATCATGAGCAACGACTTGGACCGCCACCCGGCGCCCTTGACGGTGACGGAACCCCCCTTGCCCGCCTGGGACTTGGAGAGGGTGACCGTGGGCTTGTCGGCGACGGAGGTCCGGGCGGCGGACGCCGACGCCGTGGTGGACACGGCGGACGCCGACGCCGCGGTGGAGCCGGACACCGTGACCGCGCCCGACGGACCCGACACACCCGGCGCTGCCGACGCGATCCCCTGCGGCAGCAGCGCCCAGGCGAGCACCGCCGCCACCGCCGCCGCCAGACCCGCCGCACGGCGCGCCCCGCGCCCTCGCCCGCCGCCGCGCTCCCCCGGCGCCCCGCCCGACCGGTCTGCCCACATGCCGTTCACCGGACCTCTCCCGTCCCAGCGGTCGCCAACTCCCGTGCCACGTCCTGCTCTTCGCTCTCCGGCGGCGCGGCCGCGTCCCGTCTCCGGCGGCGTACGAGGCGGTACGCGGCGGCCGCGGCGGCGGCGAGCAGGGCCGCACCGCCCGCCACCGCGCCCCACGGCACGAAGCGGTGCGAGGCCTTCGCCGTGTCCCGCGCCCCGCCCGCCGCCGTGGCCGTGAGCCGCACGTCGGCCGCGTCGAACGCGGGGGCGTCCGGCCACGGCTCGGTCAGGGAGACGCGGCGGCCGGGCAGCAGCTCGACCGGCAGGGTGCGCGCGGGCCGGTCGACGAGCGTGCCGAAGACGCCCTCCGCGTGGACGGCCAGCTTCGGGGTCAGCACGGTGTTGCCGCGGTTGACCAGGTCGTACGTGATGCGCCCGGCGTCCTCGTCGACCCTCACGCGCTCCACGGTGAGCGCCGACAGGGTCGGCCCGCCGACCCGCAGGTGCACGCGCACGCCCACCGTGTGGCCGCCGCTGCTCGCGACGATCGCCCCGGGGTGGTCGCCGGGCAGCGCGCCCGCCGGCACCGTCAGGGTGAACGGCACCTCGGCGCGGGTGCGCGCCGGCACCGTCACCCGCTTCTTCGCGAAGGTGATCCACGCCCCGGTGTCCTCCGGCTTCCCCTTGGCCGGGGTGAGCGAGAACGCGCCGGAGCCGGTGTTGTCCGCGTCCGCGCCCCGCAGCGCGACCGTGCGGGGCCTCGGCCCCGGGTTGGTGACGGACAAGGTGTCCTGGAGCACCGTGCCCGGGGTGCCCTCGGCGTAGAAGTAGGGCCGCCCGTCCTTCGCGGGGCGCGTGCCGCCGCCCGAGGAGGGCGCGGCGGACCACCGCTCGGAGCCGCCGCCGTCCGCGTACGCGGGGGTCGCGGCCGCCGCCACCAGGGCGAGCGCGACCAGGGCGGCCCGTGCGGAGGACGTCGTCGGCGGCTTCGGCGGCATCGGCGGCTCCTGATCGTCGGTCCTGACGCTGTGGCGCGGGGTTCCTGCGGTGCCCGCTACCGCGAGCGCGCCGCCTGGTTCCTGCGGGTCAGCCAGAGCGCGCCCGCCGCGCCCGCGAGCAGCACGGTGCCGCCGAGGGTGCCGAGCGCGATCGCGGAGTCCGCGGGGCCGGTCTGCGGGAGTTCCTCGCCGCCGGAGGGGGCACTGTTCGATCCGCCGGACCCGTCCGACGTACCGCCGGAGCCCGCGTCGGAACCGCCGGAGCCGGAGCCGCCCGAGCCACCGGAACCGCCGGAGCCCTTGACGTCGAGTTCGAGGGACGGCTTGGGGTTGTTGGACGGCGTGCACGTGGTGGTCGTGCCGAGCGCCTTGATCGTGAGGACCCCGGCCGTGAAGGTGACCTTGCCGCTCTTCTTGGGCGTGTACGTGCCCGACAGGTCACTGATCTTGATGGGGGTGTTGGCGGGGATCGCCTCGGAGTTCGGCGCCCCGGAGACCGGCACCGTGCCGCTCTCCGCGCCGCCCAGCTTGATCACCGCACTTGGCTTCATCGCGCCCTTGCCGAGCTCGACGGGGCTGGAGGAGACGCCCTTCTGGAAGGACATGGTGAGTTTGTAGCCGCTGCCGCTCTTGACGCTCTTGATGTCGATCGGCGAGACGGCACCCTTGTTCCCGATGGGCGTCTTGCACTGGTAGTTGACGTCCTGGACGGTGGCCTGCGCGGCAGGGGCGGCCATCAGCACCGCGGAGCCGCCGGCCAGGGCGGTGGCAAGCGCGAGCGCGGCCGATTTCTTGTACGACACCTCGTGATCCCCTCATGCCGGTCGTCGTGGCGTGCCGCGGTGCGGAGTAACGCTGTATTACTGACGGCACATCAGATTGGGCGCTCAAGGTACGCCCGGGGCCTTGTCGAGGGAAGACAAAGGACGCGCCGGATCCGTGATGATCCGGCGCGCGTGCGAACCGTGGGTAACAGCCGTGGCCCAAGGCCTGTCGCGAACAGGCACCACCGGCCCGACCCCGGGCCGACGGCCTCGGGGCACTCGGGGCTCCGCGCGGCACGAGCCCCGCGCGGGCACTCGGGAGGGGCTCCGCCTACGCGGGCGCGCCCAGCTCCGCCCAGACGGTCTTGCCCGTGACACCGGGCGTACGGACGACGCCCCAGTCCAGGCAGAGCCGCTGGACGATGAACATCCCGTGCCCGCCGGGGCGCCCGGCGCGGTGCGGGGTGCGCGGCGCCGGCTGGCCCGTGCCGCGGTCGGACACCTCGATGCGCAGCACCTTGCCGTCGCAGGAGAGCCAGAGCTCGTCGGGGCCCTCGGCGTGCAGGCAGGCGTTGGTGACGAGCTCGGACACCACCAGGAGCACGTCCTCGGCGGCGGCCCTGCGGTCGGCGCTGTCCGCGGGGAGCCAGCCCCAGGCGTGCAGCGCCTGGCGCGTGTAGTCCCGGGCGAGCGGAACGATGCCGCTCGCGCCGTTCAGGCTCAGCCTGCGGATCTGCCGAGCCGCGGGCACCCCGGAGACCTGGTCCGCGGGAGCGTCCGCGACGGCGGCCTCGGACTCCGGGCCGCGGTCGCCCGGCGAGTAAGGCCGGGTGGTGCTCATCAGCGCTTCACCTCACCGACAGGAGGACTGAGGACTCTGGACAAGTAGGGGACTCTGGGCGAGTAGGGAACTCTGGGCGAGTAGAGGACATCGGCTGCTTGCCGTTCTGACTGTTGACTTGAGGATCGCTGTGGACGGATCCAGGTCTCTCCTGCCCGGCCGAACCGTGAGAACACCCACTTGTTCCGGACGGTCCGTGTGACTCTGGTAACGCCCTGGTCACGCAGTGACAACTGACGCGTAACTTTCGCGTGTGACCGTCATGGGTTCAGTCGGCGAGAGCCGCTTCGAGCGTCTCGTGAACGGTGAAGACCGCCTCCGCGCCGGTGATCTCGAAGACCCGGGCCACCACCGGCAGCATCCCGGCCAGATGGACACCGCCCCCCTCGGCCTCGGCCTTCAGCCGGGCCCCGAGGAGCACATTGAGTCCGGTGGAATCACAGAACTCCAGACGCGAACAGTCCACGACAAGCCGCGCGTAGCCCTCCGCGAGGCAGCTTTCCAGCGGCTCCCGCAACAGATCGGCGGTGTGGTGATCCAACTCACCCGCCGGGGTCACAACGGCACTCGTGCCCTCTTTCCGCACCTCGACCAGAAGCCGGCCCCTGTGTGCACTGCCGACCGTCCCGCGGTCCATGCCGTCACTCTCTTCCGACCGTCGTGGCTGTTGATGACGCCCCTGAACATTACGCCTTCCGAACGTCCTGGGGTACCCGAACATCCCCCCGAATTCGGACATTTCACCGCAGAACGCACTTGCGACCCGTGTACGGAAGCGGGTAGGGGTAGAAGGGACCGCAATCGACACGGACGGCTTTGGAGGCGCCGCACACCGCAGTGCACGTATTGGCATCGGCAGCCATATGCCGAGAACGATGGAGGACACCATGTCACCCCGGCTCGACGAATCGCGCACTGACCAAGCGACGTCGACACCCCCGCCGAACCGCTCCGCAATCGAGATCCCGGGTCCTGCCCAGGAGCCGCAGCCGGCTCCGGACGCCCTGGAAGGGCTCCACGACCTTCCCGAGATCCCGCCGTACGACGAGGTGGGGCCGCTGGATGCGCGGGCCCTGTCCAAGACCCTCTTCGGGCGCCTCGAGTCCCTCGAGGAAGGCACGCACGAGTACGCGTACGTCCGCAACACCCTGGTCGAGCTGAACCTCGCCCTGGTGAAGTTCGCGGCCTCCCGGTTCCGCTCGCGCAGCGAACCGATGGAGGACATCATCCAGGTCGGCACGATCGGCCTCATCAAGGCGATCGACCGGTTCGAGCTCAGCCGCGGGGTCGAGTTCCCGACCTTCGCGATGCCGACGATCGTCGGTGAGATCAAGCGCTTCTTCCGCGACACCAGCTGGTCGGTGCGGGTCCCGCGCCGCCTGCAGGAACTCCGACTGGACCTCGCCAAGGCGGGCGACGAACTCGCCCAGCAGTTCGATCGCGCCCCCACGGTGGGCGAGCTCGCCGAGCGCCTGGGCATCTCCAACGACGAGGTCGTCGAAGGCATGGCGGCGTCCAACGCCTACACGGCCAGCTCCCTGGACGCCCAGCCCGAGGAGGACGACTCCGAGGGCGCTCTCGCGGACCGCATCGGCTACGAGGACCACGGCCTCGAAGGCATCGAGTACGTCGAGTCCCTGAAGCCGCTGATCGCCGAACTCCCGCCGCGCGACCGGAAGATCCTCGCGCTGCGCTTCGTCGCCAACATGACGCAGTCGGAGATCGGCGACGAGCTCGGCATCTCGCAGATGCACGTCTCCCGACTGCTCTCGCGGACCCTCGTCCGCCTCAGAAAGGGTCTGACGGTCGAGGAGTGACCTCGGTCCGCGAGCCCCGGGCGTGACAACGACGGTGGGCGTCCCCTCGGTTGCCGAGGGGACGCCCACCGTCGTTCACCGCAGTACGCCCCGCTGCCACACCGCGCTCACCAGCGGAACGCCCGGCCGGTAGGCCAGGTGGACGTGGCTCGGGGCGTTCAGGAGGGAGAGGTCCGCGCGGGCGCCCTCGCGGAGCGTGCCCACGTCCGTGCGGCGCAGGGCCGCCGCGCCGCCCGCCGTCGCCGACCAGATCGCCTCGTCGGGGGTCATGCCCATGTCCCGTACGGCGAGGGCGATGCAGAAGGGGACCGAGGACGTGAACGACGAGCCGGGGTTGCAGTCCGTGGAGAGGGCGACCGTGGCGCCCGCGTCCAGGAGGCGGCGGGCGTTCGGCCACTGGGCGCGCGTGGAGAACTCGGCGCCGGGCAGGAGGGTCGCCACCGTGGAGCTGTTCGCCAGGGCGTCGACGTCCTCGTCGGTGAGGTGCGTGCAGTGGTCGGCCGAGGCCGCGTCCAGCTCCACGGCGAGCTGGACGCCGGGGCCGTAGGTGAGTTGGTTGGCGTGGATGCGGGGGTGCAGGCCCTTCGCCCTGCCGGCCGTGAGGATCGCGCGGGCCTGGTCGCCGTCGAACGCGCCCTTCTCGCAGAAGACGTCGATCCAGCGGGCGTGCGGCGCGCAGGCGTCGAGCATCTCGCCGGTGACGAGTTCGACGTACGCGGCCGGGTCCTCCGCGTAGTCCGGGGAGACGATGTGGGCGCCCAGGTACGTCACCTCGTCCGTGTGCGCCGCCGCGATGCGCAGGGCGCGGGACTCGTCCTCGGTGGTGAGGCCGTAGCCGGACTTCGTCTCGAACGTCGTCGTGCCCTGGCGGAGGGCCTCGGCGAGGTAGTGGACGACGTTCGCCTCCAGCTCGGCGTCCGTGGCGGCGCGGGTCGCGGCGACCGTCGTACGGATGCCGCCCGCCGAGTACGTGCGGCCCGACATGCGGGCGTTGAACTCCTGGGTGCGGTCACCGGCGAAGACGAGGTGGGAGTGCGAGTCGACGAAGCCCGGGATCGCGGCTCGGCCGCCCGCGTCGTGGGACTCGTCCGCCGACGGGGCCTTCGCGGCCGGGCCCACCCAGGCGATCGTGTCGCCGTCGAGGACGACGGCGGCGTTCTCGACGAGACCGAGGGGGGTTCCGTCGCCCTGGGCCGGGTCGTTGGTGACGAGGCTGGAGATGTTGGTGATGAGGGTGGTCGTCATGGCTTCTCCGGGGAGGGGCGGGC
>NZ_LIRJ01000130.1 GCF_001419745.1 Streptomyces silaceus | reverse complement strand
ACGGTCGCGTCGGCCGTCGCCGGCCCGGCCGCGGCGCCGGTGGCACCAGCGGCTCCGGAACCGGTCGTGGCGCCGGCCCCCGACGACGATCCGGCCGCCCTCACACCGCCGGAGGCCTCCGTAGCACCGGAAGCACCAGAAGCCCCGTTGGGCCGCGTGCCCGGCGACGCTCCGACCGTCCCGCCGTTCCCCGCGGGCCTGCTCGTCCCGGGAGCCCCGAGGCCCCCACCCGACCGCGCGGCCGGTGTGGAGCCACCCGTCCCCGACGTCCCGGAGGACCCCGTCCCGCCGTCCCCGCTCGGCAGGTGCACCGTGTTCACGCGGCGGCCGTCCAGCAGGGCGACGGTGCGGTCCGCGAGGGTGGCCACCTCGGGGTCGTGGGTGGCGAGGACGACCGTGATGCCGTGGGAGCGTGCCGCCGTCGTCAGGGTGCGCAGGACGTGGGCGCGGTCGGCGCGGTGCAGGGGAGCGGTCGGCTCGTCCGCGAAGAGCACGTGCGGCGTGGTGACCAGGGCGCGGGCGATGGCGACGCGCTGGCGCTCGGCCTGGAGCAGGGCGTGCGGACGCTTGCGGGCGCAGTCGCCGATGTCGAGCCGGTCGAGCCACTCCTGGGCGGCCGGCTTGGACACGCGGTGCGAGGCGCCGCGCAGCATCAGCGGCAGCGCGACGTTCTCCCACGCGGTGAGCTCGGGGACGAGATGCGGCTCGGGGTCGATCCAGCCGAACCGGTCGCGGCGCAGCCGCTCGCGCACGAGGGGGCCCATCGTGTGGACGGGCGTGCTGTTGAACCACACCTCGCCCTGCTGGGGCAGCAGTTGGCCCGACAGGCACTGAAGGAGCGTCGTCTTGCCGCTGCCGCGCGGGCCGTTGACGGCGAGGATCTCGCCCTCGCGGACACCGAGCGAGACGCCGGTGAGGGCGGGGGAGCCGTTGTGCTTGACGTGCAGAGCGCGTGCCCACAGCACGTCGTTGTCCGGCGGGGCCACCATGGCGTACACCTCGGTTCAGATCAGTTTGCCTCCCCCGTACGGGGGAACGAAGGCGGGGCCGATCGGTCACTGGGCACGCTAGGGATTCGGGTGGACCAGCCAGGAAAGGACGCGGCCCGGGTCACTCGTTCTCACTCGAACGGGTGCCCCGGGCCGCTGTCGGCTCAGTCCTGGCCGCGGACGGTCAGAGCTTCGTCCAGGCCTCCGTGAGGACCTGCCGCAGGATGCCCTCGATCTCGTCGAAGGTCTCCTGGGTGGAGATCAGCGGCGGGGCCAGCTGGACGACCGGGTCGCCGCGGTCGTCGGCACGGCAGTACAGGCCGTTGTCGTACAGCGCCTTGGAGAGGAAGCCGTACAGGACGCGCTCGGTCTCCTCGTCGTTGAACGTCTCCTTGGTGGCCTTGTCCTTCACCAGCTCGATGCCGTAGAAGAAGCCGTTGCCGCGGACGTCGCCGACGATCGGCAGGTCGAGCAGCTTGCGGAGGGTCTGGTAGAACGCGTCCTCGTTGTCCAGGACGTGCTGGTTCAGGCCCTCCTTCTCGAAGATGTCGAGGTTGGCGAGGCCGACCGCGGCGGAGACGGGGTGGCCGCCGAAGGTGTAGCCGTGCAGGAAGGTGTTGTCGCCCTTGTAGAACGGCTCGGCGACGCGGTCCGAGACGATGCACGCGCCGATCGGGGAGTAGCCCGAGGTCATGCCCTTGGCGCAGGTGATCATGTCCGGGACGTAGCCGAACTTGTCGCAGGCGAACATCGTGCCGAGGCGGCCGAACGCGCAGATGACCTCGTCCGAGACGAGCAGCACGTCGTACTGGTCGCAGATCTCGCGCACGCGCTGGAAGTAGCCGGGCGGGGGCGGGAAGCAGCCGCCCGCGTTCTGTACCGGCTCCAGGAAGACGGCCGCGACCGTCTCCGGGCCCTCGAAGAGGATCTCCTGCTCGATCTGGTCGGCGGCCCAGCGGCCGAAGGCCTCGGGGTCGTCGCCGTGGATCGGCGCGCGATAGATGTTGGTGTTGGGGACCTTGTGCGCGCCCGGGACGAGCGGCTCGAAGGGGGCCTTGAGGGCCGGCAGACCGGTGATGGACAGGGCGCCCTGCGGGGTGCCGTGGTAGGCGACCGCGCGCGAGATGACCTTGTACTTCGTGTGGTTGCCGTTGAGCTTGTGGTACTGCTTCGCCAGCTTCCACGCGGTCTCGACGGCCTCGCCGCCGCCGGTGGTGAAGAAGACCTTGTTGAGGTCGCCCGGCGCGTAGTGGGCCAGACGCTCCGCCAGCTCGACGGCCTTGGGGTGGGCGTAGCTCCACACCGGGAAGAAGGCCAGTTCCTGGGCCTGCTTGTAGGCGGTCTCGGCGAGCTCGTGACGGCCGTGGCCGGCGTTGACGACGAACAGGCCGGAGAGGCCGTCCAGGTACTTCTTGCCCTGGTCGTCGTAGATGTAGGTGCCCTCGCCACGCACGATGGTGGGAACGGGCGCGTTCTCGTACGACGACATGCGGGTGAAGTGCATCCACAGGTGGTCGTAGGCGGTTTGGCTGAGGTCCTTGCTCACGGCTATCGGGTTCCCCACATATAGGTCTGCTTCTTGAGCTTGAGGTAGACGAAGCTCTCGGTGGAGCGCACGCCGGGGAGGGCGCGGATGCGCTTGTTGATGACTTCGAGCAGGTGGTCGTCGTCCTCGCAGACGATCTCCACGAGGAGGTCGTGCGAGCCCGCGGTCATCACCACGTACTCGGCCTCCGGCATGGCGGCCACGGCGTCCGCGACCGGGTCCACGTCGCCCTCGACGTCGATCCCGACCATCGCCTGCCTGCGGAATCCCACGGTGAGCGGGTCCGTGACGGCGACGATCTGCATGACGCCCTGGTCGAGCAGCTTCTGGACCCGCTGGCGCACGGCCGCCTCGGACAGGCCCACGGCCTTGCCGATGGCGGCGTACGGACGGCGTCCGTCCTCCTGGAGCTGCTCGATGATCGCCAGGGAGACGGCGTCCACGGGCGGGGTGCCGCTCCCGCCGCCGTTCCCGGTGCGGGAGCTGCGGGGGCTACTGGGGTCTGCGCTGCGACTGGCCACGACCTCACTGTGCACGACGTCTCGTCACTTCCGCAAGGCCAGATCGATGAAATTCGTTGTCTGGGACTTCGATCCTCACGAATTCCGCAGTTCTGGGCTGCCGGGTATGTTGAAAGCGTCGGTGCAGCGATTAGGGTGGGTGTCTCATCCACTGGACATCGGGACCCCGGCAAGCGCCCGGGGGACCGGGAATCTGACAGGAGGGCCGGCAGTGACCACCGAGCTGCGCCGTCTGCGCAACTACATCAACGGAGAATTCCGGGACGCGGCCGACGGACGGACCACCGAGGTGATCAATCCGGCGACGGGCGAGGCGTACGCCACCGCGCCGCTGTCGGGTCAGGCCGACGTCGACGCCGCCATGAAGGCCGCGGCCGACGCGTTCCCCGCCTGGCGCGACCTGACGCCCGCCGAGCGGCAGAAGGCCCTGCTCAAGATCGCCGACGCGTTCGAGGAGCGCGCCGAGGAGCTCATCGCCGCCGAGGTCGAGAACACGGGCAAGCCGATCGGGCTCACGCGGTCCGAGGAGATCCCGCCCATGGTCGACCAGATCCGCTTCTTCGCGGGCGCGGCCCGGATGCTGGAGGGGCGCGCCGCGGGCGAGTACATGGAGGGCCTGACCTCCATCATCCGCCGCGAGCCGATCGGCGTCTGCGCGCAGGTCGCGCCGTGGAACTACCCCATGATGATGGGCGTGTGGAAGTTCGCCCCGGCGCTCGCCGCGGGCAACACGGTCGTCCTCAAGCCGTCCGACACCACCCCCGCGTCGACGGTCCTGATGGCCGAGATCATCGGCTCCATCGTGCCGCCCGGTGTCTTCAACGTCGTCACCGGCGACCGCGACACCGGCCGTGCCATGGTCGAGCACAAGACCCCCGCGATGGCCTCCATCACCGGCTCCGTGCGCGCCGGCATGCAGGTCGCCGAGTCCGCCTCCAAGGACCTCAAGCGGGTCCACCTGGAGCTCGGTGGCAAGGCCCCCGTCGTCGTCTTCGAGGACACCGACATCGCCGGTGCCGTCGCGGGCATCTCCGAGGCGGGCTTCTTCAACGCGGGCCAGGACTGTACGGCCGCCACGCGCGTGCTCGTCCACGAGTCCATCCACGACGAGTTCGTGACGGCGCTCGCCAAGGCCGCCGCCGACACGAAGACCGGCCAGCCGGACGACGAGGACGTGCTCTACGGCCCGCTCAACAACGCCAACCAGCTCAAGCAGGTCTCCGGCTTCATCGACCGGCTGCCCGCGCACGCCAAGGTCGAGGCGGGCGGCCACCAGGTCGGCGAGAAGGGCTACTTCTACGCGCCGACCGTGGTGTCGGGGCTGAAGCAGGACGACGAGATCATCCAGAACGAGGTCTTCGGTCCGGTCATCACCGTCCAGTCCTTCACGGACGAGGCGCAGGCCGTCGAGTACGCGAACGGCGTCGAGTACGCCCTCGCCTCCTCGGTCTGGACGAAGGACCACGCGCGCGCGATGCGCATGTCCAAGGTCCTCGACTTCGGCTGCGTGTGGATCAACACGCACATCCCGCTGGTCGCCGAGATGCCGCACGGCGGCTTCAAGAAGTCCGGCTACGGCAAGGACCTGTCGGCGTACGGCTTCGACGACTACACGCGCATCAAGCACGTGATGACGTCGATCGAGGGCTGAGCCCGCCCCGCGCCCTGCCGGTACCCAATTGAGGTGCCCGGCCCCGCCGCCCCCACGTACCGTTGCGTACGCGGGGGTGGCTCCGTGGTGTGCTTCCTTCTTTTCTTCTCTGCAAAAGATCCGTAGCGCACCCACTCCCCGCCCCCGCCTTTCCGTACGACGGGGGCACGACCTGATGACGACGACCGACGACCTCGCCGCGCTCCTGCTGCGGCGCCGGCAGCGTGTGCACGTTCCCGGGGGCGCCGGACGGACCGCCGTCACGGACGCCGCCGTGGTGGTCCTGGAGGCCGAACTCGCCGACCGCGGGCATCTGCTGACCGCCCCGCTGCGCCGCGCGCTGACCGCGCTGTCCGTCGACGACCTCGCCGCGACCGGGCGCAGGCTGCTCGCCGACGTCGACGCGCTGCTCGGCTCCGACCGTCACCACGAGCCCCTCTTCCACCGGTTCCCGGACGAGACCCCCTACCGGCACGCGCACGAGCGCTTCCTGTCCGTCGTCGCCCAGCGCCTGGCCGCCCAGCCCCACCAGCCCTGCATGAACTGCGCGAGCACCAAGGCCCCGGTGCGCGCTCTCATGCCCTGCGCGCACCTCGTGTGCGGCGACTGCCACGGCAAGCACCAGGACTGGGGCTGCTGCGAGGACTGCTGCGTCTGGTACGCCTGCCCGATCTGCGAGAACCGCTACGAGACCGACGGGCCCACCGACCCCTGGCTCGACACCGGGGCGGGCCTCGGCGGCGACGGCGGCGAGATCCTCCGCGCCCTGACCCTCGGGGCGCCGGACGACGTCGCGGCGGAACTCGCCACGCTGCTCGCCCGTCGTACGCCGCTGAACCCGCGGGACCACGACGACCTGGTGCTGCTCCTGGGCGCGGCCGACCCGGCGGACGCCGTCCGCTGGCTGCCGGACGGGATCCCGCTGCGCGAGAGCAAGGCGCTCGCCCTCGCGCCGCTCCTCGACCTGCCCGCGACGCGCCCGCTCGTCGCGCGGTACGCGGACACCGCCACGGACGTGCTGCGGATCCTCGTCGTGCGCTCCGGCGGCGACCCCGATCTGCTCGAACTCCCGCGCCTGCGCGGCCTGTCACGGCCCGTGCGGCGCACGCTGCTCGCCCTGCTCGACGGCCTCGACCTGCTCCGGCTCGCCGAGGACATGGCCCGCCACCCGCGCGCGTGGAAGCGGGCCGGCGAGATCCTGCACCCCTTCGAGCGCGCCCACCGGCACCCGCGTGCGGCGCTCGCCTTCGCCGTGCTGCGCGAGACGCGCCTCGGCGAGGACGCGCTCAGCGAGGTGCTGCTCGCCGAGGCCGCCCGGCACGACGGCGTACGCCTGGCCGGTGACCGGCTGCGCGTCGTCACCTGGCAGGCGCGCGTCGAGGAGGCGCTGGGCCGCTGGGACACCGACGGCGCGACGCGTCTGCTGGCCGAGCGCCCCGGTGAACTCCTGCGCCGCCTCGACCCGCTGCTCGCCCGCTCCGGCTCGGTGACCCTGCCGGAGGCGGTGGGCGAGGCGCTCGCCGGTGCCCTGCCGCGCACCGCCCCCGGGCCGCTGCTCGGCGCGTACGGCCGGATGAAGGTCCGTGCCGTCCCGGGCCACCGCCGGGTCTTCTTCCCGCGCGGGCGCGTCACCAAGGCGTACGCGGTCGAGGACGGGCGCCCGCCGCTGCCCGCCCGGGTCGCGGGGCGCGCCGGCGAGCTGATCGAGGCGGAGGCCGTGCGGCGGCTGGCCGCGCGCGAGGGGGAGCGGTACGACGTGGCCGTCCTGGACGCCTCGCTCGCCGACCTGCCCGTGCCGTTCGCCGAGCGCGCCTCGGCCGCCTCGCTGGTCGCCGTGCCGCGCGGCAGCTCGCTGCCGATGCCCGCGGACAGCGAGACCGTGCGGCTCTTCCTGCACTGGACGCAGCCCAAGGGCCTGCGCGTCGACCTCGACCTGTCCGTCGCTCTCTACGACGGCCAGTGGCGCTTCATCGGCCTGTGCGACTACACCCAGCTGGAGTACGCGGGCGGGGCGGCGGTGCACAGCGGCGACCTGACCTCGGCGCCCGCCCCGCACGGCGCCACCGAGTACCTGGACCTGGACCTGCCGCGCCTCGCGCACACGGGCGTGCGGTTCGTGGTGCCCACCGTCCTCTCGTACAACGACGTGGCGTTCGACGAACTCCCCGACGCCTTCGCGGGGTTCATGGCCGTCGAGGGCAAGGCGCGCGCCGTCTACGACCCGCGCACGGTCCGTCAGCGCTTCGACCTCGCGGGCGACGCGACGGTGCGTGTGCCGATGATCGTCGACCTGCGGACGCGGCGCGCGTGGTGGGCCGACGTCACCCTGTCCACGAGCGGCGGCAACCACGACGTGTGGCGCTACCGCAGGCAGCTCGCCCACCTCGGCAGCGACCTGCTCGACACCTTCACGCCGGGCGGCCGGGCCACGCTGTGGGACCTGGCCTGCTGGACCGCGGCGGCCCGCACCGACGGCGACGTGTACGTGCGCGGGCGCGGCCACGTCCTGTGGGGCTACCGCCGCGCGCGGGACGAGCCGCGCGCCGACTTCGCGCTGCGCATCCGGGACGGCTGGGAGCCGGACGCCCTGTGCGCCGAGCCGGAGTTCGCCGGCCGCCGTGCTCTGCTGGCGCTGCTGCACGGGGAGTTGGCGGGCGCCGAGGGCGCCGCGTCCGGCACCGCGTACCGGCTCTACCCGGGGCCGGTCGACGCCGCCCCGCTGCGGCGGATCACGGCGGGGGACCTGGCGGGGTGGCTGGAGCCGGACTGACGGACGGCGGCGGACCCGTCGCGGGCGCGCCGTGATCGACAGGGTGTCGGGTCCACGCGACGCGGCTCGACGCTGCGTCCATTGCCGCGCCGCCGCGCGACGGCGCATGCTGCCGGGGTGCGAGCGAACCCCAGAGCCACCTCCGTGTCCCGCCGTTCCCTGCTGCGCGCCCTCGGTGGCGGCGCGGCCGTCAGTGTGCTCGCGGGCTGCGGTGTGCCCGCCGCGTACATCGGCCCCGGCGAGCGCGGGGCCGAGGACCGCTCCCGGCGGGACAGGAGTCTGGCCTTCGCCAACTGGCCGCTGTACATCGACACCGACGACAAGGACAAGACGAAGCGCCCCTCGCTGGACGCCTTCGAGAAGCGGACCGGGATCGACGTCCGCTACACGGAGGAGATCAACGACAACGACGAGTTCTTCGGCAAGATCAGCCCGTCCCTGATGAACCACCAGGAGACCGGCCGCGACCTCATCGTCATGAGCGACTGGATGTGCGCCCGCTTCGTACGGCTCGGCTGGGTGCAGGAGATGGACCGCGCCAAGCAGCCCAACGTCACCAAGTACCTGGACCCGCAGCTGCGGTCGCCGCACTTCGACCCGGGCCGCACGTTCACCGTGCCCTGGCAGTCGGGCATCACCGGCATCGCGTACAACAAGCGCAGGATCGGCCGCGAGATCAGGCACGTCTCCGACCTGTGG
Source organism: Streptomyces silaceus (assembly GCF_001419745.1). Taxonomy (GTDB): domain Bacteria; phylum Actinomycetota; class Actinomycetes; order Streptomycetales; family Streptomycetaceae; genus Streptomyces; species Streptomyces silaceus. Next base: position 8,652 of record NZ_LIRJ01000130.1, on the reverse strand, counting down.
GCCGACGACCTCAAGGGCCGCGTCACGCTGCTCTCCGGGCTCGACGAGGCCTTCGCGCTGCTGCTCCAGGGCGACGGCGTCGACATCAGGAAGTGGACGGCCGACGACTTCCACCGCATGTGCGACAAGGTCGAGAAGATGGTGGACAGCCATCACATCCGCCGCTTCACCGGCAACGACTACATCAAGGACCTCTCCAGCGGAGACGTCCTGGCCTGTCAGGCCTACAGCGGCGACGTGATCCAGCTCCAGGCGGACGACCCGGACATCGAGTTCGTGGTCCCCGAGGAGGGCGCCGAACTCTGGGCCGAGTCCCTGATGATCCCCAACCTGGCCCGCCACAAGCAGAACGCCGAGCGGCTCGTCGACCACTACTACGAGCCCGAGGTCGCCGCCGAACTCGCGGCCTGGGTCAACTACGTCTGCCCGGTCCCGGCCGCCCGCGACGTCCTCGCCTCCTCCAAGGACAAGGACCTCGCGGCCCTCGCCGAGGACCCGTTGATCTTCCCCGACGACGCCATGCGCAAGCGGCTCGTCATCGCCCGGGACATCACGTCGAAGGAGCGGACGGAGTTCGCCAAGCGGTGGAACGCGTTGGCGGGGTTGTAGCGCTCGTCCGGACACCTGCCGTGGGGCCCGCCGTCATCGGCGGGCCTCTTTCGTTATTGACATGTACCGTCAAAATGAGCCACCGGGGTGCGTCCGGGGGTGCTCCGCCTCCCCGCGCCGCGCTGTCGACACACAGTGATCCCCGCTGCGTACCGCGCCTTTTCCGTCCGCCGCGCGCCGGAGGGCCGGGGATTGGTTTCAGTCATTGGTTCTATCTTCACTTGCCCAGTTATGGCTGCACAGACCTAAGGTAGCGACGGCATCTTGAGTGCCAGTTCTTGCAACAGACCGTAGGCCGGAAAGTGCTGTCGTGGGAGCGAGGGGGAACGTGCGCCGCACATTGATCGATCGGCTTTCACGCGCTCCGGCATGCCCCTGTGGCGACCGCGCCCCGACGAGCCCCGAATCCGCTCCCATGTGATGTTCACATGGCCGGGCGTCCGGTAATCCTCGATCTGCTTTTCCTTCCTCTTCCCTGCCGTTTTCGTGCGCGCCCAAGGTGATGGCCGAGAAATCCCCGACGGTCCCCGCCTGCTGTCCCGTGGCGCCACAAAAGGGCGATTTCCTTCGATGACCCCCTGCTAGTCGAAAGAAGTCCTCGGTTGACTGACACAACATGGCTTGGCGCGGCAGGTGCGACCGATCTGCGTGAGGCGTTCTCCTCGGTCGTCGCCAGGTATCCCGATCGTGTCGCCGTCCGCTGTGACGGCGTCGCGGTCTCCTACGCGGAACTGGACGCCCTCTCGACGGCCCTGGCCGGCCGCGTCCTCGGGCGGCGGACGGAGGCGGAGCGTCCCGTGGCCGTGCTGCTCGAACGCTCCGTCGACATGGTGGTCGCGGCACTCGCCGCCATCAAGGCGGGCCGCCCGTACGTGCCGCTCGACCCGGGAGCTCCCCGGGCCCGCGTCCGGACGATCCTCGACGACGCCCGGCCGGGCGTCGTCATCACCTCGACCGGCCTGCGCGACGACGTTCCGGACGGAATCCCCGTGCTGTGCGCCGACGATTCCCGGGACGGCGCGGACGATGCACTCCCCGTTTCCCCCGCGCCGGCGGATTCCTCGGAATGCGCGTACGTCATCTTCACCTCCGGCACCACCGGACGCCCCAAGGGCGTGGCGGTCTCGCACGACAACGTCCTGCGTCTGTTCACCGCCACCGAACCGCTCCTCGGATTCGGCTGCGACGACGTATGGAGCATGTTCCACTCCTTCGCCTTCGACTTCTCCGTGTGGGAGATGTGGGGCGCGCTCCTGACCGGCGGATCCGTCGTGGTCGTCCCCTCGAAGATCGCGAAGGATCCCGCGGCATTCCGGCAGCTGCTGAGCGACGAACGCGTCACCGTACTGAGCCAGACGCCCACCGCGTTCCGGCAACTCGTCGCCGAGGACGTGCGCTACGAAGAGAAACTTCCGGTGAAAAGCGTCGTCTTCGGAGGAGAGGCGCTGAATTTCGGGGATCTCGGACCATGGGTGGCCAAATACGGTGACGGTTCACCGCGGCTGATCAACATGTACGGCATCACCGAGATCACGGTCCACGCCACGTACCGCCGGGTCACGAGCGCCGACCTGGGCGAGGAGCGCAGCCTGATCGGCAGGCCCCTGCCCGATCTGGACCTCCTGCTCGTCGACGAGGATCTGGCGCCCGTCCCCGCGGGCGAGCAGGGCGAGATCGTCGTGACGGGACCCGGGGTGGCGCTCGGCTACCTCGGGCGGCCGGAGCTGACCGCCGAGCGCTTCGTCGAACTCCCCGGCCCCGACGGGCGGATGATGCGCGGGTACCGCTCCGGCGACCTCGCGCGGCGGCGCGCCGACGGCGACCTGGAGTACCTGGGCCGCTCGGACGACCAGGTCAAGATCCGCGGCTTCCGCATCGAACTCGGCGAGATCGAGGCCGCGTTGGGCGCCCACCCCGCCGTGCGGCACGCGGTAGCGGCCGTCCACGCCGACCCGAAGGGCGAGCCCCTGCTCGTCGGTTACGTGGTCCCCGCCGACGGCGCCGGTCCGGGCGAGCGGGAACTGCGCGAGCACACGGCCCGGCTCCTGCCCGACTACATGGTGCCGTCCGCGTTCCTGACCGTGGACGGGATACCGATGACCGCGAACGGGAAGCTGGACCGTGCCGCGCTGCACGCCCCCGAGCCGGCCGCGGCGCCGGACGGGTCCGGCCGCGGTCCCCGGTCGCTGCGCGAGGAACTGCTCTGCGGCCTCTTCGCCGAGGTACTCGGCCGCACCTCGGTGGGCATCGACGACGACTTCTTCCGCCTCGGCGGCCATTCGCTGATGGCGATCCGGCTGGTGAACCGCATCCGCGCGGTGGTCGGCATCGACGTCAAGATCACGGACCTCTTCGAGGCCAGGACCGTCGCCGCGCTCGCGGAGCGCGGGCCGGTCCGCCGGCGGCTGCCCCTGACGCCCCGCGACCGGGGGACCGAGACACCGCTGTCCTTCGCCCAGCAGCGGCTGTGGCTGCTGCGGCAGGTGCACGGCACGAACCCCGCGTACCACATCCCGTACGCCCTGCACCTGACGGGACGGGTCGACGCCGAGGCCCTGCAACGCGCCCTGTGCGACGTGACGGAACGGCACGAGGTGCTGCGCACGCTCTACCCCGACCGCGAGGGCACCCCGTACCAGCGCGTTCTCGCGCCCGACGAGCGGCCGCCGCGACTGGAGGTGGCGCGGCCGCGCCCGGAGGAGCTCGACGAGCACATCCGGCGGGTCGCCCGCGCGCCGTTCGACCTGGCGGAGGACCTCCCGCTGCGCGCCGCGCTCCTCGTGCGGGACGAGGAACACAGCGTCCTCGTCCTGGTGCTGCACCACATCGCCGGCGACGGCTGGTCCCTCGAACCGCTGATGCGCGACCTGGGGGAGGCCTACGCGGCACGCCTCGAAGGGCACCCGCCCGCCTTCGAGCCGCTGCCCGTGCAGTACGCCGACTTCGCCCTGTGGCAGCGCGAACTGCTCGGCGAGAGCGACGACCCGGACAGCCTCGCCCGGCGACAGCTCGACTTCTGGACCGACTTCCTGCGCGACGCGCCCCTCGAACTGGACCTGCCGGGCGACCGTCCGCGCCCCGCCGCGGCGACCTTCCGCGGCGGCATGGTCCCCGTCGACCTCGACGTGGACCTGCACGCCCGGCTCGCCGACCTCGCCCGGGAGTCCGGCGCCACCCTCAACATGGTGCTCCAGGCCGCCGTGGCGGGGCTGCTCACCCGGCTCGGCGCCGGGACGGACATCCCCATCGGCAACGCCATCGCGGGCCGCACCGACGACGCCGTGCACCCCCTCGTCGGGTTCTTCGTGAACACCCTGGTCACCCGCACCGACACCGCGGGCGACCCGACCTTCGCCGAACTGCTGCGCCGGGTGCGGACCGGGAACCTCGCCGCGTACGACCACGAGGACCTGCCGTTCGAGCGCCTGGTCGAGATCCTCAACCCGGTGCGCTCCGCGGCGCGCCACCCGCTGTTCCAGGTCATGCTCGCCTCCCAGAGCAGCATCCCCGCGGGCGCCACGCTCGGCCCGCTCGCCGTGGACGCGCGCCCCGTCGACAACGGCACCGCCAAGTTCGACCTGTCGTTCAAGTTCGACGAGCGCAGGACGGCCGAGGGCGCCCCCGCGGGCGTCGTGGGCGTGGTGGAGTTCAACGGCGACCTCTTCGAGCGCGCCACCGCCGAACGCGTCGGGGCCCGCCTGATCCGACTGCTCCGTGCCGTCGCCGACCGCCCCGACCTGCCGCTGAGCGGCGTCGACATCCTCGACGGGGCCGAGCGCGCCCAGCTGCTCACCGGCTGGAACGACACCGACGCACAGCTGCCCGAGGCCCCCACGGTCAGCGCGCTCGTGGAGGCGCAGGCGGACCGCACGCCGGACGCCGTGGCGCTCGTGCAGGGCACGACCCGGTGGACGTACCGCCGGCTCGACGAACGGGCCGACCAGTACGCCGGGCTGCTGCGCGGCCTGGGCGCGGGCCCCGAGCACCGGATCGGCCTGTGCCTGCGGCGCGGGCCCGAACTGGTCGCGGCCGTCCTCGGCGTATGGAAGGCGGGCGCCGCGTACGTGCCGCTGGACCCGGACTACCCCGCCGAGCGGCTGTCGTACATGTTCGGCGACAGCGGCGCGTCCGTCCTGCTCACCGAGAGCGACCTGACCGACGGCCTGACCCTCCCGGACGCGGCGCGGGTCGTGCGCGTCGACGAGGACCCCCGCCTGGCGGACGCCGCGACGCGCCCGCCCCGCACGGCTCGGGCGCACAACCTCGCGTACGTCATCTACACCTCCGGTTCCACGGGCCGCCCCAAGAGCGTGATGATCGAGCACGGCGGTGTGGTCAACCGCCTCCGGGACGTCGTCGACCGCTTCGGGCTCACCCCCGGGGACGTCAGCCTGCAGATCACGTCCATCGGGTTCGAACCGCCGGTGCGGGAGATCTTCGGCCCGCTGTCCACGGGCGCCTCCGTCGCGCTGCTGCCGCCGGAGGGCGCCCGCGACCCGGAGGTGGTGGTCCGCACCATCCGCGAGAGCCGGCCCACCGTCGTCCTGTGCGTGGTGCCCTCGCTCCTCGAATCGCTCATCGTCTACGGCGGCGCGGACCCCGCCGACTTCGCCTCGCTGCGGCTCGTCGCCACCGGCGGCGAAGCGCTGCGTCCCGCGGAGGCGCGGGAGTTGCGGGACACGTGGGGCTGCGAGGTCGTCAACCAGTACGGCCCGACCGAGACCACGATGATGGCCTGCATCCACCCGGTGGCCGACGAGGACCTGTCCGGACGGATCCCGGTGGGCCGCCCGCTGGCCAACACCCGCGTGTATGTCCTGGACGCGGCGCTGCGGCCCGCCCCGGTCGGCGTGCCGGGCGAGGTCTACCTCGCGGGCATCGGCACCGGGCGCGGCTACCACGGGCAGCCCGGCCTGACCGCGGCGCGCTTCGTCGCGAACCCCTTCGGCGCCCCGGGCGAGCGGATGTACCGCAGCGGCGACGTGGCGCGGTGGCGGGCCGACGGCCGCCTGGACTTCGTCGGGCGGGCCGACGACCAGGTCAAGGTCCGGGGCTTCCGGATCGAGCTCGGCGAGATCGAGACCGTGCTCTCCGCCCATCCGCGGGTGGCGCGCGCGGCCGTGATCGTCCGGGAGGACCGGCCCGGCGACAAGCGGCTCGCGGCGTACCTCGTGCCGGCCGATCCCGCGGACCCCGCCGATCCCGCCCTTTCCGTGGAGCCCGCCGACGCCGCGGACCTGCCCGAACCGGCCGAGCTGCGCGACCACTTGGCAGGGCAGCTGCCCGACCACATGGTCCCGGCCGCGTTCGTCTGGCTGGACGCACTGCCGCTGCGCGGCAACGGCAAGCTCAACCGGGACCTGCTGCCCGCGCCGGACATCACCCCGCAGGGCGGGTTCCGGGCGCCGCGCTCCCCGCGCGAGGAGATCCTCTGCGGGCTGTTCGCCGAGGTGCTCGGCGTCTCGCCGGTCGGCATCGACGACGACTTCTTCGCACTCGGCGGCCACTCGCTGCTCGCGGCCCGGCTGATCAGCAAGGTACGCGCCGTCCTCGGCCTCGAACTGGCCATGCGCAGCATCTTCGAGGCGCCCACCGTCGCGGGTCTCGTCCAGCGGCTCGGCACCGACAGCGCCGCCGACGCGCTGCGCCTGATGCTTCCGCTGCGCGCGCAGGGCGACGGGCCCCCGCTGTTCTGCGTCCACCCCGGCGGGGGACTCAGCTGGAGCTACGCCGGGTTCCTCAAGCACATCCGGCCCGACGTCCCGGTCTACGGGATCCAGGCCAGGGGGCTGCTGACCCCCGACGACATGCCGGACAGCGTCGAGGAGATGGCGGCCCACTACGTCGAGGAGATCCGGGCCGTGCAGCCCGAGGGGCCCTATCGCCTGCTCGGCTGGTCGTTCGGCGGCATCGTCGCCTTCGAGATGGCCGTGCAGCTCCAGCGGCAGGGCTTGGAGGTCGGCCTGCTCACGATGCTCGACTGCTATCCCGGGGTGCCGAACCACTACCGCATCGACGACCGCAGCATGATCGTCTCCCTGCTCGACCCGTCCCGGCCGCAGGTGGTGCCGCAGGAGGGCTCCCCGGAGATCGCCAAGGCCGTGGAGATCCTCAAGCAGGACACCGGTGCCCTGGCCAGCCTCGACGAGTCCCAGCTGGTGGCGCTCCTGACGGTCATGGCGCACAACCGGCACATCGTCGCGGCGCACGAGCCCGGCACGTTCGACGGCGACGTCCTGTTCTTCCTCGCCACCCAAGGACGTACGGAAGGCGCGCCGACGGACGAGATCTGGCACAAGCACGTGCGCGGCACCGTCGTCTGCCATCCCGTCGAGTCCACCCACACCACCATGAACCGGCCCGAGCCCCTGGCGGTGATCGGCGGGTTCCTCGCCGAAGCCCTGGACCGCGCCGCCGACAGCACCCGCCCGAAGGGGACCGCACAGTGACGAATCCGTTCGAAGACGCCGACGGCCGATTCCAGGTCCTGCGCAACGCCGAGGGCCAGTACTCGCTCTGGCCGGCCTTCGCCGAGGTGCCGGCCGGCTGGACCGTGGCGCACCCGGAGGACACCCGGCAGGCGTGCCTCGACCACATCGAGGCCCACTGGACCGACATGCGGCCCCAGAGCCTGATCGAGGCGAGCGGCGAGGCCGGGGCGGCTCGCGAGGCCGACGTGGCCCTCGGAACCGGGGCAGCCCTCGAAGCCGACGTGACCCTCGAAGCCGGGGCAGCCCTCGAAGCCGAGGCGGCCCGCTCATGAAGGACTTCGCCATCCTCAAGGACCGTGCCGTCTGCGCCCTGTTCCTGGCGCGGCTCGTGTCCCTGCTCGGCAACGCCATCGCGCCCGTCGCCATCGCCTTCGCGGTCCTGGACACGCCGGGCGCCTCCGCCTCGTCCCTGGGGCTCGTCCTCACCGGCAGGCTCCTGGCCCAGGTCACGTTCGTCCTCCTCGGCGGGCTCATCGCCGACCGGCTGCCGAAGCAGCGCGTCATGGTCGGCGCGGACCTGGCGGCCGCCGCCGTGCAGGGCGTCGTCGCCGCCCTGGTGATCACGTCGAACGCCTCCGCGCTCGGTCTCGCCGGACTCGCCGCCCTCAGCGGCGCCGCGGCCGCGCTCTTCGAGCCCGCGTCGCGGTCCCTGATGCCGCAGCTCGTCTCCGGCGACGCCCTCCAGTCCGCCAACGCCCTGCTCAAGCTGTCGATGCGCGGCGGCAGCATCATCGGCGCCGCCCTCGCGGGCGTCCTCGTGGCGCTCATCGGCGTGGGCCCGACCATCGCCGTGGACGCCGCCACCTTCCTGGTCTCCGCGCTGCTCCTGATGGCCATCCGGGTCCGTCTGCCCGCACCGCCCGCGGCCGGACCGAGCCTCCTGGTCCAGATCAAGGAGGGCTGGCGGGAGTTCACCGCACGCCAGTGGGTCTGGGTGATCGTCGCCCAGCTCGCGTTCGTGAACGTCCTGCTGGCCGGCGCCTTCTACGTCCTGGGCCCCGTCGTGGCGAAGGCCCACCTCGGCGGCGCGACGGCGTGGAGCGCGGTCCTCACCGCCCAGGCCGTCGGCTTCGTCCTCGGGACGGTCGCGGCCATGAAGGTGCGGCCCCGCAACCCGATACGGACCGCCGCCCTGCTCACCGTCGGTTTCCCGCTGCCGCTGTTCCTGCTGGCGGGCCACGCCCCCGTCTACACGATCGCCGTGGCCGCCTTCCTGGCCGCCATCTGCATCGACATCTACGAGGTCACCATCGACACCGCCCTGCAAAAGCACGTGCCGCCCGAGGCGCTGGCGCGGGTGATGTCGTACGAGTCCCTCGGCTCCTTCGCCTTCGTCCCGCTCGGCCTCGCGGTCGCCGGGCCGGTCGCGGACGCCGTGGGCACGGGCCCCGCCCTGACCGGCGCCGGACTGCTGATCATGCTCGCCGGGCCGATCGTCGTGCTGCTCCCCTCCATCCGCGCCGTCCCCGCGCTCGACCCGCAGGCGGACGAGGCGAAACAGGACGTGGCCAGTGCCTGAGCCCCGCGACCCCGCCACGCCGCGCCCTCGCCC
>NZ_LIRJ01000013.1 GCF_001419745.1 Streptomyces silaceus | reverse complement strand
CCGAAGATCACCGCGGCGCCGCTCCCGATGGCGACGACCGCGACCGCGGCGATGGCGGCGATCAGCAGCCCCTTGCTGTTGGGGCCCCGGCCCCGGCCCGAGGGCGCGGGCGCGTACGGGGGGCCGGCGACGGGGGCGCCGCCGGGCTGGGCCTCGGGGGCGGTGTAGTGGGCGTTCGGCTGGCCGTAGGGCTGCTGGCCCTGCTGCGGGACCTGCTGGCCGTATGCCTGGCCCTGCGGCGCGTACGAGCGCCGGTCGCCGACCGCCCTCACCTGGTTGTACGAGGAGCGGGGACCCGGGTACCCGTAGCCGCCCCCACCGCTCGGCGGGGTCGCGCCGGCTGCCTGTCCGTCCTCGTACAGATAGCCGAACGGATCGTCGTCGCCCTGCGGCGCGCTCGGCGTGTTCTCGCCGTTATTGCCGGGCGTCATTCCCTGGTCACTCCCTCACATCGCTGACGCGGGGAGCCTACCCGGTCCGAGTGAGCCCACGGGGTGGCGTTGACCTCATCCGGGCCGCTATCCGGCCCGCCGGTGCTGCTTGGCACGGGACCGTTTCTCCACGTACATCCGCTGGTCGGCCGAGTGCAACACTTCGTCCGCCGACATCCCGCAGTGGGCCCAGCCGATGCCGAAACTGGCCCCCACACGGACCGCTCTGCCGTCGACGCGGATCGGGGGGATGATCGCGTTCCGCAGCCGGACGGCGAGGTCCTGGGCGTCGGCGCGGCCGAGGCCGTCGGCGAGGACGACGAACTCGTCGCCGCCGAGCCNNGGCGACCTCGATGAGGACGGCGTCGCCGGTGTGGTGCCCGAAGCGGTCGTTGATCGACTTGAAGCCGTCGAGGTCGCAGAAGAGGACCGCGAGGCCCTTGGTGCCGTCGTCCACGTCCCCCTCGCCGCCCTCGGGCGCGATGGTGTGGACGTGGTGGTCGAATCCCTCGTCCTGCTGGTGCGTGGTGGGTCCGAAGTCGAAGCCGTGTTCGTAGGCGGCGTCGAGCGAGTCCACCGCGCTGGGCTGCCCCGCGTGGGGCCTGCGACAGAGCCGGGCGCTGAGGCGGGCGCGCAGCTCGGCGGAGTTGGGCAGTCCGGTCAGGGAGTCGTGGCTGGCGCGGTGGGCGAGCTGGAGCTCACGGCGCTTGCGTTCCTCGATGTCCTCGACGTGCGTGAGCAGGAAGCGGGGCCCGTCGGCGGCGTCCGCGACGACGGAGTTGCGCAGGCTGACCCAGACGTACGTCCCGTCGCGCCGCGCGAGGCGCAGCTCGGCGCGGCCGCCCTCGGCGGAGGTGCGCAGCAGCGTCCCGATGTCCTCGGGGTGGACGAGGTCGGAGAAGGAGTAGCGCCGCATGGCCGAGGCGGGGCGGCCCAGGAGGCGGCAGAGCGCGTCGTTCGTGCGCAGGATCCGGCCGTGCTGGTCGCCGCCCATCTCGGCGATGGCCATGCCGGAGGGCGCGTACTCGAAGGCCTGCCGGAAGGACTCCTCGCTGGCGCGCAGGGCCTGCTGCTCGCGCTCCAGGCGGACCAGGGCGCGCTGCATGTTGGCGCGGAGGCGGGCGTTGCTGATCGCGATGGCGGCCTGGAAGGCGTACATCTGGAGGGCCTCGCGGCCCCAGGCGCCGGGCCTGCGGCCGTTGCGCGGGCGGTCCACGGAGATCACACCGAGCAGCTCGCCGCCGGACGCCCCGGTCGCGTACATGGGCGCGAAGAGGCGGTCCGAGGGGTGCCACTCGTCCTCGAAGCGGGGCTCGGGGCCCTCGGTGTACCACTGCGGGACGTCGTCGTCGTCGAGGACCCAGCCCTCGGTGTACGAGATGAAGCGCAGGGCGCCCCACGGCTCGCCCATGGCGAGGCGGCGCTCCCAGGCGTCGCGGGAGCCGACGCGTCCGGTGATGAGGGCCTCGGCGGAGGAGTTGCCGGCGAAGGCGGCGACCACGAGATCGCCGTCAGGGCGCACGAGATTGACACACGCCAGCTCATAGCCAAGGCCGTTGACTACTCCGTCGGCGACGGTCTGCAGCGTGTCAGCCAGGCTCCGGGCCGTGTTGAGCTCCGCCACCACCTGGTGCAGCTGCCGCAGGGTCGCAAGACGGACGTACGGCTCCGACTCGGTCTCCATGCTCGTTCTCCCCGAGACCTCGACAGCAACTCCAGGATGCGCAGCGCCCGCAGTGTTCTTCTGTGTCTTGGTACTTCCGTGCCTTGTGCCCTCAGTGTCTTATTGCCTCCGTCACTGAATCACAGCGAGCTGCCCACTCGGTACACAGGGTCAACAAAATATGGTCCCTGTGACTCAAGTCACAGGTGAGAAGCCGCCGTTGGTCCAGTCCCTTGGACTAGTCCACCACCTCGCGGGGCACTGCGTGCCACCTTTGGCCACCCCTGGTCCTAGGACCGGTCTGGTTCCAGCGCCCGATGTGGCGCGGGGTGCCCCCGGGCTAGCGTCGGGGCGTGGCTCACGTACTGAAGACTCTCCCGGCCCCGCCCTCACCGCGCCGTCCGTCACCGGATGGGCATGCTGATGGGGTGAGCAACGACGAGTTCCGCGCGGCGATGTCCCGCCTGGCGGCGGGCGTGGTCCTGGTGACGGCGCGCGAGCCCGCCCTGGACCCGGACGACCCGACCGCGCCGGCGGGCGAGGACGTGGGCATGACGGCCACGGCGTTCCTGTCCGTCTCCCTGGACCCGCCCCTGGTGATGGTGAGCCTGCGCGAGGGCTCCCGGATGGACGACCTGCTCGCCGAGCAGCCCCTGTGGGGGGTGTCGGTGCTCGCCGAGAGCCAGCGGCACATCGCGGGCCGCTTCGCGATGAAGGGCCGGATCAGCGACCGGCTGCTCTTCGAGGACATTCCCTACGTGCGGGGCACGGCGACCGGCGCCCCGCTGGTCGGCGGCGCGCTGTCGACGCTGGAGTGCCGCACGGAGCAGACGGTGGCGGCGGGCGACCACACGCTCGTGATCGGCCGGGTCCTGACGGCGTCGCTCCCGAGCGCGGACGGCGGCCCGCTGATGTACTTCCGGGGCCGCTACCGGCAGCTGGGCTAGCCCCGCCGAGGGCGCGGCGGCTCGCTGGAGCCCCGTAGGGGCGCGGGGAACTGCGCGCTCAGCGCGCGAGACGCCGCGGTCGCGTCCGCGGAGACCCCGACAGAGGCGTCTGCGGCTTCTTTGTGGTTGCTCGCGCAGTTCCTCGCGCCCCTCACGGGGCACACCTCAGCCCCAGCCCTGCCCCGAGCGCCCCCGCTTGGTCTCGCTGCGCTGCTTCTTGTTCCGCAGGCGGCGTTCGTTGATGCCGCGCGGGATCTTCGTGGCGCGGCGCGGCTTCGGCGGCGGCGCGGTGGCCTCGGCGAGCAGCGAGGCGAGGCGGGTGGCGGCCATCTCGCGGTTGCGCCACTGCGAGCGGTGCTCGCTGGCCCGCACGCTGACGACGCCGTCGACCAGCCGGGACGCGAGGCGCTCCAGGGCGCGCTGCTTCCACACCTCGGGCAGCGCGTCGGTGTTCGCGAGGTCGAACCGCAGCTCGACCTGGGAGTCGCTGGTGTTGACGTGCTGCCCGCCCGGCCCGGACGACCGCGAGAAACGCCACATGAGCTCGGCCTCCGGCAGGGAGACCGAACCGCGGATGACATAGGGACCGGACATGCCCCCATGGTCCCGCGCCTGTCGGGCTCACGTCACCCGCTTTTCCCGCGCCGCTCCCGCCCTCACCGCGCGCCAGGGATGAGTAAAGAAAGTAAAGCGGAGTGGAACCCTGGGGACCCCGGTCCGCGTTGTTAGGGGTGACGGTAGCTTCGTCCCCAGTACGAAGCCCGTACGTATGCAACGAGGGAAGGGACTCCCAACAATGGCAGTAAGCCTGTCCAAGGGTGGCAACGTCTCGCTCACCAAGGAGGCTCCGGGCCTGACCGCCGTCACCGTGGGCCTCGGCTGGGACGTCCGCACCACCACCGGTACCGACTTCGACCTGGACGCCTCGGCGATCGCGGTGAACACCCAGGGCAAGGTCTTCTCGGACCAGCACTTCGTCTTCTTCAACAACAAGGCGACGCCGGACCAGACCATCGTCCACACCGGTGACAACGTCACGGGCCAGGGCGAGGGCGACGACGAGCAGATCAACGTGAACCTCGCCGGCCTCCCGGCCGACATCGAGAAGATCGTCTTCCCGGTCTCGATCTACGACGCCGAGAACCGCTCGCAGAACTTCGGCCAGGTCCGCAACGCGTTCATCCGCATCGTGAACCAGGCCGGCGGCACCGAGATCGCCCGCTACGACCTCTCCGAGGACGCCGCCACCGAGACCGCCATGGTCTTCGGCGAGCTGTACCGCAACGGCGCGGAGTGGAAGTTCCGCGCCGTCGGCCAGGGCTACGCCTCGGGCCTGGTCGGCATCGCGCAGGACTTCGGTGTGAACGTCTGAGACGAC
>NZ_LIRJ01000129.1 GCF_001419745.1 Streptomyces silaceus | reverse complement strand
CGGCCCCGCCCCACAGACGGACCCGAGGCGCAGCACCGCACAAGGCGCAGGCGCCAGGCGCCCGCCGCAGGTCGCGCGGGGCGCCGCCCCGGGTGCCGCGCGCGAGGGCGGCGTGCGGAGATGGTGTGCGGGAGTGGTGCGTGCGCCAACTCACCCGCTCCGTCCCGCCCACCTCGTACGGCCGAACCACGACCGGGCACCCCGAAGCACAGCCCCGCAGGTCGGCGGGCGCGGGCCCACCCCAGGGACCGGATCCCGACCACGGCGCCCACCCGGAGCCCCGCTCCGCCCCGGCCTCCGCGGCCCCCTCCCGCGCGGCCCGTCCTCCGGCGCCCCGCTCCCGGGTCCATAAGATGAGCGCGACCAGTACCTCGCAGGAGAGCGTGGGGGCCATGCAGCGGGACGACCTTCACTACGCGTTGCTGGGTCCCGTCAAAGTGCGCGAGCCCGGCGGGGAGACGGTCGCCCTCGCACCCCAGCAGCGCGCGATCCTGGTGATGCTCCTCTCCCGGGGCGGCCGGTCCGTCACCGCCGCCGAACTCGTCGACGGCGTCTGGGGCGACCCGGCACCCGAACGCGCGCTCTCCACCCTGCGGACCCAGATCGCCCGGCTGCGCCGCGTACTCGAACCCGCGCGCCCGGCCCGCACGCCCGCGAAGGTCCTGCTCTCGACGCCGGGCGGCTACCGCCTGCGGACCGCCGAGGGCGCCTGCGACCTGGACCTCTTCCACGAGTACGTCACGGAGGCCGAGCGCGCGGTCCGCGACGACGACCCGCGCGCGGCGCGTCGGCTGTTCGGCGCCGCGCTCGACCTGTGGCGGGGCGAGCCGCTCGCCGGTGTCCCGGGACCGTACGCGGACACCCTGCGCGCCGCGCTCGCCGAGCGCCGCCTCGCGGTCCTGGAGGCCCGCGTCCGCCTCGACCTGGAGCTGGGCGCGCCCGCCGAGAGCATCCCCGAACTGACCCTCCTGGTCGCCGAGCACCCGCTGCGCGAGGGCCTGCGGGCCCAGCTGATGCTCGCCCTCTACCGCGGCGGACGCCAGGGCGAGGCGCTGGCCGCGTACGCCGACGTACGCCGTGTCCTCGGCGAGGAACTCGGCGTGGAACCGGGCCTGGAGCTACGGGACCTGCACCGGCGCGTCCTGCGCGCCGACCCCTCGCTCGGCGGGACCGAGGGCGCCTCACCGCGGAGTGGCGCGCCGGCCCCGACGGGCCACACCGGCCCGGACGATTCCGCGGCGGCGTACCTCGTGCCGATCCCCGCCCAACTGCCCGCCCCGCCAGCCGACTTCACCGGTCGCACGGAGGACGTCGAACGCCTCCTCGCCGCCCTCGCCGCCGATACCCCGCAGGTCGTCGTCTCCGCGATGGCCGGGCTCGGCGGGGTCGGCAAGACGGTGCTCGCCCTGTACGCCGGGCACCGGGCCCGCGACCGGTTCCCGGACGGGCAGCTCTACGCCGACCTCGGCGGCGTGTCGGCCGTGCCCGTCGACCCCGCCGATCTGCTCGGCCGGTTCCTGCGGGCGCTCGGTGTCGGCGTCGTGCCGGACGGGCTCGACGAACGGTCCGCGCTCTACCGGTCCGTGCTCGCGGGACGCCGCGTCCTCGTCGTCCTCGACAACGCCGCGAGCGCGGGGCAGGTCGCTCCGCTGCTGCCCGGTGCGCCGGGCAGCGCGGCGCTGGTGACCAGCAGGGCCAGGCTGCCGCTGCCCTCGGCCCACGCCTTCGAACTGGACGTGTTCACCGAGGAGGAAGCCCTCGGGCTCCTCGCCGGGATCGTCGGAGCCGAACGCGTCGGGGCGGAGCCGGAGGCGGCCGCCGCGCTGGTCGCCGCCTGTGCACGGCTGCCGCTCGCTGTGCGCATCGTGGGTGCCCGGCTCGTGCAGCGGCCCTCCTGGTCGATCTCCGGGCTCCTGAGGCGGCTCGCCGACGAGCGGCGCAGGCTGGTCGAGCTCAGGGTCGGCAGCATGGCGGTCGAGGCGACGTTCCGGCTGAGCTACGACCAGTTGGCGCCGCCCCTGGCACGGGCTTTCCGGTTGGCCGCGCTGATCGAGGGCCCGGTGTTCTCGGCGCCGATGGCCGCGGCCGTGCTCGACAGGTCCGAGCAGGAGGCCGAGACGCTGCTCGAACGGCTCGTGGACGAGGGCCTGTTGGAGGCGCGGGCAGACGGTGGCTATCGCTACCACGACCTGCTGCGGCTGTTCGCGCGGGCGCAGACGGAAGGAACGGAGGAGACGGCGGCGGCCTCCGGAGAAGAGGCCTGGGCCCGCGAAGCCCAGGCGACCCGACTCCACGGGAATGAGGAAGACCGGACTCCCGAAGCCGAGCCGGACCGCCTCCGCCAATCCCAGGGAGGCCCGTCCCCCGACGACGAAGGGCAGCACGCCCGCGAAGGGCACGCCACCCGCGAAGGAGACCGCGCCCGCGAACGGGACCGCGGAGGCGAACGGCACGCCACCCGCGACGGAGACCCTGCCCGCGAACGGGACCCCGGAGGCGAAGGGGACCCCACCCGCGAAGGGGACCGCCCCCGCGAAGGGGAACGCCCCCGCGAAGGCGGCCGCGCCCGCGAAGGGGACGCCGCCATCGCGCGGCTCGTCGATCACTGTCTCGCCGTGGTCCGTGAGGCCCACCGACTCGCCCGCCCCGGCTC
>NZ_LIRJ01000128.1 GCF_001419745.1 Streptomyces silaceus | reverse complement strand
CCCCGGGGCGCCCCCTTGCCCTCCCCGGGGCGCCCCCTGCCGTCGGTACGGGCAGGCCGCGCGTCGGCATGGCAGGCCGCCCCGGCATGGCAGGCTGCCCGTATGAATGATCCGCAGGACCCCTGGGAGACCGTGGGACGGCTCTACGAATGGCTTGATTCGCACAATGAGCGGGCACCTCAAGAGGCGCTCCTGCTCCGGATGTTGAAGCTCTCCGAGGAGGTCGGCGAGGTCGCGCAGGCCGTCATCGGGGCCACCGGCCAGAATCCGCGCAAGGGCACCACCCACTCCTGGGAGGACGTCCAGGCGGAGCTGTGCGACGTCGTCGTGACGGCGATGGTCGCCCTGCGCACGCTGACCCCCGAGGCCCGGGACGTCTTCGCCGAGCATCTGCGCCGGGTCGACGCGCGGTCCAAAATTGTGATGCCGGACGACAGTTGACGGGTTAGCGTCCGCCTCTATGACCTCCTCCCCCGAAAACCCCGGCACCTCCGACGCCCCGGACGCCTCCGACGGTCCGCCCCGGCTCACCCGTCTCGCCTTCCACGGCCCCCTCTCCGAGGCCCGCGCCCAGCGGCTCGTGGGACGGCTCGCGGCGAACGAGCCCCGCACCGTGCTCGATCTCGGCTGCGGATGGGGCGAGTTGATGCTCCGCGTCCTCGAAGCCGCCCCGCACGCCACCGGCGTCGGCGTCGACCTCAGGGCCGAGGACCTGGACCGCGGCCGGGCGAACGCCGCCGCGCGCGGCCTCGGCGACCGCGTCGTCTTCGCCGAGGAGTCCGCCACGGACACCGCGCGCGGCCCGGCCGACCTCGTCCTGTGCCTGGGCGCGAGCCACGCGCTCAGCGACGCCGCGCCGCCCGAGACGACCCACAAGGCCCTGCACGCGCTGCGCCGCCTGGTGAACCCCGGTGGCCGCGTCGTCCTCGGCGAGGGCTTCTGGCAGCGCACGCCCACCGACGAGGAGCTGGCCGCGATGTGGCCGGACGCCGGCGCCGACGAGCACCTCTCGCTCGGCGACCTGGTGGACGCGGCGATCGGGGCGGGGTTCCGGCCGCAGTGGGTGGAGACGGCGAGCCCCGAGGAGTGGGAGGAGTTCGAGTCCGGCTACCGCTCCGACGTCGAGGAGTGGCTCGCCGCGCACCCCGGCCATCCGCTGGCCGCCGAGACCCGCGAACGCGTCGACACCCAGCGGTCGACCTGGCTGCGCGGCTACCGCCACGTGCTCGGCATCACGTACCTGACCTTGGTCCCCGTCGGCTGAGCCGGGTTAGGGTCGCGCGGTAGCGGCAGTACGGCGGAACGAGGGGGCGCACACCATGGGCGCGAAGGTCACGGCGGTCAGCAGCAACGGAACGTACTCCTTCACCAAGCCGAACCGCGAGAGCATCACGCTTCTCGAAGGCCTCGGCGTCGAGGGGGACGTGCACGCCGGGACGAAGGTCAAGCACCGCTTCCGCGTCGCCCAGAACCCCGACCAGCCCAACCTCCGCCAGGTCCACCTCATCCACGAGGAGCTCTTCGACGAGCTGGCGCAGGACGGCTACACCGTGGCGGCGGGCGAGCTGGGCGAGAACGTCACCACGCGCGGCATCGACCTGCTCGGCCTGCCCACCGGCGCGCTCCTGCACCTCGGCGCCACGGCCGTCGTCGAGGTCACGGGCCTGCGCAATCCCTGCCGCCAGATCGACGACTTCCAGGCGGGGCTGATGAAGAAGGTCGTCGGGCGCGACGAGAGCGGGGCCGTGTTCTACAAGTCCGGGATCATGGGCATGGTCCGCCGGGGCGGTGCGATACGCCCCGGCGACGCGGTCACCGTCACGCTCCCGGACGGGCCGCACCGGCCCATGAAGACCGTCTGAGCGACCGCCCCGCTCTTCTCCGCTACTCCCCCGGCCCGAACCACGTCCCGGCCAGCGCGTCGAGCGTCGGCTCGGGCGGGGCGGGCAGCTCGCTCAGGTACCAGGGCAGCTTGCTGTACACGTGGAGCAGGGTGTACGCGAGGAGTTGGCGCGGATCGTACGTCCGGCCGTACGCCTTCAGGAAGCGGGCGAACAGCCCCGGCTCGGCCCGGGTGACGAAGAGGCCGACGCCCACGAGGTCGTACGCCGGGTCGCCGATCATCGCGGGCTCGAAGTCGAAGAGCCCGGTGAGCCGCCAGGCGTCGTCCGGATCGACGATCAGGTGCTGGCGCATGAACTCGGTGTGCAGGAGCGCCGGTTGGTGGTCCCGTGCGGCGGGCAGCTCGACGGAGTCCAGGAAGCCGGGGATCTGCTCCAGCCAGCTCTCGGCGAGCCCGTGCCGGCGCTGCTGCTCCACCGCGCCCGCGCGCTGCCGGTCGACGAACGCGCCCCAGTCGCCGGGGCCGAGGACGTCGGCGAGCGGCCCGGGGTCGAGTGCGTGCAGGGCGGCCAGCGCCTCGGCGGCGTCGGTGACGATCCGCTCGCGGTCGGCGCGCGGGATGCGCGGCCACGCCTCGGCGAGACCCTCGCCGGGCAGGCGGGACATCAGGACGTAGCGCCAGCCGTTGACGTACGCGCCCGCGTCGTGGAGCCGGGGCGTGGGGACGGGCAGGCGGCCCTCGACGTGGGCCAGGACGCGGGCCTCGGTGACGCCGTCCTCGGCGCACAGGCCGGGAAAGAGCTTCAGGACGTGGGTGTCGCCGACCGCGTAGACCGGCTGGGAGCCCTCCGCGTAACGGGTCAGCGGCGCCCCGGCCAGGCCGAGTCGGGCGCACAGCTTCTCGGCGCCGGGCCGCATGACCGATTCGTCGGGCAGGACGCGGTCCCACTCCTCTTCCGTGTACACCTCAGGCAGCATGATCGGCACCGTACTGGCTACCGAAGTAGCACCGCGACCGACTTTCGGCGGCATCGGGCGGCCCGGCCCGGCTCCTAACGTTCCGGGAGTAGGGCAGCGACGGCGACCCGGCCGTCACGGGGCGGAACGGAGCACCACGCATGGCGGTCGACAAGCTCAACAAGACGGCGGGCGGGCAGGTCACCGAGCTCGGCGTCCCGCGCCGCGATCTGGTCCTGCTGCTCGCCGGGCTGCCGCTGCTCGGTCTGCTGCTCGGGCTCGCGCTGCCCCGGCTCGCGCGCTGGGCGTCCGGATCGCCGGTGCTGCCGTGGCGGGACGGCGTCGAGTTCGTGGGCCAGCTCGACGCGCCGTGGCAGACCGCGCTCGTCATGGCGGCCGGGCTCGTGGCCGGGCTCCTGCTGGCCTTCGTGGCGCTCGCCCAGACGATGACGGTGAAGCTGGGCGACGAGCGGGTGACCGTCGAACAGGACGACGACACGCGGACGTTCGAGCGCGCCGACGTCTCGGCGGTCTTCCTCGACGGCAGGCAGCTGGTACTGCTCGGCGCGGACTCGGGCGAGCTGGCGCGCGGCAGGCACGAGGCACGCCCCGCCGAGCTGGCGCGGGCGTTCCGGGCGCACGGCTACCCCTGGCGGGAGGCAGACCCGCACGCGGCCCTGTTCCGGCGCTGGATCCCCGGCACCCCGGACCTGCCCGCCGAGGTGCACGCCCTGCTCGCGGCGCGGAAGGCCGCGCTGCGGCGCGAGTCCGCCCGGGACGCGCGGGAGCTGGTCGAGACGGTGCGGGGGCTCGGATACGTCGTACGCGACGAGAAGTCCGAGCAGTACTGGCGGCCCCTGACCGGGGCGTGAGCAGGGCGGCACCCCCGCCCACGGGGGGACGGGGGTGCCGCCCGAGTGCCCGACGGCCCCGGAGGCGGGACCGGGAGAGGTCAGAAGACGAACGGTCCCGGTGTCTGCGCCGACGTGGCGTTGCAGGTCACGGTGATGCCGAGGACCACGATCTTCAGGGACTTGCCTTCGAGGCTGTCGCCCGCGGCGACGGTTCCCTTGAGGGGGCCGGTGGACACGGGGCCGCCGGCCGGGATGGCCGGGTTGGCGTTGCCGGTGAAGTCGGTCGTCCCGCTGCCGTTCCTGGTGAGGGTGAGCGTCGAGTTCACGGAGCCCGCGCCCACGTCGATCGGGGCGCTGATCGCCGAGGTGGAGACCTCGATGGTCGCGTTGGTGCCGTCCGCGGCGGCGGTGAGCGTCGCCGTCCCGGATCCGTACGAACCGCAGTCGAACGAGACGGTGGCGCTCTGCGGTTCCACCGCGCCGGCCGCGGGCGCCATCGCGAGCGCGCCGACGGCGAGCACGCCGGCGCCCAGGACCGAGCCTATGCCTGTGCCGAATCTGCCATGTCGCATGGAGGGCCTGCCTTCATGTGGGGGGGGGGAGCGATGAGGGGGGATACGTGCGGGAGCCGGGCCGCCGACCCCCGCCGTCCCGATGCCCACCGGCATCTTCTGACGGGTAGTCAGCGGCCCGAATCGCTGCCCATTGAGGCACAGGCCCCCTGGAGTGACAAGGCAGCCCTCCATGATTCTTGACATGTCACGACCAAATTCAGCCGCCTGCCCGGAGCGCGCCGCCCACCTCCTCGGCGAGCAGCTCGACGTACGCGGCGATCCAGCCCTCGACCGTCGCCCGGTCCCACAGGTCGGTCGAGAACTCCAGGTAGCCGGAGAGCACGTCCCCGACCGGGATCAGACCCAAGTTGAACTCGGAGCGGGCACCGGACACCGCGATGTCCTCGACCGCCGTGGTCAGGCCCGGCAGCTCGATGTCCGTCTCCAGCGAGCTCTGGTACTGGAAGCCGAGCGGCACCCGGTCGGGCACCTCCCTGCCCAGCTCCACGCTCAGGTCGGCCGCCATCGCGCGGATCGGCGCGGCGTGCTCCATCGCCCCGACCGCGCTGCGCGCCGCCTGGTCGACCAGCGCCCCGAACGACTCCGCGTCCCGGTCGCTGATCCGCAGCGTGAACGACGACGCCGTGCAGGTGGCGAGCCGCTCGAACTCGCGCCGCTCGCGGTTGGCGTGCGAGATGCCGAGCAGCAGGTCCCGCTCCCCCGACACCTTCGCGACCAGGCGCGCCACGGCCGCCGCGGTCACCACGAACGGTGTCGTGCGGTGCCGTCGCGCCAGCGCCTCCACATCGGCGCGCGTGTCCCGGTCCACCGTGAACAGCACCACGTCGCCCGCCCCGCTCAGCTCCTCGGGGCGAGGCCGGTCCAGCGGCAGCGGCAGCCCGAACGAGGCGCCCTCGAAGCGGCGCGCCCAGTACCCGAGCAGCCGCTCCTTGTCCTGCGTGCCGCTCTGCTCGCGCTGCCAGCGCGCGTACGCGCCGGGCTGCGGGACGTCCTCGGCCAGGCCGTGCGGGACGCCGGTGGCCGCCGCCCGGTAGAGCGCGGCCAGTTCGTCCAGCAGGAGGCTGACCGCCCAGCCGTCGCAGGACGCGTGGTGCAGCACGAAGAGCAGCACCCAGCGGTCCTCGTCCGTGCGCAGCAGGCGGAAGACCGGGGCGAACTCCTCCGCCAGGTCGAAGGGGACCGAGGCCACCTCCGCGGCCGCCAGGTCCGCCGCCGCCTCGGCGCCGGGCGCCGAGCCGTGCCGTGCGAGCAGGTCCTCCACCTCCAGGTCCACCGGCCGGGCGCGCAGGGCCTCCTGCCACCACTCGCCGCCCTCCTCGACGAAGCGCGTGCGCAACGCCTCGTGCCGCGCGACCAGCCGGCCGAGCGCGGTGCGCAGGGCCGGTACGTCCAGCGTGCCCGTCAGGGTGAGCCGCATGGCGACGTTGTAGATCTCCGGGCGGGGGTGCGTGCTGTGGCGGCCGATGAAGGCGGCCTGCTGGGCGGTGACGGGGGCGCGGCCCAGGACGTCGGCGTCGGTCACCGCCGGGGTCCTTGCCGGGGCCCCGGCCGGGGTCTCCGCCGTGGTCCCCGCTGCCGGCGCCGGCCCCGCGAGGTACTCCGCCATCGCCCGCAGCGTCGGCTCCTCGTAGAAGCGGGCGACCGGGTACTCCGCGCCGAACACCTCGCGTACGCCGTTGGCCAGGCGGATCGCCGTGATGGAGTGGCCGCCCAGGTCGAAGAAGGAGGCGTCGGCGTCGATCGACGCGACGTCCCGCTCGAACTCCTCGGCCCACAGCACCCGCAGGCGCGCCACCACGTCGTCCTCGGCACGGGCCACGGGCCGTGCGGCGGGAGCGGACTCCGGTACGGGAGCGGGGGCCGGCGCGGACGAGGTCGTCAGCGCCGGCTCCGGCAGCGCCGTCCGGTCCAGCTTGCCGTTGCCCGACAGCGGCAGCGCGGACAGCACGGACCAGGCGCGCGGCACCATGTGGTCGGGCAGCCGCGCGGCCAGCTCACCGGCCAGCCGGTCGGCCAGCTCCTGGCCACCCGCGGCCGCCGGCGCGGGCACCACGTAGGCGGCCAGCCGGGCCTCGCCCCGCTGGTCGCGGCGCGGCAGGACGACCGCCTCGCGGACGTCCGCCAGGGCGCCGAGGGCGCGTGAGACCTCCTCGGGCTCCACGCGGTAGCCCCGGATCTTCACCTGGTCGTCGGTCCGGCCCCGGAACTCCAGCGCCCCGTCGGCGTCGCGGCACACCAGGTCGCCGGTGCGGTACATCCGGCCGTCGGTGCCCCGGGGGTCGTCGACGAAGCGCTCCGCCGTCAGGTCGGGCCTGCCCAGGTACCCGGCGGCCACACCGGGACCGCCGACGTACAGCTCGCCCACCTCACCGGCGGGCACCTCCCGCCCGTGCGCGTCGAGCACCCGCAGCGTGACGTTGTCGACGGGACGCCCGATCGGGATCGGGGTGCCGACGGTGCCCGGCGCCGCGGGACGCACGGTCTCGGCCGTGCACAGCACGGTCACCTCGGTGGGCCCGTACACGTTCAGCGTCTCGTACGCGACACCCTCGGGCGGACGGGTGCGCATCGCGTCGCCGCCCAGCAGCAGGTGCCGCAGCGGCGGCTGACGGTCCACCGGGAGCGTGAGCATCGCCTCCCCGAGGGCCGTGGGCACGATGGAGAAGGAGATCTTCCGGTCCGTGTACCAGCGGGCCAGCACGGCCGGGTCCTTGCGGACGGCGTCGTCGGCGACCACGACCGTGGCGCCCGCCGTGAGCGCCGGCCAGACCTCCAGCGCGAAGGCGTCGAAGCCCTGGCTGCACACGGCGCCGCTGCGGTCGTCCGCGGTGAACCCGAAGCGCTCGTGGTGCCACTGGCACAGGTCCACGACGGCACTGTGCGGAATGGCGACGCCCTTGGGGGTGCCGGTGCTGCCCGAGGTGTAGATGGCGAAGCAGAGGGCGTCGGGGCCGTGGGGCACGGCCGCCGGCGCGAGCCCCGCGGGGGTGTCGGCGTCGACGTCGACGACGGCGGTCCCGTCCGGGGCCGTCGGCCGCGCCGTCGCGTTCCCCGCGCCGTTCACGACCAGCACCCCGGTGCCGCTCTCCGCGAGGATCGTCTCGGCGCGCGCCCTGCCCTGCCCCGGGTCCAACGCCACATATCCGCGGCCGGACTTGAGGGCGGCGAGCATGGCGACGACCAGGTCGGTGCCGCGCGGCAGCCACAGGGCGACCGGCGCCCCGCCCGCGCCCGCGGTCCGCAGGGCGGCGGCGAGACGCTCGGCGCGCGCGTTCAGCTCGCCGTAGGTGAGCGTCCCTTCGTCGTCGATCACCGCGGTGCGGTGCGGGGCCGCCTCGGCCCACCGGGACGCCAGCGCGTCGACGGTGCTGCGCGTCCGCTCCCGGACGGGGCCGCGCCGCCACTCCTGCCCGGCGGCCGGCGCCACGTCCTCGGTGACGCCCACCGCTTCCGCGAGGACGTCACGGAACGTCCCGAACAGCGCGTCGATCGTGCCCTCGTCGAAGAGGTCGGTGTTGTACTCCAGGTGGCAGCGCACGCCGTCGGCCTGGTCGGTGAAGTACACGCTGAGGTCCGTCAGCGCCTTGTCGGGCCCCGAGTCGAGCGGGGTCGAGCGGACCCCGGGCAGGTCGAAGCGGAAGGGGTCGGCGGTCTCGAACTCGGCGAGCGTCTGGAAGACGGGCGTCCGGTCGAGCGCGCGCGACGGCTCCAGCTCCCGCACGACCGCCTCGAACGGCACCTCCGCGTGGTCGTACGCGTCCAGCGCGACCGCCCGCACCCGGCCCAGGAGCGTGGCGAAGTCCGGCGCCCCCGACAGGTCGAGACGGAGCGCCAGCGTGTTGACGAAGAAGCCGACGACGTCCTCGTACTCGGGCGTGCGGTCGGACATCGGGGTGCCGACGACCAGGTCGTCCTGGCCGGTCACGCGGTGCAGGGCCGCCGCGTACCCGGCGAGCAGCGTCATGAAGAGCGTGCTGCGCTGAGTGCGTGCGAACTTCCTTACGCCGTCCGAGAGTTCGGGGCTCAGCGTGCGGAACAGGGCGCGGCCGTTGGACGTCATCACCGCGGGCCTCGGCCGGTCGGTGGGCAGTTCCAGGACGGGCAGCTCGCCGTCGAGGGCCTTCTTCCAGTACGCGAGGTCCTCCGCCGCCTTCGCGCCGCCGAGCGCGTCGAGCTGCGCGCGGGCGTGATCGGCGTACGTGCGGGTGAGCGAGGGCAGTTCCGCGGCCGTGCCGCCGGACAGCCGCGCGCGGTAGAGCGCGGACACGTCGCGGGCGAGCACGGCGGCCGACGCCGCGTCCATCACGATGTGGTGCAGGGACAGGACGAGGACGTGCCGCCGCTCGCCGAGACGGACCAGGCGCGTGACGAACAGCGGGCCGTTCACCAGGTCGAAGCGGCGCTCGCTCTCCGCCTTGAGGGTGGCGGCGACCTGGTCGCCGGGGCCCGTGCCGTCGACGACCTCGAACTCCACCTCACCCGGCTCCCGGGTGAACTGCCGCGGCTCGCGCGCCACTTCGCGGAAGACGGTGCGCAGCTGCTCGTGCCGGGCGGTCAGGTCGCGCAGCGCGCCCCGCAGCGCGGGCACGTCGAGCGGCCCGTCGAGCTCGATGGCCTTGGTCTCGTTGTACGCGGTGCGGCCGGGCAGCATCCGCTCCAGGAACCAGACGCGCTGCTGGCCGGGCGACAGGGGCGCGCCCTGGTCCGCGGCGGTCACGGAGACCTGCTCGCGGGGCCGCTCCCCGGGCTGCGCCTGGGGTCGCTCCGGGGCTTGCCGGGGCCGCTCAGGGTCCTGTCCGTACGCGCGGCGCAGCGCGTCGAAGTGCGTCAGGCCCGACCGCAGCGCGGTGGGCGCGACACCGAAGTCGACCAGGCCCACGACCTCGTCGGCGCCCGCCGCGCGGACCGCGTCCACCACGGGCCGTACGCTCTCGGGGCTGCCGATGAGGGCGCGCTGGTCGCAGTAGCGGTCGTAGGCACGGCTGAAGACGACGTCCAGGTCGTCCTCGCTCATCGACGCCAGGTCGATCTGCTGGCCGAGGCTGTTGGCGACGTTGCCGAACAGGGACAGCGAGGAGCGCATGTAGCGCGACAGCGGCCGGCTCGCCTCGGCGCGGGCCGTCGCGTGGTCCGCGGCGAGATAGGTGTGCAGGAGCACGGCGATGTGGCCGGCGTCGGGGTCCAGGCCGCACGCGGCGCGCGTACGCCGGTACAGGGCGACGTTGTCGCGGAGCTGCTCGACGCTCTGCGTCATGAGGTTGGTGACGATGCCCAGGTCGTGCCGCGCGGCCAGTTCGTACGACGCCGGGTTGCCGACGACCGCCGTGTACATCGGCGGGGCGTCCTGGACCGGGCTCGGGAAGAGCCGCAGGTCGCTCTCGCCCTGCCCGGTGGTGCGGCGCACCGGCTCACCGCGCCACAACTGCCGTACCTGCGCGACCTGTTCGTACATCAGCTCCTTGTGGGAGCCGAAGCGCTCGGGGAAGAAGACGAAGTCGTTGGCGTGCCAGCCGCTGGCGCAGCCGATGCCGATGCGGCCACCCGAGAGGTTGTCGACCATCGACCACTCCTCGGCGACCCGGATCGGGTCGTGCAGCGGCAGCACCACGGAGCCCGCGTTGATGCGGATGCGGTCGGTCTCGCGGGCGAGCGCGGCGGCGAGCACCACGGGGTTGGGGAACAGCCCGCCGAAGGAGTGGAAGTGCCGCTCGGGGATCCACAGGGAGTGGAAGCCGTTGCGGTCGGCGAAGCGGGCGGTCTCCAGGAGGTGGTCGTACTTCCCGTGCCTCGGGCCCGACTCGTCCTGCGGGTAGTCGCCGAAGAAGTAGACGCCGAAGTCGAGCGGGCGTGTGGAGTGTTGGGCCTCAGCCGGCTGCGACCCCTCGGACGGCCGCGGCTGCGGCTGCGGCTGCGGCGACGGGTTCGGCGCCGGGCGGGCGCTGGCGGCGCTGTTCCAGGCGATGGTCCGGGCCTTGGGCGCGGGGGCGGATGCGGGGGCGGGTGCCGGTTCCGTCCTGGGCTTCGGCACGGCCTTGGGCCGTGCCTGCGGGCCGCCGACGGAGAAGCCCGCGGCGCGCAGATCCCGCAGCGAGCCCTTCACCGCGTCGACGATGAACTCGAGGTCCCCGTCGGAGTGTTCGGTCGACAGGAAGAAGTTGCGCCACTCCCACACGTGCACGCCGCGCAGCATGAGGTGGTGGTACAGCAGCTCCATGTCCGCACGGTGCTCGAAGCGGAACATCGAGCCAAAGTGGTCCATGCTCAGGGCGAACCCCTCGGCCTCGAAGAAGGCGTTGAGCGTGGCGGCCAGTTCGGCGGTGCGCGCGTTCAGGCGCTCCTGGAGGCGCGGGCTGTTCTCCTTGAGGTGGTTCAGGACGGCGCGCGCGGCGACCATCGACACCGGGTGCTGGATGTAGGTGCCGCCGAAGAACGTGGTGTCGGCCGCAGGGTAGCTGGCGTCCCCGTAGTTCCAGTGGCCGCCGTCGATGCCGTCCATGATGTCGGCGCGGCCCGCGATCGCCCCGATGGGGAAGCCGCCGCCGAGCAGCTTGCCGTAGGTCGCCAGGTCGGGCGTGACGCCGTAGAGCTCCTGCGCGCCGCGCGGCGCG
>NZ_LIRJ01000127.1:17847-17995 GCF_001419745.1 Streptomyces silaceus | reverse complement strand
GCCCGGCGATCTCGTCGGCGATCCACTCCCCCACGGGCCTGCCCGTCACCCGCCGCACCAGCTCACCGGTGAGCCAGCTGTACGTCTGCGCGTGATAGCCGTGGTCCTCGCCGGGCTCCCAGAACGGGGCCTGCGCCGCGACCGCCGC
>NZ_LIRJ01000127.1:0-17835 GCF_001419745.1 Streptomyces silaceus | reverse complement strand
CCTCGGCGGGCGTCAGCGGACGGTCGAGCGCGGGAACGCCCGCCCGGTGCGCCAGCACGTGCCGCACCAGGACCCGCTCCTTGCCGCCCGCCTTGAACTCCGGCCAGTAGGCGCCGACCGGCGCGTCCAGGTCCAGCTCCCCGCGCTGGTGCAGCAGGAGCAGCGCGGCGGCGGCCACGCCCTTGGTCGCCGAGCGGACGATCTGCGCGGTGCCGGGCGCCCAGGGCTCCTGCCCGTCGACGTCCTTCGTGCCGCCCCACAGGTCCACGACCTTGTGCCCGTCGCGGTAGACGGTCACCGCCGCGCCGCGCTCCCCGCGCTCGCCGAAGTTCCGCACGAAGGCGTCCCGCACCGGCTCGAAGCCGGCGGCCACCGTGCCGTGCACCCCACCTATGACGTCGTCCATGACAAGGCCAACACCCGCATACGACCGACGATTCCCTACCGTCCCACCTTCACCGACTTCGGATCGAAGCCGAAGGGCAGCTCCAGGCGGTGCGCGCTCATCAGGTCCTCGTCGGCGAGCAGCTCGCCGGTCGCCCCGTCGGCCGCGATGACGCCCTCGCTGAGGATCAGGGCGCGCGGGCAGAGTTCGAGGGCGTACGGCAGGTCGTGCGTGACCATCAGGACCGTCACGTCCAGCGACCGCAGGATGTCGGCGAGCTCGCGCCGCGAGGCCGGGTCGAGGTTGGAGGACGGCTCGTCCAGGACGAGGATCTCCGGCTCCATCGCGAGCACGGTGGCGACGGCGACCCGGCGCCGCTGGCCGAAGGAGAGGTGGTGGGGCGGGCGGTCGGCGAACTCCGCCATGCCGACCTGGCCGAGCGCCCTGAGCACGCGCGCCTCCAGCTCGGCGCCCTTCAGGCCGGCCGCCGCGGGCCCGAAGGCCACGTCCTCGCGCACCGTCGGCATGAACAGCTGGTCGTCGGGGTCCTGGAAGACGATGCCGACGCGCCGCCTGATCTCCGCCATGTGCCGCTTGCCGACGGGCAGCCCGGCCACCGTGACGCTGCCCGCGCCGCCGGTCAGGATGCCGTTGAGATGCAGGACGAGGGTCGTCTTGCCCGCGCCGTTCGGCCCGAGCAGCGCGACGCGCTCGCCCCTCCCGACGGAGAAGTCGACGCCGAACAGGGCCTGGTGGCCGTCGGGGTAGGCGAAGGCCAGTCCGGCCACGTCGAGCGAGGGTGCGGCAGTCACAGGGTCCATCCCAACAGGCAGACGGCAAGGGCGGCGGCCGGCAGGGCCAACGCGTACGTCCACTGGGCACGGGACGCGGTGATCTCGTCGATGACGGGCATCGATCCGGCGTACCCCCGGCTGACCATGGCCAGGTGCACCCGCTCGCCCCTTTCGTAGGAGCGGATGAAGAGCGCGCCCGCGGACTTCGCGAGGACGCCCCACTGGCGCACGCCCCGCGCCTCGAAGCCGCGCGACTCCCGGGCGATCCTCATGCGGCGCATCTCGTCGGTGATCACGTCGCCGTACCGGATCATGAAGGAGGCGATCTGCACGAGCAGCGGCGGGAGCTTCAGGCGCTGGAGTCCGAGCAGGAGTTCGCGCAGTTCGGTGGTGGCGGCGAGGAGTACGGACGCGGCGACGCCGAGGGTGCCCTTGGCGAGCACGTTCCAGGCGCCCCACAGTCCGTTGACGCTGAGCGAGAGGCCGAGCACGTCGACCCGCTCGCCCTGCGCGACGAAGGGCATGAGGACCGCGAACGCCACGAACGGGATCTCGATGAGCAGCCGCTTCAGCAGGAAGCCCGCCGGGACCCGGGCGGCGCCGGCCACCGCGCCGAGCAGCACCGCGTACAGCGCGAAGGCCCACATCGCCTCGCGGGGCGTGGAGACCACCACGATCACGAAGCAGAAGACCGCCGCGAGCTTGGTGTGCGGCGGCAGCGCGTGCACCGGCGAGTGGCCGTGCCGGTAGAGCCGGTGGGCGTGGCCCGCACCCATCAGGAAGCGGTGCGGCCCGAAGGGCCTCGGTCGAGGGCGGTGGCGGGTGACGGGAGGGCCTGCTCGGTTTCCGGGACGGCGGCCGGGGAGGCGTCGGCGGCGCGACGACGGCGCAGGGCCCAGAAGACCGCGGACCCGGCGACGACCGTGACACCGACGCCGATCACGCCGGCGAGACCGCCGGACAGGCGGGCGTCGGTGATGTCCTTGACGCCGTAGTCGGCGAGCGGCGAGTCCGCGGCGGCGTGCTCCTCGGCCTTCTTGTCGATGCCCTTGTCGTGGGCGACCTTCTCCAGGCCGTCGGGGTCGGCGGAGGCGTAGAAGCTGACGAAGCCCGCGAGGACGAGGGAGGCGACGATGCCGGCGATCCACACCGTGCGGGTGGAGCGGGCGGCGGCCGGGGCGGGCGCGGCGGCCGGCGCGTCCACCAGCTCCCCGCCGACGCGCAGCTTCAGCGGGGCGGTCAGGCCCCGTGCCCCGTACACCAGGTCGGGCCGCACCGCGACGACCGCGCCGACGGTGAGCGCTGTGATGGCGGCCTCGCCGATGCCGATGAGCACGTGGACGCCGACCATGGCGGTGGCGACCTTGCCGATGGACACGTCGGTCGTGCCGCCGACGGCGTAGATGAGGGTGAAGGCGACCGCGGCGGCGGGCACGGAGAGCAGCGCGGCGGCGAAGGAGGCGACGGTGATCGAGCGGCGCCCGCGCGGCAGGACCTTCACCAGGCCGCGGAAGACCAGGTAGGCGACGACGGTGGTGACGATCGCCATGTCGGAGATGTTCACGCCGAGCGCGGTCAGGCCGCCGTCCGCGAAGAGGACGCCCTGCATGAGCAGCACGACGGAGACGCAGAGGACCCCGGTGTAGGGGCCGACGAGTATCGCGGCGAGCGCGCCGCCGAGCAGATGGCCGCTGGTGCCCGCGGCGACGGGGAAGTTCAGCATCTGCACGGCGAAGATGAACGCCGCGACGAGCCCGGCGAGCGGCGCGGTCCGCTCGTCCAGTTCGCGCCGCGCGCCCTTGAGGCTGACGGCCACGGCTCCCGCGGCGACGACCCCGGCGGCCGCCGAGACCGGGGCGTTGATGAATCCGTCGGGGACATGCATGCGCGCGCTCCTGGGCAGGGGCCCTGGACAGGGCGATTCGCTCGTGAACCGTTCGGGTGGGCCGTTCCGGTGAACCGTTCCATGATGTGGCTTGTTGCAAACCGCTTGCAAGAGCGCTTCGGTTCCGATAATGCAAAACCGGGCCGGAGCAAAATTCCGTACATATGGGACATTGGTTAGTGAGGTGCCCGAACGGATGAGGAGTTCCGCGATGTCCGCAGTCGAGCAGTACGCACGCGCCCACCTCGTCACGGACTCCTCCGAGGGACACCGCGCGGTCCCCGTCGTCCTGCACTACGACGCGGAGGCCGACCCGCACGCGGTGCGGGTCGGCCTCCCCGGTTCCCGTGACCGGGTCTTCGCCCGGCAGCTCCTCGAACAGGGCATGCGGGCCCCGGCGGCCTCGGGCGACGTCCACGTCTGGCCGTGCGGCCGGGTCCAGACGGTCGTGGAGTTCCACGACCGGGACGGGGTGACGGTCGTGCAGTTCGACGCCTCGGCGCTGCTGCGCTTCCTGCGGCGCACATACGCGGCCGCCACCACGCCCGTCACCCGCTGAGCGCACCGAAGGGGCGGGATTCCTCCCGCCCCTTCGGCTCATGGTGCACGGCTCGGCGCGCGGCTCAGACGCGGGCCAGCTCCCGGTCGGCGTCCGGGTCCTGGTCGCGGTCGGCGTCCTTCTCGGCCGCCGTGCGCAGGCCCTCGCCCTCGACGTCGACGTTCGGCAGCGCGCGGTCCAGCCACTTCGGCAGCCACCACGCCTTCTTGCCGAGCAGCGCGAGGACGGCGGGCACGAGCGCCATGCGGACCACGAACGCGTCGAAGAAGACGGCGATCGCGAGGCCGAAGCCGATCATCTTCACCATCTGCTCGGACGAGCCGATGAAGCCCGCGAAGACCGCGATCATGATGACCGCCGCCGCGGAGACCACCCGGGCGCCGTGCCGGAAGCCGGTCACGATCGCCTGGCCGGGGCGCTCCCCGTGGACGTACGCCTCACGCATGCGCGTCACGAGGAAGACCTCGTAGTCCATCGCGAGACCGAAGACCACGCCCACCATGAAGATCGGCATCATCGACATGATCGGTCCGGTCTGCTCGACGCCGAAGAGCGAGCCGAGCCAGCCCCACTGGAAGACCGCGACGACCGCGCCGAGGGCCGCGAGGACCGAGAGCAGGAAGCCGAGGGCCGCCTTGAGCGGGACCAGGATCGAGCGGAAGACGACGATCAGGAGCAGGAAGGCGAGGCCCACGACCAGCGCCAGGTAGGGCAGCAGGGCGTCGTTGAGCTTCTGCGAGACGTCGATGTTCATGGCCGTCGTGCCGGTGACCATGATCTCGGCGCCCGAGTCGGACTTGATCTTCGCCCCGGAGTCGCGGATCGAGTGGACCAGGTCCTCGGTCTCGATGCCGCTGGGCTTGGAGGACGGGACGACGCTGATGATGGCGGTGTCGCCGGCCTTGTTGAGCATCGGCGGGGCGACGGTCAGGACGTCGTCGAGCTGGGCGATCGTCTTCTGGATCTCCCCGGCCGCCGCCTTCGGGTCGTCCGCGCCCTTGAGGTCGCCGACCACCATCAGCGGGCCGTTGAAGCCGGGGCCGAAGCCCTCCGAGACCAGGTCGTACGCCTTGCGCTGGGTCGTGGACGTGGGCTGCGCGCCGTCGTCCGGCAGGCCGAGCTCCAGCTTCGAGACCGGCAGCGCCGCGGCGCCCAGGCCCACGATGCCGACGAGCAGCACGGCGATCGGGCGGCGGACCACGAAGCGGGCCCAGCGGGTGCCCATGTTCTGCTTCTCCGCGCCGTCGGCCCGCTCTCCGGCGTCCGCGGCCTTCTTGCCGCCGCCGAACATCCGGCTCTTCGCGCCCGCGGGCAGGACCCGCTTGCCCGCGTAGCCGAGCAGCGCCGGGATGAGCGTGAGCCCGATGAGGACGGCGATGACGACCGTGCCGGCCGCGGCGAAGCCCATCTTGGTGAGCATCGGGATGTTGACCACCGCGAGGCCGACCAGCGCGATGACCACGGTGAGTCCGGCGAAGACGACGGCCGAGCCCGCGGTGCCGACGGCGCGGCCCGCCGCCTCCTCGCGGTCGCGGCCCTCGGCGAGTTCGCCGCGGTAGCGCGAGACGATGAAGAGGGCGTAGTCGATGCCGACCGCGAGGCCGATCATCATCGCGAGCGTCGAGGTGGTGGTGCCGAGGTCGAGCGCGTCGGCGAGGGCGGTGATCGTCGAGACGCCGATGCCCACGCCGATGAGGGCGGTGATCAGCGGGAGCCCGGCCGCGACCAGCGAGCCGAAGGTGATGATGAGGACGACCGCCGCGATCGCGATGCCGATGACCTCGGTGGCGCCGGTCTCGGGCATGGCCACCAGCGCGTCGCCGCCGACCTCCACCGTGAGCCCGGAGTCGCGCGCCTCGTCGACGGTCTTCTCCAGCGCGTCACGGTCGTCGTCGGTCAGCTCCATCGCGGTGACCTTGTACGAGACCGAGGCGTACGCCGTGGAGCCGTCCTTGCTGACCGTCTTGGCCTGGAAGGGGCTGTCCG
Source organism: Streptomyces silaceus (assembly GCF_001419745.1). Classification (GTDB taxonomy): domain Bacteria; phylum Actinomycetota; class Actinomycetes; order Streptomycetales; family Streptomycetaceae; genus Streptomyces; species Streptomyces silaceus. Next base: position 12,226 of record NZ_LIRJ01000127.1, on the reverse strand, counting down.
CGCGGGCCACCTGGTCCGAGCCGGACGCGAGCGCGGCGACGGTCTTGTCGATCTCGCGCTTGTTGGCCGGGTCCGTCACCTTCTCGCCGCCGGGGGCCTTGAAGACGACGCGGGCGCTCGCGCCGTCCGCGCTCGCCTCGGGGGCCCGCTTCTCCAGCAGGTCGAAGGCCTTCTGCGCCTCCGTGCCGGGGATCGAGAAGGAGCTGGACGAGGCGGTGGGCGCGGACGCCGCGCCGACCCCGGCGAGGGTCAGCAGCGCCACCCAGATCAGGGCGACGAAGTGCCGCCGCCGGAAGGCTAGTTTGCCGAGTTTGTAGAGGAAAGTGGCCACGGAGGCGTACTCCCGGTCAGGTCGTGGTGGCTGCAGCGCGGGGGTGACTGCAGGGCAGGGGGTGTCAGCCCGACGACGTGAGCGGTCGCGTCAGGAACAGGGGGTGGTGACGGGTGCGGTGGGTCAGACGCCGAGGGCGGGGAGGATCACGGCGTCGATGTACGAGGCGAGGAACGCGCGGTCGACCGGGCGGTCCTCGATGAGGTCCCGGGCGACGAAGCCGCCGACCATCATGTGGACGACGTACTCCAGCGCCGGGTTGTCCGCGGCCACTTCGCCGCGCTCGACCGCCCTGCGCATCAGGTCGTTCAGACCCGTGAGCTCCGGCTCGATGAGCAGGTTCCGCAGCGCCTGGTGGAGTTCGGGGTTGTCGTGGATCGCATGGAACAGGCCCCGCATCAGCGCGGCGTCCTTCTCCATCTGACAGTCGTCCGAGCGGTTCACCATCTCGTACAGGTCGCCGCGCAGCGAGCCGGTGTCGATGTCCGCGAGGGACGCCGGCTTGTCGTGCCGCAACGCCTTGGCGATCAGCTCCGGCTTGCTCCCCCACTGGCGGTAGAGGGTGGCCTTGCTGGACCGCGTGCGGGCGGCGACGGCGTCCATGGTGAGGGCGTCGTAACCCACCTCGCGGAGCAGGTCGAGCACGGCCCCGTACAGCTCGGCCTCGCGCTCGGGCGTGATCCTGCTGCGCCGCGTCGTTGCCTGCTCAGCCATGATCCCCGCCTCCTGCTCCTCGACGTCCCACTGCGGAACGAAACGGTTTCGTACGCGAAGACTGTATCCCCTCGCCTTATCGAAACGAAACGGTTTCGTACGTGTGCTGCGTCACGCGGTCGGCGCGGCGCCGCACCACGCACCCCGTCGTGCCCCGCCACGGCTCCGCGTCACCCCCGTCACGAGTTGCCGGTGCCCCCGGTGCGGAAAAGCATGGTGAGGTGACCGACGCGCGCGACGAAGCCCAGGACGAGCAGGCCTACCTGCGATTTCCCCACCTCAGCGGCGACCGCCTCTGTTTCGCCGCCGAGGACGACCTGTGGGTGGCCCCCCTCACCCCCGAGGGCGCACCCGCCGACCGGGCCTGGCGGCTCACCGTCGACCGGACCAAGGTGAGCCACCCCCGCTTCTCGCCCGACGGCCGCCACATCGCGTACACGACCTGGCGCAGCCTCGACCCGGAGATCCACCTCGTGCCGGTCGGCGGCGGGCCCTCGCGGCGGCTGACCTACTGGGGCTCCACCGACACCCGCGTCTGCGGCTGGTCCCCCGACGGCGACATCCTCGCCGTCTCCTCCCACGGCCAGCCCTTCTCGTACTTCTGCTGGGCCTACAGCGTGCCCGTGGACGGCTCGCCCGGCGGCAAGCTGCCCTGGGGCCCGGTCTGGGACATCGCGATCACCGACTCCCTCGCCGACGGCGACGCCGAGCGCAAGACGCTGCTCCTGACCGGCAAGCCGCCCCACGAACCCGCCGCGTGGAAGCGGTACCGGGGCGGGGCTACGGGCCGGCTGTGGATGCACGGCGAGCAGCTGCTGGCCGGCCTCGACGGGCATCTGGACTCGCCCATGTTCGTCGCCGGACGCATCGCCTTCCTCTCCGACCACGAGGGCGTCGGCAACCTCTACTCCTGTCTGCCCGACGGCTCCGACCTGCGCCGCCACACCGACCACGACGCCTTCTACGCCCGGCACGCGGCCAGCGACGGCACCCGCGTCGTCTACCAGTGCGCGGGCGACATCTGGCTGGTCGACGACCTGACCGCCGACGGCGTGCCGCGCCGGCTCGACGTGCGGCTCGGCGGTCCGCGCACCGGGCGGCGGGTCTACCAGGTGCCGGCCGCGCAGCACGTCGACGCGCTCTCCGTGGACACCACGGGCCGGGCCAGCGCCGTCGTCGTCCGCGGCTCCCTGTACTGGCTCACCCACCGCGACGGGCCTGCCCGCACCATCACCGACACCCCGGGCGTGCGCGTACGCCTGCCCGAGATGCTCGGCACCGGCGGGCAGGTCGCCTACGTCACCGACGCCGAGGGCGAGGACGCCGTCGAGATCGCCTATCTGCCGCGCGCCAGCGGCGACCGCGAGCCGCGCAGGCTCGCGAGCGGGGACCTGGGCCGCGTCCAGGAGCTGGTCGCCGACCCCGACGGCGAGCGCCTCGCCATCGCCTCGAACGACGGCCGCCTCCTCCTCATCGACGCCACCGAGGACTCCAACGGCGAGGTCACCGAGCTGATCCGCTCCATCAACGGCCCCGTCCGCGACCTCGCCTTCTCCCCCGACGGCGCCTGGCTGACCTGGTCGCACCCGGGCATCGGCCGCTCCCTGCGGCAGATCAAGCTGGCCCGCATCGAGGGTCCCGGCGCCCGCACGATCGTCGACGTGACCAACGGGCGCTTCGAGGACGAGAACCCGGTCTTCACCCGCGACGGCCGCTATCTCGCCTTCCTGTCCTGGCGCGGCTTCGACCCCGTCTACGACGTGCACACCGGCGACCTCTCCTTCCCGCTGGGCTGCCGCCCCTACCTCGTCCCCCTCTCCTCGGCGACCCCGTCCCCCTTCGCCCTGCTGCCCGACGGGCGCCCGGCCGCCGGGGGCCTCGATCCGGGCGACAGCGGCTCGGGCGACGGCACCACGACCGTGGAGGTGGAGGGCCTGGAGTCGCGGGTCACGCCGTTCCCCGTCGCCGCGTCCAAGTACTCGGCCCTCTACCCCGTCAGCGGCGGCGGGCTGGTCTGGCTGCGCTGGCCGATCTCCGGGGCCCTCGGCGAGACCTTCGCCAACCCGGCCGACACCTCGGGGCGGCCCACCCTCGAATACTTCAACATCGCCAAGGCGAAGAAGTCGCAACTCGTCGACCACCTGGACTGGTTCGCGCTCAGCGGCGACGGCACGCGGCTCGTGGTCGTCGACGAGGGCGACCTGAGCGCCGTGCCCTCCACCGAGCAGGGCGACGGCGACTCGACCGTCTGGATCGACCTGCGGCGCATCCTGCACGAGGTCGACCCGGCCGCCGAGTGGCGCCAGGCCTACGACGAGGCGGGCCGCATCATCCGCGCCTACTTCTGGGAGCCGCACATGTGCGGCATCGACTGGGACGGGGTGCTCGCGCAGTACCGTCCCCTCGTCGAACGCGTCGCCTCCCCCGACGAGTTCGCGGACCTGCTGCGCGAGGTGCTCGGCGAACTGGGCACCTCCCACGCGTACGTCTCCGCCGCGCGGCGCAACGAAGGGCCGCCGCACTACCAGCGCGCCATGGGGCTGCTCGGCGCCAACCTGGTGCGCAGGGACGACGGCTGGATGGTCAAGCGGATCCTGCCCGGCGACTCCTCCGACTCCAAGGCGCGCTCGCCGCTGGCCGGCGCGGGCATCCGCGAGGGCGCGGTCCTCACCCACATCGACGGGCGCGCGGTCGACCCGGTCACCGGCCCCTACCCGCTCCTCTCGGCGGCGGGCGGCACGACGGTCGAGCTGACCTTCCAGCCGGCGGAGGGCGAGGGCCGCGCGCGCCGGGTCGCGATCGTGCCCCTCATCAACGAACGGCCGCTGCGCTATCAGGACTGGGTGGCCAAACGGCGTGCGGTGGTACGGGAGTTGAGCGGCGGCAAGTGCGGGTACCTGCACATCCCCGACATGGGCGGCTCGGGCTGGGCGCAGTTCAACCGGGACCTGCGCCTTGAGGTGTCGCGCCCGGCGCTGATCGTGGACGTGCGCGGCAACGCGGGCGGCCACATCAGCGAGCTGGTCGTGGAGAAGCTGACCCGCAAGATCCTCGGCTGGGACCTGACGCGCAACGCCCAGCCCGTCTCGTACGCCACGAACGCGCCGCGCGGCCCCGTGGTGGCGCTCGCCGACGAGGCGACGTCCTCGGACGGCGACATGATCACGGCGGCCTTCAAGCTGCTCTCGCTCGGGCCCGTGGTCGGGCAGCGCACCTGGGGCGGGGTGGTCGGCATGACCGGGCGGCACACGCTCGGGGACGGCACGGTGATCACCGTGCCGATGAACGCGGGGTGGTTCGACGCGTACGGGTGGTCCGTGGAGAACCACGGCGTCACCCCGGACCTGGAGGTCCTGCGGACGCCGCTGGACTGGGCGGAGGGCCGGCACGCCCAACTCGACGACGCGGTGCAGCTGGCGCTGGACCTCCTGGAGCAGCGGCCGGCGGCGACCCCGCCGGGCTACGGGGACGTCCCCGACCGCCGCCGGCCTCCGCTGCCGCCCCGGCCCGCATGATCGAAATGCGCGGAATGTTCCCCCGTGTCAACCTGGTCGAGGCCCCATCCCCTCACCCACAACGGGAGTGAATCGCATGGGCATCAAGGACCAGTTCCAGGACAAGGCCCAGGACCTCGCCAACAAGGCGAAGGACGCCATGGGCGGCGCCCAGGACGAGGCGAGCGAACGCGCCTCGCAGGCCCGGGACGAGGCGGGCGAGCGCGCCTCGCAGGCCCCGGACCAGGCCCGGGAGGCAGCGCAGGAACAGCAGGACAAGTTCGACCAGAACTACGACGCGTGACGCTGCGCTGTGCCTGAACACGAAGGGGCCCCCGGGACGCCGGGGGCCCCTTCGTGTTCGCGCCGGGGGCGCGGGGTGTCCGGCCGCGGCCGGCTGTTCGCCTGCGGGCCGGTACACACGTTCCTGCCCGCCGCTTCCGCGGCGGAAGCTCCCCACCCGGCGACGAGGGGTGCCGCAGGGGCGAACTCCCCGCCCCTGCCCCGCCGCTGCGGTGCGGGGTGAGCGGTTGGGTGGGGACGATCCGCCGCGGAGCGGCGGGACAGGGGCAAGCCCCGCCGGGCCGCGGTAAAGGAACAACCCCCAGCCTCAGCCCCGCAGGAGCCCCACCGGCCCGCAGGTGGAGAAGAAGCCTCAGCCCCGCAGGGGCCCCGCAGGTGAAGTAGAAGGCTCAGCTACCCGTGCGGACCCGCTCGTCCGCCGAGCCCCCCGCCCCCACGAGCCCCGTGGAAATCGTGCCGAGCCGCGGCTCGAAGCGGCGCATCTCGCGTTGGCCCACCGCCCCGATGACGCCGGGCAGGTAGCCCCGGATGCCCTGCATCCCCCGGAGCCACCACTGCGCGTACACATGGCTGGAGCGGCGTTCGATGCCGGCGACGATGCGGTCCACCGCGGGACCCAGCGGATACGTCTTGTTGGACGGCCACGGCAGCCGCTGTCGCAGCTCCCGCATCACGTCGTCCTGGTCCGCGCCGCGCACCATGTCCGTGTCGGTCCAGGACAGATAGCCGACGCCGACCTTGACGCCCTTGTAGCCGACCTCGGCCCGCAACGCGTGCGCGTACGCCTCGACGCCCGACTTCGACGCGCAGTACGCGGTCATCATCGGCGCCGGCGTGATCGCGGCGAGCGAGGCGATCTGGAGGAGGTAGCCCCGGCTCTCCATCAGGACGGGCAGGAACGCCCGGCCCGTCACCGCGCTGCCGATCAGGTTGACCTCTATGACGCGGCGCCACGCCTCGGGGTCGGACTCCAGGAAGGGCCCGCCGTTGGCGACGCCCGCGTTGGCGACGACGATGTCGACCTTCCCGAACCGCTGCTTGACTTCCTGCGCGACCCGCGCCATCGCCACGTGGTCCGTGACGTCCGCGTGCCAGTGGTCGGACTCGGTGTGCAGCCGCTCCGACACCTGCTTCAGCTCGTCCGGCTCCAGGCCCACGAGCGCCACCTTCGCGCCCCGCGCCGACAGCTTGCGGGCGAGCAGCTCACCGACGCCGCGCGCCGCGCCCGTGACGACCGCGACCTGACCCTCCAGGCTGACCCTGCTCATGCGCCCTCCTTGACCTGAACGTCCTCGACCTGCACGTACGTCCCGACGAGTTCCCTGATGCGCGAAGTGACCGCCTCCGGCGCCTCCACCGGCGTCATGTGCCCGGCCCCGGTCAGCTCGGTGAGCCCGAGGCACTGCGGCAGCGCCGCCGCGAGGCGCCGCGCGTGCACCACGGGCGTGAGCCGGTCGGCCGTTCCCGCGATGACCGCGGCCGGCACCCGCAACTCGGCCACCTCGGCGTCCAGTTGGAGCAGATCGAGCACGTGCGACCAGCCGTACCGCACCCGCCGCGGGCACGCGTGCACGATCCGCGCGCACGCCTCCACCTTCTCCGGCGCCGAACCGGGGCCCATCGTCGCGTACTTGAGGATCTTCCTGGCGACCGGAGTCACCGGCCCGAGCGGCGCCCGCGAACCGAGCACCGACCGGGTGATCCGGGTCCGCAGCCGCCCGGCCCGCAGCGGCACCACGGTGGACTCGGCGACCAGGTCCGAACTCCCCGTGCTGCACAGCAGGACGGCGGCGACGTGCTCGCGGAAGCCCTCACGGCCGCCCGCCGCCATGATCGTCATGCCGCCCATGGAGTGCCCCGCGACCACGGCCCGCTCGCCCGGCGCGAGCGTCGCCGCGAGCACCGCCTCCAGGTCGTCGGCGAGCGCCCGGGTGCTGTACCCGTCCTCGTCCACCGGCGCGGCACTGCGCCCGTGCCCCCGCTGGTCGTACGCGATCACCCGGTGATCGGCGCTGAGGGCACGTATCTGCGCCGCCCAGAACGCCGTCGAGCAGGTCCACCCGTGCGCGAGCACCACGGCGGGCGCCCCCTCGGGTCCGTGCACCTCGACGTGGATACGGGCGCCGTCGGCGGACACCGCGGACAGCTCGCGCGCGGCGGCGGGCGGCGCGTAGGGGCCGCTCACGACATGCGTCAGTCGGCTCATGCGCCCGCCTCGACCTTCTTGGACCCGCCCTTGCCCTTGCCCGTACCGGACGTGGCGCCGTCGACGACCGTCAGCGCCGTGGCCGGCTTCGGCTCGCGCATCACCTCGTACTCGGAGAGGTCCACCCGCCGCGTCGCCGCGCGGAACTCGGTGGTCGTGCCCGGCCACACCGTCGTGTTCACGCCGTTCTCGTCGAGGTACCAGCTGTTGCAGCCGCCGGTGTTCCACACGGTGCGCTTCATCCGCTGCTGCACCCGGTCGTTCCAGACGCGCACGGCGTCCGGCCGGGCGGCGAGCGCGGCGCGCCCGCCGAGCACGTCGAGCTGCCGCAGATAGTCGGCCATGTAGTTCAGCTGGGACTCGATCATCAGGATCATCGAGGAGTTCCCGAGCCCGGTGTTCGGGCCGATGATCGTCATCCAGTTGGGGAAGCCGGCCGCGGTCGCGCCGCGCAGCGCGTTCATGCCGTCCTTCCAGGTCTCCATGAGCGTGAGGCCCTCTTCGCCGATCACCCGGTCGGCGATCGGCATGTCCGTCACGTGGAACCCGGTGCCGAAGATGATCGCGTCGACCTCGGTCTCCGTGCCGTCGGCGGCCACGACGGTGTTGCCGCGCACCTCGCTCAGACCGCTCGCGACGACGTCGACATTGGGCTTGGCGAGCGCCGGGTAGTAGGCGTTGGAGAGCAGGATCCGCTTGCAGCCGATGCGGTAGGTCGGCGTCAGCTTGGCCCGCAGCGCGGGGTCCTTGATGGCGCGCGCCATGTTCCGCTTGGCGATCTGCTCGATCATGCCGAGCTCGTTGGGCCGCTTGGTGAACGCCTGGACCTGGAGCTCCCGGATGCCCCACAGGATCCCGCGCCGGGCCTGCGTGGTGAACGGCAGCTGCTTGTGCAGCCAGCGCTCGACGCCGGTGATGGCACGGTCCGCGCGCGGCATGACCCACGGGGGCGTGCGCTGGAAGAGGGTGAGCCTGCCGACCTGCTTCTGGATCTCGGGCACGATCTGGATGGCGGAGGCGCCGGTGCCGACCATCGCGACGCGCTTGCCGCGCAGGTCGTAGTCGTGGTCCCAGCGGGCGGAGTGGAAGACCTTGCCCGGGAAGGTGTCGATGCCGGGGATGTCCGGGGTCTTGGGGTCGGAGAGCGGCCCGGTGGCGGAGACGACGACGTCGGCGGTGAGGCTGCCGTTGCCGGTCTCGATCTCCCAGCGCAGCCGCTCGGCGTCCCAGCGCATCCGGGTCACCTCGGTGTTGAGGCGGATGTGCGGGCGCAGCCGGAAGGTGTCGGCGACGCGCTCCAGATAGTCCCAGATGTGCTCCTGGCCGGAGAAGGTGCGCGGCCAGTCGGGGTTGGGCGCGAAGGAGAACGAGTACAGGTGCGAGGGCACGTCGCAGGCGCAGCCCGGATAGCTGTTGTCCCGCCAGGTGCCGCCGACCGCGCCGGCCCGCTCCAGGACCACGAAGTCGGTGATGCCCTCGCGGCGCAGCCGCACGGCGGCCCCCAGACCACCGAAGCCGGATCCGATCACCGCCACCCGTACGTGCTCCTGCTCGCGCCCCTGCTCAGGGCCACGCTCGCGCTCGGCCATGCCGCCGCCTCCCGAAGTACCCGACTCTGCCAGTAACCACTGGCGCAATCCGGAGCGTAGAACACCTGCGTACTCATGGGTAGGGGCTGGGCGGCAGAAAGTTACCGGCGGTACAACATAGGCTTCCGGCGTGGCAGACCGAGGAGACCGACCCGAAGGCGAAGGCGGCGTGCGCGAGTACCGCATGGAGGAGCTGGCCAAGCAGGCCGGCATCACCGTGCGCACCGTGCGCTTCTACCGCGAGCGCGGGCTGATCCCGCCACCGCGCCGCGAGGGCCGCATCGCCTGGTACGACGACCACCACCTGGCCCGCCTGCGCACCATCGCCGCCCTCCTGGAGCGCGGCCACACCCTCAGCGGCATCGCCGAACTGTCCGACGCCTTCGACAAGGGCCGCGACGTCGGCGAACTCCTCGGCCTCGGCGAGCCGACCGAGGAGCAGCCGGTCCGCCTCACCCCGGAGGAGCTCGCCGACCACTTCGCGGGCGAGGTCACCGCGGAGAACCTCGTCGCCGCCCTGGACCTCGGCTACCTCGGCACCGACGGCGACGAACTCGTGCACATCAGCCGCCGCCTCCTGGAGGCCTCATCCACCCTCGTACGCAAGGGAGTTCCGCTGTCGGCGGTCCTGGAGGCGGGACAGCGCGTGCGCGAACACGCCGACGCGCTCGCGGAGTTGTTCATCTCGGTCATGCGCACCCACCTCCCCGACAGCGCCGAGGTGGACATCGAGCTGCTCCGCCCGCTCGCCAAGAGCGTGGTGGAGGCGGAGCTCTCGATGGCACTGGACCGCAGGCTCAACCAGTCCTGACCGGATCCCGCCGCTCAGCGCCTCTCAGTGGGGCAGCCACCAACGCGCCCTGTAGATACCGCCGTTGACCAGCTTGTAGGAACCGGCCGGCCGGTGGACGCCCACCGTCGTCGTCCACCAGGTCTCCCCCAGACCGCTCTCCGGCACGGTCGTCACGACCTGCCCGGTGCGCGGGTCGTCGCCGACGGCCTTCACCGACTTGCGGGAGATCTCCGTCGCGCCGGCGAAGTCCTGCACGAAGGCGCCGCCGCTCATGTCGTACTGGAAGACGGCCGCGTTGGTCGTCACCCACAGCCGCCCCGGCCGCCCGGCGACCGGGAAGAGGTCGTGCCCACCGGGCGTCCTCCCGGGCGTGCCGACCGGCAGGCCGACCGCGGAGACCTGCTCCAGCGCGGGCCGCGCGGGCTTCCCGCCGACCCTGTACGTCACCAACTCGTCGTCACCGAGCGCCCAGAGCGCCTTGCGCGCCCCGTCCCAGTGCAGCCCGTGCGCACCCTTGAGCACGGCCTCCGCGTACCGCGCGGCCCGCGGGCCCTGCGAGGCCGCGTACAGCCGCACCAGCGCGCCCGTGCTGCACGCGACGGCCACGTTGCCGTCGGGCAGGATCTCCGCGCTGTGCGGATTGAACAGATCGTCGCCGGGCCCGAGCGCCGCGCCCCAGTACCGCCGGCCCGTCGGATGCTCGACGACGGCCACGAAGCCGAACGACGCGGTCGTCAGGACGTACGTACGCCGCCGGTGCCTGCGCACCTTCGCCTCGCTCGGGTACACCCAGCTCACGTCCGGGCGCAGGTCCTTGTAGCGCGGATCGCCGAGCGGCGAGAACTGCCACCGCACCACCGACGGATCGGCGGCCGGGTCCCAGACGCGCCGCCCCGGGTCGAGCACGAGGATGCGCCTGGTCGCCTGCTCGGTCAGCAGAACGGGCGGCGTACCGGCGGGGATCCCGCCGTCGCCGCCCGTTCCGCGCGCCTCGCGCACCGCGTGCGCCCGCGCCGCGTACGCCCGCGTGGCGGGCAGCGCCACCACGGCCCCGGCGCCCGCCGCGCCCACCAGTACGGCACGTCTCGACGGCATGCCTGACATGAAGTCCCCCCGGACCCTTGGCAGTTGGTCGTGCACTTCGTCATGTACGCGACTGCAATCTGCCATGCCGGGCGGGCCCGGGACAGCCTTCCGCCGGACTTTGTGACGCCCCGGGGAGAGGGGGACGGGACGGCGGCGGGCCCGCCCGGAGGCCGTGGACCGCCGCCGGGCGGCCTAGAGGTCGTAGACCACCGTCACGGGCGCGTGGTCGCTCCACCGCTCCTCGTGGGTCGCGGCGCGCTCCACGTACGCCTTCACCGCGCGCTCGGCGAGCCCCGCCGTCGCGACGTGGTAGTCGATGCGCCAGCCCGTGTCGTTGTCGAAGGCGCGCCCGCGGTAGGACCACCAGGAGTAGGGCCCCTCGACGTCCGGGTGCTGCGCCCGCACGACGTCCTCGTACTCCGCGAAGACCTCGTCCAGCCAGGCCCGCTCCTCGGGCAGGAAGCCGGAGTTCTTCTTGTTGCCCTTCCAGTTCTTGAGGTCGGCCTCGCGGTGGGCGATGTTCCAGTCGCCGCAGACGACGACGTGGCGCCCCTCGGCGGCGGCCCGCGCCTTCAGCTCCTTCAGGTACACGAGGAACTCGTCCATGAACCGGATCTTCTCGTCCTGCCGCTCGGTGCCGACCTCGCCGGAGGGCAGGTACAGGCTGGCGACGGTGACGCCCGGCAGATCGGCCTCGACGTACCGGCCGCTGCCGTCGAACTCCTGCGACCCGAACCCCACCCGCACCCGGTCCGGCTCACGGCGCGTGTAGAGGGAGACGCCGGCCCGGCCCTTCGCCGCGGCGGGCGCGTGCACGACGTGCCAGCCCTCGGGGTCCCGCACCTCGTCGGGCAGCTGGTGCTCCTCGGCGCGCACCTCCTGGAGGCACAGCACGTCGGCCGAGGTCTCGGCGAGCCACTCCACGAAGCCCTTCTTGGCGGCGGCCCGCAGCCCGTTCACATTCACGCTGGTCACAGTGAGCATCCCGGCACGATACCGGCACACTGGACGACACGACCGCCATGACACCGCATAGAAGTACGATGGAACGCATGAGTATCCAGCACCAGTCCTCGGCCCCGGCTGTCCATCTGCGCACGGTGACGTTCGCGCACCCGGACGCGATCAGGCTCAACGACCGCGTCCAGCTCGAATACGCGGAGCGCTACGGCGACGAGGGCGACGTCACCCCGCTCGACGCGTCCATGTTCGAGCCGCCGCGGGGCCTCTACGTCATCGCGTACGACGAGAACGGCACCGCGCTCGCGACGGGCGGCTGGCGCAGCATGGACCGGAACGGCGCGGGCTACGAGGACGGCGACGCCGAGCTGAAGCGGATGTACGTCACCCCCGAGGCCCGCGGTCTCGGCCTCGCCCGCCGGATACTGGCCGTCCTGGAGGACGACGCGAAGGCGGCGGGGCGCACCCGCGTGGTCCTGGAGACGGGCACGAAGCAGCCGGAGGCCATCGCCCTCTACGCCTCCAGCGGCTACACCCCGGCCCCCCAGAAGTTCGGCCACTACCGCTTCGACGACTTGAGCCTCTGCTACGTGAAGCCGCTCTAGTCCGTCAGGGGTACGCAGGGACACGTCCGAAGGGACACGTCCCCGAGGACTAGCGAACAGCCGACCGCAGGTCGAACTCCGCCAGCGCCCCGCCCCCGGCGGGGTTACTGAAGCGCAGCCCCGCCCCTGTCTCTCATACACCTCT